>NZ_JBPXMT010000012.1:0-287122 GCF_051842835.1 Microbacterium sp. A93
CGGCAAGCCGCTCTGGGGCGTTTGACCCCGATCGAATTCGAGACCATCATGAACACGACCGTCGCCCTCGCGGCGTGACTAGAAACTGTCACCTAACCGTGCAGCAGTCCCAAAGGCACGCCGCGCTGCGTGTCTCATAACCTGGGTGTCGCGTAACCCATGGGTTACGAGACACCCAGGTTACGAGACAGGTTGGTCGGGACTGCTGCACGGGAGTGCCGCCCGTCCGGTTCCGTGGTTATGGCAGAAGTTCGAGCATCTGCGGTCTGGCGTTCATGGCGTGAATGATGAGCTCGTTACCGCTGTCGAACACGAGAACAACTGTCTCGAGCAACCGGCCATGTGTGTCGAATCCCAGTCGAAGCTCACGGGCAGGCGATTCGTCGTCAAGGCTCACGATCCAGGTCGGCCACGATGCCGCTTGAATGGAATCTTCGGATGAAACACCGTGCCTGAGCGCGGAGTCGTGAACCTTCACGCCGCGTACATCGCCAGCGCTTCGCGAATGAGCTCCGAACGGGTCTTGTGCTGTCGCTCGGCTGCCATGTCTATCGCGGTGAGCTCCTCGATCGTGAGGCGCAAGGCGACGACCTGTGAGGGTTGTGCACCACGGCCGGGTCGACCGCGACCGCGCCTCTTCAACGCTCCAATGTCGTAGCCGGCCTCTGCCTCAGCTGACCACTCGGCGATCTGTTCTTCAGTGACGGGCACGCCGTTGATTGTTTCTTCTGCTCCCATGTATTTAGTGTATTACGAAAATCACGCCAAGTCACCAGGCCTGGATCCAATGGAGTCGACGATGACGAGCCGTCTCGCATCCCATGGGTTGCGACACAGCAGATACCGAGGCTGTCGGACGGCTGTCGGAGTATCTCAGGGAGCGCGGCCATACTGGCCCCATGAGATTGGTGATGCGTGCAGCCCTGGCCTTGGCCGCGTTGGGTGTCATCGCATCGGTGTCGGGGTGCTCGAGTGCGTCAGATCCTGTCGAGCCTGCCATGTCGCGTCAACTGGACGCCGCAGAAAGTGTCGTCTACGGCGTCATGACTGACCCCACTGCGAGCGCGCCGACGCCCGAAGCGCTCCTTGGCCTACTGTCCGCTGCCGCCGTCCGCTGGGACGCAGAGGAAGATGCGCCCTCCTTCTCCGAGGATGAGGGGACGCCGGTCCTTTACAATATTCAGGTGGGCGCTGGCGATGAAGATGGGGCCTTCGACCTATTCGTCGCGTCAGGGATCGACAAGCATCTTTCGAGACCGGGATGGTTCGATTCCAGGCCGAGTCGGGTCTACACCTGTTATCGGATCGAGGTTTCTTTTGAGGCTGGAACTCTTTCCGACTTCCGTCGGAGTCATGATTACGGTGAGGATCAACTTGCGTGCCCCCCGAAGCTCGTGAGCGTGCTCGGCGATGGTGCCCAGTATCGAGAGCCGTGGATGTTCGACGGGTGACGGACACTCTGAGCGCAGCCTGCCAAGTGTCTCGTAACTCCGGTGTCTCTTAACCCATGGGTTTCGAGACACCGAGGTTACGAGACACTCAGTTGATTTCTGCGAAACTCGTCGGATGGCATCCGACGAGTGCGTAACTCTCGTCGCCAGTGAGCACGAAGCGTGGGCGCGAAAGGCCGCTGAGATGACGGTCGAAATCCTAGAGCACCTACCTCACGCCAAGATCGAGCACATTGGATCCACGTCTGTTCCAGGGCTACCGGCGAAGCCGGTCGTCGATCTAGCGGTCGGCATGGCTGCGGATGAGATCGTGCTTGCTGGTCACGAGCTAGCGCGCCTCGGGTTCGACCTTGAGGAAAACGAGCCGACCACGCATGGCTCAGCTATCCGGATCGCTCCGCTCGGTTATTCGTCATCCACATCTTCGAGTTTCAAGGTGAGGAATGGAACAAGCGGCTGCGCTTCCGCGACATCCTGCTGACGAAAAAGAAGAGCCGGGAGAGATACCTCGCCGTCAAACGGGAGGCGGCAGCATTGGCGGATGGATGGGGCGAGTACACCAGAGCGAAATTATCTGTCGTGTCCGAAATCCTCGCGAACGACTCGTTCGACCGAACCTGCTGAGAACTGAACGTCTCGAAACGCATGGGCTATGCGACACCCTGGTTACGAGACACATCGCCAGCTTCGCTGCTTGAGATCGCATAGCACCACCATTCAGGAGGGTTGGCGGTCTGCGCTGTCGGCGTTCGACGGAACGGAGCATCCGCTGACGAGTGAGGTCAGATCGATTGTCAGTGTTGGCGGAAGCAGGAGGTCGGTGGGCTGGGGGTGAAACATTCAGGTCTCGCTTTCCACAGGTTCGGTAGACAGGCCGTTGTTCGCAAGCGTCGGGTCGAGTGCGTTTCGAAGGAACTCTCTTGCCTTCGCCAGCCGCGATCGCGCCGTCGAAGCGTTGAGGCCGAGGATCGCTGCAGCTTCGTGGGAGGCGAAACCATCCCAGTAAGTCAGGCGTACGAGTTCGGCGTCGACAGTCGGTAGAGCATCGATCGCTGCTCGAATCTCGACAGCAGCGCCCATACTCATGCCCGCCGAGGCAGACGTCGTCATTTCCGACGCGAGACGCTCCACGGCCGCAGATCGTCGAACGCGCGTCCGCCGCGAGTTGAGCATGACATTGCGGGCCGAAGCAAAGAGCCACATTCGCGCCTCGGTCGAGTCGACGGGCACCTTGCGACGAAGTTTCCAAGCAAAATACAACACCTCTCCGAACGCCTCGGCGGCATCTGCGCCGTTGGCTAAACGGCGCTGGAGGTACCGCAGTAAGTCGTCTTCGTTAGCGCGGACGAGTTCGTCAAAACGGGCGTGTTCGGCAGCGGACGTTGCGTCGTGATTCCGACCAACCATTATCAGTTGCAGTTCTCGGATTGACTCGAAAGGCTCACTTCGTGCCCCGGGGTCATCTCATACCCCTCCGCAAGCAGTTCGTTGAACAGCGCCTTTGCAACCAACTCATGCACAGCTTGCTGTGTGAGTTCGGCATCGCTCAACTCAATACGCACGAGATCGCCATATTCGTTCGGCACAGGGTCCGCAGCGGCCATGTCGGCTTTGAGCTCGGCCGCCTGCTTCGTTGTGTCCAGGCTTTCGAGGTCGAGATTTCTGACGAACTCCTGCGCATCCTGAACCAGCGGGTCGTCGGCTGCCAGCCCTTCCCACTGCACACGGATACCTTGGAAACACGCAGACCCATCGGTGCTGTTCGCGATGAACACATTGTCCGCGAACCATCCCCACGGGGTCTCATATCCATCGCCGGCGGTCGCGATCGAACCGCCCCCGACGACCAGAGCGGCCACCGCCACGCTTCCAGCCCAGATACGGGAGCGGCGCGTCCGACGTCGCCGCACATCGCTGAGGATGCGCTCACGATGCACAGCAAGTCCCACGACCGGTGTCACCGGCGGCGCGGAGTCGCGTAACAACGTTTCGAACTCAGTGTCATTCATCGGAGAGCCTCTCTCGAACTCGTACCTCTACTAAGTACATGTCCGCAGCATGAGAGATTGTCCAACAACGGCAGAAGAAGTTCTGCGACCTGAACGTGTGCAAATGAATCGACGGCTTCTCAACTGTTTCGAAACCCATGGGTTGCGAAACACCGAGGTTACGAGACAGCCGGTCTAAGTCGGTGCCGTCTCGTCAAACTCCTCGTTAAGGGCGGCATCTGAGGGACTGATGGGATACGTATCGGGATTGAGCCTCGAGCGAGGGCATGCCATCCTGGAAGCATGTGGCTCTACTATCTGGCGAAGATTCGTTGGTTCATATGGGCGCTGTGCGCGATCCTCGTGGGCGTGGGGATCTTTAGCCTGAGCCAGGGTGTGATGCAGGGTTGGATCCCCATAGCAATCGGCATCGGGCAATCTGTCGTTCAGATCTACATAAACAGAGAAGCGCGACGCCCTGACGTGAATCCGCTCGACACCATCGGATAGCTGTCGATGTCCGAAGTCGTCGACACTTCTGTCCGAAGTCCTCAACACTCGTGTGTGTCAGCCGAACTCGCGGGTGGGCAGCTGTCTCCTATCCCATGGGTTTCGAGACACCGAGGTTATGAGACACATCCGCGAGCCCAGCGCGCCTCGTTCGCGAGGTCGGTTTCCGGGTGTTGCTAGTTCGGCCAGACCGCTCGTAGCAGGCGGATGGCCTCGTCCAGGGAAGCTCCCTCGGACGTGCTGATATCTGCTAGGTGACGCGCTGCTTCGATTACTGGACGTGGAGTGGTGCTGGCCTTCGCGCTGACTCGTGTGCTGCCGCCCGCGCGTGCGTCTACATAGCCGTCTGCGTCGAGCGCTCGATATGCCTTGGCGACGGTGCCTGGCGCGACGCCGAGGTCCCGTGCGAGCTGTCGCACGGAGGGCAGCTTTTCGCCGGCTCCCATTCGCCCGGCCGCGATCAATCCTCCGATCTGTTCGCGGATCTGATCAGCGGGTGGCGTAGACCCCCGAAGCTCGATCTCCATGTCAGGCCGCGCTTACTCGCCGGCGTGCCGGACGCCGCACGCTACTGAGCACGATCTCGAACCAGCATGCGAATCCGAGGATCGATGCCATCACACCCATTGCCCAGAGCAGGGGGCCGAAGGCAGCGAACGGCGCGATGATCGGAATGATGTCCTCGCCTTGAAAAATGCCAACGCTGCTTGTCCCGGTATACCCGAGGAAACTCAAGACAGCGCCGAGGTGCAAGAGCAGACCGCCGACGAGGACGCCCATCACGTTTCGAGTGCGTTCCTTCCGAACTGCAGTGTCCTGGAGGGTGTCGGCAGCCAGCGGCGGACGAGCGATCAGACCGAGCGCGAGGAGTGCGGCTCCTGCAAACAGCACGAGAGCGACGAGGCTAGGGAGCGAGTAGTACCAGCCGTAGATCAGGACATGGATCTCAGCCGCACCAGATTCCATCGCAAATAGGCGGTAACGCCCGCCCTCGTCCGGGCTGGATACACGGCCGGCCGCAATGCTGAGTACGACGATTGCCGCGATGAGGGAGCCAGCGAGAATGAGCCACCACCGGTGCACGAAGCTGAATGCGGTTCGCCGCGCAAGCTGCGCAGATCCTCTTGACCCATGGCCGAGCAATGGCAGCGTCATTACGAGAACACCGGCGAGGCCGGAAACGAGCGGGACCACGTATTTCCAATCGCCTGGCACCCATGCCAATGGCAAGGGAGAAGTCATAGCTGAGTACGCGGTGTTCCCGCTCAGTTCGACGATCAGAGCGCCGAGAAGTGCGATGCCGACGCCAACGAAGGTGAAACCTCGTACGTTCCAAGAGATTCCAGTCGCTCCTCTGGGTGGGCGAAGGCCGACCCAGACCAAGGCAAGGACGAGACCGATAACTGGAGCTATTGTCACGAGCATTTCCACTCCTTCATCCGTATCATTCGATTGATACAGATGACTGTACCACTCAGATGCTACGGAGCCCGCGACATCGACATCACCACAGCGTCCAGCACTGTTGCCGTCTCTTATCCGATGGGATATGACACGCAGGAGTAATGAGACAGGCTCGGTCTGGGTCGTAGGCTCGTCCGTGTGGCGCAGTACTCCGGGGACGACTTCTATTGCGACGTGGCGATGCCTCGACGCGAACCGCTACAGGTGGTGTTCGAGGACCGCGATGTGCTTGCGTTTCATCACACGCGACCGTTCTGGCCGGTGCATATTGTGGTGGTCCCCAAGGCCCACGTGGATTCGCTGCTGACGCTAGAGGACTCCGGTCTCGCTTCCAGATTGTTGGAGGTTGTCCAGTCGGTCGCTGCGGATGTCGTCGCCCGTCACGGCAAGGCAAGCGTCATGACGAACCTCGGCGACTATCAGGACTCGAAGCACCTGCATGTACACGTTCATGCGGGTCGGCCGCTCAGATCAGTTTCTTGATCCAAGCGAACATGGCGTGGAGGGCTCCGGCTCCCCGGCACCGGGGCCAGCTCGCGGGGAGCCTAATCAAGAGCGGGTCAGAGTTGCGACACCGTCAGTCCCGTCCCCTCTCGTATCGCATGGGTTATGCGACACCGAGGTTACGAGACACGTTGGGTGGAGCCCAACGTGCCAGGTGGGAAAGCACGAGCACCTGTCGCTTCTCCGTGCCACACCCCACTGAACACCATCGTTTGGAGTCCTGAGTTTCTCGCCCTCTGAGGGTCCTTAAGGACGTCGGCTGAGAGAGATCGGGCCGCCGCCTTCGAAGCCCATTTCGCGATAGAGCGGCGCGGACGCAGAGCTTGCGTGTAAATCTACGACGCCGGCATCGCGCTCCTCGAACCAGCCAAGAAGTTGAGCAACCGCAGCTCGCGCGAATCCCCGGCGGCGCATTCGAGGCTCGGTGGTTACCCACTCCACATATCCGGAAGTCGTTCCGCGTCGGCGGGGGCTAGGAAGGGTCGTTTGGAGGCGGCCGACTGCGACAGCGACGATATCGCCAGCGATCGAGGGATGCTCGATAACGAACGCCATAACGTCGTCTCCGAGACGTTCCAAAAGCGCTGTCTCCGCAGCTCGCACCCAAGTGGGGTTGGCTGGCGGCCGCGCGCCGGCGTACTCCTCAGCCATCTCGGAGTACATTCCCTCGACGAGACGGATGATGCCGGCGACGTCTCGAGGTCTCGCGGGCCGGGCAATCGAAGGCATGTGGTCAACCCTAGTTCTGTCCGCCCAAGGCCAGCGGAGCTGGCAACGTCGATCGCACTATAGCTGTGTCTCAAAACCCTAGCGATACGAGGCGTCTCATCGGTGCTGGGTGCTGGACCAAGCGCAGTGACGGCTGTCTTGCATCCCATGCGTTTCGAGACACTTAGGTTACGAGACACTGCGGACCAGGGCCCGTAGCCGATGCCGCTGGTTATCGTGGGCACTTGAAGGCCGTTTGCTGCTGTTGCTTGACCTTCAGTCAGGGTGAACGTTGATGATGGTTCCATGGTGGAGTTCCGAGAGCCCGGCGATGTCCAGCTGCGTGTCAGCAGGCGCTCGTTGCAAACGATCAGCGCGTTCGCTCAAGCAGTTGGACTCAGCGCCAGCGCGCTTCGGCAGTATGGCGAGAATGGGCTGCTCGTGCCTGCTGAAATCGAGGAACGAACGGGCTATCGCTACTACGCCCAGGATCAGCAACAGCGCGCGATCTGGATTCGACGTTTGCGGGACGCTGGTCTGAGCCTGGAACGCATCAGGATCGTTCTCGAAGGCGATGCCGTCGGCGCAGCGAGCGTACTGGACGAGTGGTTGACGGATGCTCACGAGCGGTCTGCTGCGGCTGAAGAGTTGGTCAGAGATCTCAAGCTCAGCCTGCGGGCTCGCGTTGACCGGAACCCCACACGACGCACTTGCGTCCGATTCGATGCCATGGTTCTCGAGTCCGCGATCCGTCAGGTTCTGTCTGCGTCAGGTAACGGGGACGCCGACTTCGATGGTGTGCTGATTGACGTTGCATCCGATTCCGTGGCCGTGACTGCGACCGACCGCTACATCCTGATGGGTCGAATGGATATCGCAACGGATATCGATGGGCCCCCTGCCAGGGTGCGGTTCAATCCCACTCCAGCGCTTGACTGGCTTCGCGCTCGTCGACACGTTGAGCTCGTTATCGAGGCTCCGATCGGTCGCGATCATCCTGCGGTTGAAGCCCGCGTCGAACTCCGAGATTCTCAAGGTGAGACGTTCGCGCTGAGTCCGGAGCCGGACCGATTCCCGAGTGTCCATCAACTTCGCCTCGAAGACTCAGATGTGTCAAGCAGAGTTCTCTTCAAGCGAGAGGACGTTCGCGGTCTCGTAACGTCTGCTGAGAGTCAGAGTGTGGTGCTGACGTCAGATGGCAGTGAGAGCCTGTTGGCGTTGGAGAACCGGAACATCTCGGGGTTCGCTAGCGGCGCGCCCGCGTCCCTCGAACTCTCGGCATCGGCGCTGGCGCGTATCGCCGATGCTGCAGTCGGGTCCGAGCTCGTCTGCGATATCGGCGAGCCGAACGAGGCAATCGCGTGGTGTTCACCAAGTCAGCCAGACTTCATCGCGCTGGTCATGCCGCGGCACTCATGACCCGACCCACAGTGCCGACAGGTTTCAACGCTTGGGTAGCTGCGACTGTCGGCTCAGAACTCGGATCTGGCGTTCTCGCCTTTGCTTTGACGTGGGTGGCATCCGGATACGGACCGAACGTCGCCGCGGCTGTGCTCACTCTGACGGTTGCTCCGTCCGTGCTTCTGGGGCTGCTCGGCGGGGCTGTCGCAGATCGGTTCGGGCCACGTCGAATGATGATCCTCTGCACACTCGCGCTGATGATGCTCAGTGCGTGCCTCGCGATTGCCGTCACGCTCTGGGCGACGCCACCAGTGTTGCTGATGATCACCGCAGCACTCATCGGGACAGTCTCTGCATTTCACCGCCCCGCCGCGGGCGTGTTTCCTCGTCTGTTCGTCGCGGACAACACACTCGGCGCGGCCATGGCACGCGTCGGGATGGCAAGCCAGCTCGCACGCACAATCGCCCCGCCGCTCGGTGGATTACTCATCGGCATCATCGCGCTGAGCGGAGTCGCCCTGCTCGATGTCCTCGGATGCGTTGCCATGCTGGTGACACTGCTGATGATCCGCCCACCGATTGAGCACGTGACTGCGCCGCAGGCGGTCACATTCCGTGGCATCGCGAGCGGCATCACGACCGCAAGAACCACCAAGGGCGTGCCGGCGCTCCTGGCCTGCGTCGCGATCGTCGCAGGGGCAGTCATCCCCGCCGTCCTGCTCGGAATCCCTCTCGCCGCACGAGAGCGCGGCTGGAGTGCAACGGAGGCCGGTGTGATCGAAGCCGGATGGATCGCGGGCGGCCTGCTGTGTGGCGCGTGGTTCGCCTGGCGAGGCACCGCCTCCCGAGCCTGGCGCCCCATGGCTGCTGGGCCACTCGTCGTTGCCGCCGGACTTGGACTACTCGCGATCTCCCCGACCTGGCCCATCGCCGCGGCAAGCACAACCCTCGTCGGCATCGGTGTCGTCATCTTCACCGCGCACGTCTTCCCGACCTACGTGCTCCTTGCCCCGGCATCGATGATCTCAAGATTCCAAAGCCTGCTGATACTCGTCCAACAAGCACCCCAACTCATCATCAACCCCCTCATCGGAATCCTCGTCGCCGCAACCGGAACAGGCCCGATGCTCGCAGCGTCAGCGGTAGTCGCGATACTCGCATCCGTGGTCGTCGCCTCGGACAAGACCCTGCGAACTTTCACCACGACATCCGCTTCAGCCAAATAGCGCTCTTCCGGCATGCGTCGGCGTCTCGCATCCCATGGGATGCGAGACACCGAGGTTACGAGACACCTCAATCGGCTCGCAGGGGGGCCAGTTGATGCCGCGATCTGGCACCTCTCTGCGCGGTTATTCCCTTCGTTAGCGATAGTCGACATTGAGATCGAGCGCCGACGCCAGGCCGTCAGCGCTTTCCCGGTAGCGCTCGATTAGCTTTGCGCTCATGCCAGCTGCGATCGCTCCCGCGACGTCCTGTTGAGGGTTGTCGCCGACGAACAAGCACTCGGCAGGTGTGACTCCGAGTCGTTGCGCCAGGGTTTTGAAGGCGCGCGGATCCGGTTTCTGCACGCCGATTGCCTCGGAGACGCAGACGACGTCGACTGATTCGTACAAACCAATCGTTCTCAGTTTCTCTAGCTGCTGTTCCTCGTTGCCGTTGGTCAGGATTCCCAGTCGAAACCCCTGGCTCCGCAATGAAGTGAGGACGTCGACCGCATCAGGGAAGGCCCTCCACGCCGCTTGATATTCGCGGAGATATTCCTCGAACAGTTCGTCGAGGAAAACCGGGTTGTCTTCGATGGCTACGCCGAGCGCAGGCAGCACCGTCTGTAGTCTGCGGCGTCGTTGCTCTTGGAAGCTGATCTGCCCGGTGCGCCATCGCTCGAATTCCGCGTCCTCCGCCGAGAACCACAGTTCCCGCGCGTCGTCCGACGGAAGTGCGCCAATGAGCCGTAGAAAAGCGTCCACCGCGTCCGTCGCTGAGCCACGGTGGTCGAATAGCGTCCCATCAAGGTCAAATCCCACCGCCCGAATCTCCGCCACGTCCCCAACCGTATCCGACGTCGGAATCGCGTCTGGCTGCCTCCAATAGTGCGGTGTGCGGATGGCTGTTCCAGTGACTGTCGATATAGAGTCCTGTCTGTGAACGCATCAGTGCCGCGAATGCACGACAGGTTCTCCGTAGGTCTGCTGAACTTACACGTCCTCGCTCTCGACGACGCTGATGAGCTTCACCGGCTGATCTTCTCCGATCCTGCAACGCAT
Source organism: Microbacterium sp. A93 (assembly GCF_051842835.1). Taxonomy (NCBI): domain Bacteria; kingdom Bacillati; phylum Actinomycetota; class Actinomycetes; order Micrococcales; family Microbacteriaceae; genus Microbacterium; species Microbacterium sp. A93. Next base: position 10,291 of record NZ_JBPXMT010000012.1, read on the forward strand.
ACGATCGGGACCGGCCCATTCTCGGACATCGCCCAGACTCACGAATGGCTTGCGCGACGGCAAGTACGGCGTGAACAACACGGTGTGACCTGGTATGCCGCGCGTGCGGCGGATTGCACATTGGTCGGCATAACTGGACTCTCCTTCGGCAGAACAGGTTCCGAACCCGAGTTCGGCTTCGAGATTCGCCATCAGTTTCAGAGCCAGGGCAACGGCAGTGCCCTAGCGGCCGCCGTCGTTGCCGAAGCGCACCGTGCAGGGTTCGTCAGAGTTTGGGCTACCGTGCGGCCCCGGAACTTGCCATCACTGCGGGCTCTCGACAGGGTTGGATTCGTCCGCGACAGGATAGACGCCGACGACCGCGGCGACCTTGTCTACCTACGCCACGAGATCGGTTGAGCCGGCGTTGGACCGTATCCGGGCTGGGCAATACGCAAGTCACGATTACGCCGGGTCGCCATTCGGTTACACGCGCCGCAGCGTCGCCGGTCATTGCCTAGCGCGGGATCGTCGGGAGAACGAGCAGCGACGATGTGATGCGGCGCGCAGGTTGCGGCCTGTGTCGAAACCTATGCGTTACGAGACGGAGAGGTTACGAGACACCGACCGTGAGCGTGTGGTTGTCGGCTGCTCGCCGATTTCGTGCCATGGGAGACATTGTTGCTGTCCTCTGCCTATGACATGCGGTCCCTGCTGCGTCACCAGTCTTCCTCCGAGCAAGCGCGAGTACGGAGCCACGCGAATGCCCCCAAGTACGACCGATTGGAGCCAACCTCAGTAGGTTGCTTTATATGGCTGAGTTGCAGGACGACACCGACATCACCGCGAGCCTCATCCGCGATCTGCTGCGAGACCAGCATGCAGACCTAGCTGAGTTGCCGCTGCGTGAGGTGGAGGGCGGCTGGGGTAACCAGATGTGGCGCCTCGGGGACGAGCTGGCCGTGCGGATCCAGCGCATGGATACCGACTTCGATCACCAGCTTAAGGAGCGCCGGTGGCTACCGCTGCTCGCCCCGCGATTGCCATTGCCGATCCCTGTCCCGGTGCGAAATGGTGCACCTTCCGAGCGATTCCCCAAGATCTGGACGGTTATGACGTGGGTGCCGGGCCTTCCGTTGGACCACGCGTCAATCACGCGCAGCGAGCACGCGGCGGACGCCTTGGCGGCGTTTCTCCGGGCGCTGCATGTGGCTGCCCCCGTGGATGCACCGGCTGACACGGTTCGTGGTGGGCACCCGAGTGACCTCACGAACGGCTTCGACGACTTTTTCAAATCCGTTGACGTGGACGCGATCGGCTCTGACGCGGACGCAGTTCGGGCCGTCTGGGAAGACGCCGTTGCAGCCCCCGGATGGACAGGGCCACCGGTGTGGGTGCACGGTGACCTGCATCCGGCGAACGTCGTGGTCGAAGACGGGACACTGGCGGGCGTCGTGGACTTCGGCGACCTGTTCGCCGGCGATCCGGCCGCCGACCTAGCGGCCGCCTGGCTACTACTACCGATGGGAGCGGCAGCACGCTTCTTTACCGTCTACGCCAAGGCTGACGACGCGACGATTCGGCGTGCCCGCGGGATGGCCGTACTGAAGTGCCTTTTCCTGATACTGATGGGCCAGAACGGCGATCGCGGTTTGCCCGGCGGCAAGCAGGCGTGGGGGCCGGCGGGCCGGGCGGCGCTCGACCGGGTCCTCAAGGACGTCTGACACGACTCGGCTAGTAGGTCGTAGGCATACCGGCTCTCCGGCCGGCGAATCCTCGGCGTCTTCGGCATGAGCATTAACCGGGGACAACCTCAGCCGAATACCTCCGCCACGCAGTGGTTCCGGACGACGTTAACGACTGCCATTGCGAGGCTAAGAAGTCGCTGCCGCCAGGAACGATCGTTTCGGCGGAAGTCGCGGGGCCTCCTCTTGGATGTGAACTGACAGACGCATCGCTGGCATCTGATCGCAAGATGCTGGAAAAGGTCCAGCCTTCCGGCATTGGACGCCGCGCTCCGCCCCCCGAAGTGTCTCCTATCCCTACGAATACGAGACGTCTCACCGCTAAATCGCTGGTAGGAGTGCAGTTCCTGAAACTATCCGGTGCGGCCGAGTCTCATAACTATGTGTCATAACCGATCGTGGATTCCGCAGTACTCAACCTCGGTTACGAGACACCTTGTGAAGGGTCAGCAATGTTGACGCCGCTGGCGAGAAGCCGGCGTTTGCATCAACGCCAAGGGTTGGAGATCCTCGACGCCCTCATTCCGCGTTCGAACGCGGAACCCGTACCTACATCAGCTGTGTAGGTTCCGGACCGAAGTGGCGAAAATCACGCGGTTTCCGCGCTAGTTGGCATCGATCCACTGAGCTGGGTTCCACGCAAGATGGCGAAAACCTACATTCGCATCGGCGGCACCGACTCCGGCCGCGTCTAGGTCGGGCGCTGTGGGGTCGAGACCTAGCTTGTGCGCTGAGTCGTCTCGGATGGTGTCGACGGGGAGTGGTGCAAACACGGCGACGATGCCATAGAGGGCTCGCCCCATCGGGGTCGTCGTGTCAATCATCGGCTCGGTGAGACTGAAGAGACTGAACTGCGACGTGCTGTTGCATCCGATGCCCTGGCGCCTCATCGGCGGACGAAGCCCGAGGCATTTCGCTGCACCCCGGGCTTTCCATGGCATCCTGACCTCGCCGCGCAGTACCTATCCTGGAAGCGAAGCGGACACGGGCTAGCTACTTGGTCCCGCTCGAAGCTGCCCGAGCCGCCGCCGCATCGAGAACGATGAAGAAGCGGTCACTGAAGGACTCCGCCTGTTCGTGCACCCAATCAGGATCAGCAGAATAGGTGTCGCCACGGCCCAAGTCAGGACGCCAAGCACCGTGATCGCGAGGGTGAACCCGAACGCCACCATATCGATGCCTCGCCCATCACGACAGACGGCGCCCCCGCCGACACCCCCAACTGCCGCGCGCTGGCCACCGCCGGCGACGCCGCGATCGCGAACCGCCTCCCCTGAACATGTCGAGAAACTGGCAGCAACCCCGCGCACTGATTCGTCGATACTGCCCGGCGAAGCGTCGCATTCTCCGATTCAAGCCACGGCGATGTGTCTCCTTGCGCGGGAATCTGAAGATCAGCGAGTGAGCGCCGTGTAAAGCGACGACGGGAGGTGGACAGGCGCTTCAAGAACGCCACGGACGAGGTCGCGGTGCGCTTCAGTTTCGGTGGATAGCTTCTCGGCATGTGACGTGGACCCAGAGGTACGTGGCCGCGTTCTCAAAACGCTAAGTGACGGCCTTCGGTGGCTCAGCGCGACCGAACCCGGTTGCACGCTCTAAACGCCACCGATACTGAGAGAATCGGTGGGGTGCAGACTACGCAGAAGCATCCCCAGCGACTCAGCCTCACCGAGGTCACGCCGGCCCTGGTGTTCGCAGGGATAGCGTTCGGTGGCTTACTGCTCCTGCCGCTGCTGCAGGCGGCTGATCCCGAAGCGGGTGTCGTGCCGCTCTCACCCGCAGCTTTCGGGTGGTGGGTGCTCGTCGCGGTCATCGCAGTTCAGGCCACTGCCTTGCTCCGGGCGAAACGGTCGCCGCGGCTCGTGCTGCTGGTCGTGGCATCCGCGCCGCTGGTCCTCGCGTTCACCGCGCCGGCCTCCACCTTCAATCTCACCGTCGTCGGCATCACCTTCGCTGTCTTCCTCGCTGTGCTGCGCGAGCCGCTGCGCAATCTGTCCGCGGTGATGCCAGCCACGATCGTGCTCGTGGCCTTCTCGCAGGTCGTCAACGATGTGCGTGCCGGAGCACCCTTGGACGTCGCGACGGTCGGAATGGCTGCGGTGCAGGCCCTCGTCGCCGTCGGCGGGTCACTGGTGATCGCGCTGTTCTTCGCCGCCCGCCGAGACGCGAGGGTGAGCCGCGGCAACGAGGTGCTTGCGCTGAGGCGCGAGCGAGACGCCCTCATCCAGGCGGCGGTCTCGAGGGAGCGCATGGCCATGTCGCGCGAGTTGCATGACATCGCCGCACACCACATGTCGGGTATCGCGCTGCTCTCGTCCGCCATCTACCGACAGGTCGATACCGACCCCGAGGCTGCCAAGACCTCGGCGCAGCAGGCGCGGGCTCAGAGCACGATGGCGCTCGACGATCTCAGACGGGTGATCGGCCTGCTGCGTGACGATGCCAACAGCAGTCGCACTGTCGAGACGCTGGCTTCGGTGAGCGAGCTGGTCGAGCTGCGCAAGAGTTCCGGGTTGCCGGTCGAGTACGAGGTGCGCACCGGCGAGAGGACCCTCGGGACCGGTATCGGCCCGCTCGCGCAGTTGGTCGTGTACCGCACCGTTCAGGAGGCTCTCGCCAATGTGGTCGCACACGCGCCGGGCGCGCACTGCGTGGTGATGGTCGACGACCGCGCGCCCGATGTGCTCGTGGTGCAGATCACCAACGACGGATCCCACGCACCCGACCTGGGGCCCGGAGGGGGGTTCGGCCTCGTCGGCATGCAGGAGCGCGCCGACCTCATCGGCGCCGAGCTGCAGCATGGTCTCACCGATCAACTCGGCTGGCGCGTTCGTCTGACCGTGAAGCGAGAAGCAGCATGATCCGCGTCCTCATCGCCGATGATCAGCCCCTCGTGAGAGCCGGCCTGTCGGCACTCACGAATATGGAGGCCGACCTCGAGGTGGTGGGCGAGGCCTCCGATGGCATCGAGGCGTTGGCGATGGCAAGGCAGCTGCGTCCTGATGTGGCGTGCCTCGACATCCGCATGCCCGGCCTCGACGGTATCGCCGTTGCACGTGAGCTCTGCGGGCCTGACGCCGAGCTCTCGATTCCCGTCTTGATTCTCACCACGTTCGACCTCGACGACTATGTCTTCGGGGCTTTAGAGGCCGGGGTTTCGGGCTTTCTGTTGAAGGATGCCGATCCCGATACGATCACGAAAGCCATTCGCCAGGTGGCTGTCGGCATCGGCACGATCGACCAGAGCCTCACTCGCCGCATCATGCGGGAGTTCGTGCAGCGGCGCGGCCTGCGGCCGGTGAGCACATCGCTGAGAAGCGACGTGCTCACCGGCCGTGAGCAGGAGATTCTGATGCTGCTCGCCCAGGGCATGTCCAATGAAGAGATCGCGCAGGCCCTGGTGGTCGAGCTGTCGACGGTGAAGTCGCACCTCGCGCGTATGCTGCCCAAGTTAGGTGTTCGCTCCCGCCTTCAGGCGGTCGTCTGGGCGTACCAGAACCGCTTCGTCGATCTCCCCTGACTGCTCCTTGACGTAACCGAGCCGTCCTCGCGTTGCCAGGATCACGATGGCAGCGGCAATCACTGAGCTGATCGCAAGCGCGTTGGAGGTGGCGCCGTCGCTGATCGACGGGAACATCTCGACGAAGATGCCGGACATGAAGGTGTTCACGCTGACGTGCGCCAGCATGGCGAGCGGCAGACTCTGGCCTGTGCGGTTGAATATCCATGCCATGACGACGTTGAAGCCGATGCAGAAGACGGCGAAGCTCACGGGTCGCGTCCAGTCGGCGTCGGGGTAGCCGCCCCATTCGGTGAGGAAGAGGGGCATGTGCCACAGCGCCCACATCGGGCCCAGGATGAAGGCAGAGCGCATCGGGCCGAACTTGTCCTGCAGGCGGGGCAGGGCGAAGTCTCGCCACCCCGGCTCCTCGGCGAGGCCGGTGGTGAGCATCTGGATGATGAGCATCGGGAGGTAGGCGGCGAGCACCGCCAGCGACGGCGGCACGACCTGACCGCCCGCTACCACCAGGCCGGTGAGAATCAGTGCGGCCGGGACGCCGAGCAGGGCGATGGCGTACCAGTGCCAGCGAACCCGCCAGCGCCACAGGCGGGCCCCCCACTGGCGAAGCCCGGCCACACCGCCGGTGACCCCCGTGACGATCAGGGCAGACGTGATGGGCCCCAGATAGGCGCCGGGAAGCACCCCGGCGATCATGCCGAGCTCGAAGGTGTAGTCCCAGACGCCCAGCCCGTTGTTCGAGAGGATGTAGGGCATCCACGCGATCCAGCTGAGCGCATTTGCGAGCACGAAGAAGCTCACGAGAGGATACCGCCTGATGATCCCCCTGAGGCCCCGCTGTTGTGTGACTTGTTTCATGACTCTTCCCCTCATCGATTGCCGCGGCACGAAATGGCCACATTTCGACGCTAGAAGGCACCCACTTCTGCCACGAGAGTCGAAGGGTTGCACCTCGAGAGAGCCATCGAAGGGCGCAATTTGCATCCAAAGATGTAAGCGCCACAGTTCATCCGAAGGCCCGTAGAAGGGCTCCTCCGGTGTACCTACTGTCGATTGGAGGTGCTCATCGGCACCCTCGATAGAAAGGCCAGCCATGACCTCGACCATCAGCGCCACCACGGTCGATACCGCCGTGCGCCTCATTCATCTCACCAAGACCTACCCCAACGGACCGGAGCAGATTGCGGCGCTGCAGGGCGTCTCGCTATCGATCACACCGGGGTCGTTCACCTCGATAATGGGCCCGTCGGGCTCGGGGAAGTCGACCTTCCTCAACCTCGCCGCCGGTCTGGATACGCCGACGAGTGGCCAGGTCTTGATCGGCGACACCGACATCACCGAGCTGTCTCCGGATGCCGTCACCCGCTTCCGCCGCCGCCACATCGGCTTCGTATTCCAGTCGTACAACCTCATCGGTCACCTGACTGTCGGCGAGAACATCCAGCTGCCGATGCTGCTCGACGGTCGCCGGCCCGACGAGCAGTGGCAGCAGTCGCTGCTCGACTCGGTCGGACTCACCGGCATGACCGACCGGCTGCCGAGCGAGCTCTCCGGCGGCCAGGCCCAGCGCGTCGCCATCGCACGCGCCCTGATCACCCGGCCCACGGTCGTCTTCGCCGACGAGCCGACCGGCGCGCTCGACCGGCGCACCGGTGAGCAGGTGCTCGAGGTGTTGCGCGGCACCGCCAAGCGTTTCGCCCAGACTCTGGTGGTCGTCACCCACGATCCGAACGTCGCAGCGGCATCGGATGACGTGCGCTTCCTGGCCGACGGACGCCTGGCCGGCGAGATCATCGCCCCCACCAGCGCCCAGATCGCCGCCCGCCTCATCGAGTTGGGTAGGTAACGCCATGTGGTCTTTCGCCCGCTCAGCAGTTCTCGCCTACCGCGGCAGCTTTATCGGCAGCTTTCTCATCGTCGTGTTCGCCGCCGCCCTGCTCTCGGCCAACGGGGTGCTCATGGAGACCGGCCTACGCTCGGACGCGCCGCTGCTGTCGACCGTTGCCGCCTCATTCGCCGGCACCGCCATTCTCGTGGTCGTGCTCGTCGTCGCCTCCACCTTCGCGTCGGCCCTGCGCCAACGGCACGAGCAGTTCGCGCTGCTGCGGGCTGTCGGAGCCACCGCCTCGCAGGTGCGCTCGATGGTGACCGCCGAGGTGTCGATCGTCTTCGCGATCGCAGCGCCGCTCGGCGCGCTGCCCGGGCTCTGGGCAGCGAACCTGCTGACTCCCGTGCTCGAGTCTGGCGGCATCATTCCTGTCGACCTCCCGCTCGTCGTCACGCCGCTGCCCGCCATCGGCGCGCTGCTGCTGCTTTTCCCGACCGCCCTGCTCGCCGCGCGCCTGGCTGCCCGCAAAGTCACCAGTGTCAGCCCCTCGGCGGCCGTGCGTGGCTCGGATGCCGAGTCGGCGCACCTCAGTCCTTCGCGCCGCATTGCTGCGGTCGTTCTGCTGGTAACCGGAATCGTGGCCGCCGGCATCCCGTTCGTGATGCCGGGCGTAATGGGCAGCGCTGCCGGGTCGACATCCGCGTTCCTGCTGATCAGCGCCGCGGCCCTCGCCGGCCCGGCGATCGTGGGCTTCGCCGCTCGTCGGGCGGCACGAGCTACCCGGTCGTCGCGATTCGCGTCGCTCATGCTGGCTGTCGTCAACACCCGCGGCTTCTCCCGACGGCTGACCGCAGCCATCATCCCGCTCGCGCTGTTTCTCGCCCTGGGAACAGTGCAGACCGGCGTGAACAGCAGCCTCGTGCAGGGGGCCGCCATTCAATTGCGCGACGGACTGGGATCAGATCTCGTCATCACCTCACAAGACGGCGTGACTGCCGCTCAGCTGACTGAAATCGCATCGACGCCCGGTGTCGACTCACTTGTCGCGAGCTCAGCCGTGCCTGCAGAAATACTCACGCGGGATATGGACGGGGTGACCACGTGGGAGGCCTCCGGCGTGCACGCCCTGACCGGCAGCCCCGCAGGCCTGATCGACGCGGATGTGACGTCGGGTTCGCTCGACGATCTGGCTGCACCTGGCACGATCGCCGTGAGCAATGAATCGGGCTTCGGTACGAGCATCGACCTTGGCGACACGGTTTCGCTTCGCTTCGCTGATGTCGTACTCGACGCAACGATCGTCGCGGTCTACGAGCGCGGCCTCGGTTTCGGTGAGTACATCATCGACGGGCGAAGCCTCCCGACGACACCCGCTGTCGCCGACACCGTCTTCACGCAGGGCTCTCGTGTGGACCTTCCTGGATTGGAGACGCTGACTGTCGACGAGTACGTGGATCAGACGATGGCCGGCGCGGCATCGTCGCAACAGCTCGGAGCGGTATTGCTGTTCGTGCTCATCTTCTTCATCGCCATTGCTGCCGCCAACACCCTCGTGATGCTGACGGGCGCGCGCAAGTCCGAGTTCGCCCTCCTGCGCCGCATCGGAATCACACGCCACCAGCTGAACTCGATGATCGGTATCGAGTCGATATTCGTGGTGCTCGCGGCCCTGGTCATCGGAACCATGTCAGTGCTACCGGCGTTGCTCGGCGTCGCCTACGGTATCCTCGGTGGCTTGTCGCTGGCAATCGACTGGGCGGTGTACGGGGTGCTAGCGGCGGCGGTCGCGGTGATAGTAGGTGCGGCGATGGTCGCGCCGGTGTGGGCTGGACGCCGAGCTTCGGTCTGAGCGAGAGACAGAAGCATGCGTGGCGACGATGATGGCGGCATCGGCCACGGAACACCAGATGCCGTCGTCGCCGGGCTCCGCGGGCTCTCGCCGGAGGCGTGCGACCCCTCCGAATTTGCAGTTGGTTTGCAATGTCCCGTGGAATTTGCAGGTTCTATCGAGAACCTTCAACCAGCGCCACATTTCCAATCTGCAGTTCGTTTGCAAGAACAATCAGCTGTTGAAGTCCCCACCGGGCGCCATGTCCATGAACCTTGAGTAGTGACCCTGAAATGCCAGGTTGATCGTAGCGGTCGGGCCGTTACGGTGCTTGGCGACGATCAGGTCGGCCTCGCCTGGGCGAATGTCCTTGTCGTAGACCGAGTCGCGGTGCAGCAGGATCACCATGTCGGCATCCTGCTCGATCGACCCGGACTCACGAAGGTCGCTGATCTGCGGCTTCTTGTCCGTGCGCTGCTCAGAACCACGGTTCAGCTGCGACAGTGCGATGACCGGCACCTGCAACTCCTTCGCGAGCAACTTCAGCGCACGCGAGAACTCCGAGACCTCTTGTTGGCGCGACTCCACGCGCTTGCCGCTCGTCATCAGCTGCAGGTAGTCGATGACGACCAGGCGCAGGCCCTCGCGCTGCTTGAGGCGGCGGCACTTCGCACGGATCTCGACCAGCGTCATGTTGGGGCTGTCATCGATGAAGAGGGGCGCGTCGTTGATGCGTCCGCGGGTCGCAGCGACCGTGGTCCAGTCGCGCGGATCGAGCGATCCCTTGCGCATGTGCTGCAGCGGAATCGCGCCTTCCGCACTCAGCAGACGCATCGCGATCTCGCTCTTACCCATTTCGAGAGAGAAGAAGACGGCCGGCTGATTGTGACCGATCGCCGCAGCGCGGGCAAAATCCAAAGCAAGCGTTGACTTACCGACAGCAGGCCTCGCAGCCACGACAATCATTTGCCCGCCGTGCAGACCGTTCGTGAGCTCATCGAGTTCTTTGAACCCGGTGGGCACGCCCGTCATCGAGCCGTCACGGCCACTGGCCGCCTCGATCTCTTCCATCGCAGCATCCACCGCAACAGTCAGCGGAACGTAATCTTCTGCGGTCTGCGTACCGGAGACCGCATAGATCTCGGCCTGCGCGTTGTTGACAAGATCGGTCGCATCGCCCTGGCCGTCATAGCCAAGCTGCACGATGCGCGTGCCCGCATCGACGAGGCGGCGCAGGATCGAGCGCTCGGCGACGATGCCGGCGTAGTACCCGGCGTTCGCCGCGGTCGGCACGATCGAGGTGAGCGTGTGCAGGTAGTCGGCGCCACCGGCGCGTCCCAGCTCACCGGTCTTGATCAACTCGTCAGTGACTGCGACAACGTCGGTGGGCTCACCGTGCGAGTACAGGGTAAGGATCGCTTCGAAGATGAGCTCGTGCTTGGGGATGTAGAAGTCGGCGCCCTTGAGCGTCTCGATCACATCGGCGACAGCGTCCTTCGACAGCAGCATGCCACCCAGCGCACTCTGTTCGGCGAGGAGGTCATGCGGCGGAACGCGCTCTGGTTTGCGGTTCCCTCCGAGACGCTCCTCCGAGATGTCGGCAATCGACACGGTGCTCCTTCGGTGCGCTTGTGGCTGGTGTGGCACAGGAGTCTCTGACCCGAGTGCCGTACGACGGCGGTGTGTTCCGCGGTTGCAATGAGCGAACCACCAACCACCGACATCTCGTCGCTCGTCCACGCTACGAGCGACCATTTCCCCATGCAACAGCGCCTGTGGATAACTCTGTGGATAGTCTGCGGAGAACGTGGGAGTGTCTGTGTAAAGCGGGTGTGGATAACTCTGTGGCACGAGGCAATCTTTGCCTCTTATATTGGCCTTGACCTAGTGTTTAGAGTTTCCCCACCCTGTGGATGAGATTCTGTTTAAACACGCTATTGAAGGTTGGTGCCATCGCAGGGGGCATGTGTACAACTTGGGGAGAAGTCAAGTCTTGATTTTCTCGGGCGCGTTCCAGGCAGTGTCGCCTGTAACGCGCCGGTCACACGCAAGATTCTTCAGAGCGCCGTGGACTCGCGTTCGATGAGATCCAACGGAACCAGCATCTCGACGCCGACCTGCTCGCCCTTGATCAGCCGCACGATGGCCGCCATCATCGCAGCGCCCTTTGTGGCGGTGTGCAGGTCGACCGTCGTCAGCTGCGGCGTCGTACTGGTCGAGAAGATGTTGTTGTCGAGGGTCGCCACTGCCACGTCCGCGGGCACGCGCAGCCCACTCTCCTTGAGTACGGTCATCGCGCCCGACGCCATCTGGGCCGATGCAATGAAGATCGCGTCAAACGGTGCATCCGCCTCGATCAGTCGACGGGCAGCCGCCGCTCCGCCCGCCGGCGTGTAGTCGCCCTCCGCGCTTGTGCCGGGCTCTAGTCCAGCGGCAATGAGAGTTTCGCTCCAGCCATTCTGACGTTCCCGTCCTGCGGACGTGTTGAGCGGTCCGGTGATGGACACGATGTGCTTGTGTCCACGATCCACGAGGTGCTGCGTGGCGAGGGCTGCGGCCGCGAAGTTGTCGACATCGACGACATGGATCTCCTCACCCATCTCACCGGGCGGCCGCACACCGAAGACCACGGGCAGCGTACGCGCCAGCTCCCGATACGTCGATGAGTCACTGTGGTGGGAGAGGATCAGAGCACCGTCGACGTTGCCGCGCCGAAGGAGCTGGTGAGTCTTCTCCGGGTCCTTCTCGGACTCGATCAGCAGCGTCAGGGAGTACTCCGTGGACGACGCGTGCATGGCCGCGCCCTGGATGACTTCGGCGAAGTACGGGTCAGCGAAGAACTCGGCTGTGCGCTCCGGAATCATCATCGCGACGGTCTGGGTCTGCCTGCGTGCAAGACTGCGAGCGGCTCGGTTGGGCACGTACCCGATCTTCGCGATCGCATCGTTGACCCGTGCGATGGTCTGCGCAGTCACCAAGGGTGATCCGTTGATCACTCGCGACGCGGTCGAGCTCGATACGCCGGCCAGCGCCGCAACCTCTTCCAGCGTCGGGATCCAAGACTGCGCCGTGCGGGGCGGCTGGGTCGTCACTTCTCGTCTCCTGCTGCCCGGCGGGGGCGCGTTCGTGGGTCCTCACTTTGGAGGTGGACTTCTTCACCGTACGCTACGACGGCATGCTCTTCACGCGGGAATCGCGTGGCCGTCAATGAGCCGTGTCAGCCACTTCCCGCTGTCCTTGACTGTGCGCTTCTGCGTGTTGTAGTCGACGTACACGATTCCGAAGCGTTTGCTGAAACCATAGCCCCACTCGAAATTGTCGAAGAGCGACCAGACGAGGTATCCGCGCAGGTCGACGCCCTGTTGCATCGCGCGGTGCGCCGCGGTGAAATGGCGACGCAGATAGTCGACGCGGGCCTCGTCATGCACTCGGTCATCGACCAGTGTGTCGTCGAAGGCCGCGCCGTTCTCAGTGATCATCAGCGGCAGTGTGGGATGCTCGCCGCTGAGCCTGAGCAGCAGGTCCTCGAGCCCGTCCGGAGCGATGTTCCAGCCCATCGCGGTGTACGGTCCGTCCTGACGCACGAACTCGACATCTTCGCTCCCTGGCCACGACGATCCGGCGGCGCCTTTATGGCCGTCCGCGTGCTGGCGGTCGGAGATGCCGTCCCACGTGCGCACCAGGGTGGTCGAGTAGTAGTTGACCCCAAGAAAATCGATGCTCTGATGGATGATCTCCGTGTCACCGGGGAGCACAAACGACCAGTCCGTCACCGATGCGGTGTTCTCGATGAGGTCGTCCGGATAGCCGCCGACGAGCATCGGCCCGGTGAACGCACGGTTCGCGAGCGCGTCGATCCGACGTACTGCCTCCGCGTCCGCGCCGTCCTCCCCACGGACGACGTGGAAGTTGAGGGTGACTGAGACGTCTGCCTGCGGGACCACCTCGCGGAGAACCTGCACCGCGAGGCCGTGCGCGAGGTTGAGGTGATGCATGGCAGCGAGTGCCGCTGCACCGTCGGTGCGTCCCGGCGCGTGACCGCCCGAACCGTAACCGAGGAAGGCGCTGCACCACGGCTCGTTTAGCGTGGTCCACACCCGTACGCGGTCACCGAGAACCTCAGCGACGTGGCGTGTGTACTCCGCGAATCGGTGTGCCGTCTCGCGGTTGGTCCACCCACCGGCATCCTCGAGCGCCTGCGGGAGATCCCAGTGGTAAAGCGTGGCCATCGGGCGGATGCCACGGGCGATCAGCCCGTCGACGAGACGACTGTAGAAGTCAAGACCGGTCCGGTTCACCGGGCCGGATCCGAGCGGCTGGATCCGTGGCCATGCGATCGAGAAACGGTAGGCCTCGAGACCGAGCTCGGCCATCAGGTCGAGATCTGACTCAAGACGATTGTAATGATCGTCTGCGACAGCGCCGGTGTCACCGCCGACGATCTTGCCCGGGCTAGCGCTGAAAGTGTCCCAGATGGATGGACCGCGACCATCCGCGGTCGCGGCGCCCTCAATCTGATACGAGGCCGTCGCGGCCCCGATCACGAACTCCGCGGGAAACTCGAGCCCCGAGTCCCGGTAGTCGGGACTCGCACTGATTTCCGGGCTCTCGCGAGTGTGGGCGTCTATCTCAATGGTCATGTCAGCCTTTCACTGCGCCTTGCATGATTCCGGCCACGAGCTGTTTGCCCGCGACGAAGAAGAGGATGAGAAGGGGGATGACTGACAGCACGGCACCTGCGAGCACCATGGCGGTGTCGGGGTTCTGCCCGCCGCTGGCGCTGAGCGTTGCCAGCGCCGTCTGCACGTTCGGATTTCGCGGACCAAGCACGAGCATCGGCCACAGATAGTCGGTCCAAGATGCCATGAAGGTGAACAGCGCGAGCACCGCCATACCCGGCCGGGCCGCCGGGATCGCCACATGCTGGAACGTACCCCACATGCTGGCGCCGTCCATACGTGCGGCCTCGATAAGCTCGTCCGGAATCACGTCAACCAGAAACTGCCGCATGAAGAACACGCCGAATGCGGTGACCAGACCGGGCACGATCACGGCCTGCAGCGTTCCGGTCCATTTCCATTCAGCCATCAGCATGAACATCGGGATGATGCCGAGCTGTGTTGGAATCGCCATCGTAGCGATCACCGTCAGCAGCAGACCTGTGCGTCCTCGAAAGCGCAGCTTCGCGAACGCGTAGCCGGCGAGCGTGGAGAAGAACACCACGGAGATCGTGATCGCGCCCGCGATGATGGTGCTGTTCAGCAGCGCCAGCATGAACGGGACCGTCTCGAACACCTTCGCGGCGTTGCCCAGAAAGTTCGGGCCGGGGATCGCGACCGGTGGCACGACATTGGTATCCGACGACTGGCGGCTGGCGATCACGAACGACCACCACAGGGGGAATGCCGAACCGACGAAGAACGCGGTCAGCAGGGCGTAGGTCAGCAGGCCGGGGCGTTCGTAGGCGCGTGCTCGCTTGGCGCGACGCTCACGGGCTGCGACCCGAAGATCATCGTGCGGTGCCCTCGGTGCTGCCTGCGGCGGCGTGACGATGGCGGTCATGATGACACCTCCTGCTTCGTTCGGGCAGATATTCGGCTGGCGCGGGATGCCTTCGCATCGGCGGTGCGCACCGTTCGCGTTGCCGCGTAGCTGAGCAGCCCCACGAGCACGATGACGATGAAGAGAATCCATGCGGTCGCTGAAGCGCGACCGAAGTCACGCCGGGGGAACGCCAGTTCGTAGAGGTAGAGCACGACTGTCTGGAACTGACGGCCACTGCCACCGTTGGTTCGGCTGTCGAAGAGCTTCGGTTCGGTGAAGATCTGCAGCCCGCCGATGGTCGCAGTGATGACGACGAAGATGATCGTGGGACGAATCATGGGAATGGTAATGGACCAGAAACGGCGTATTTTGCCCGCCCCGTCGAGTGTGGCCGATTCGTACACATCGCGCGGGACGGCCTGCATGGCCGCCAGCAGCAGAAGCGTGTTGTACCCGGTCCAGCGCCAGTTCACCATGGTGGCAATGGCGACATGCGAGGGGAAGACGTCGAATGCCCAGCGGATTGGGTCGAGCCCGAACAGTTCGAGCAGGCCGGCGATCGGGCCGTGGTACTGGTTGAACACCTGTAGGAAGATCACCGTCACCGCGACGGGCGCGACGATGTACGGGATCAGAATACTCATGCGCCAGAAGGTCTTTGCTTTGATCGCCTGATCCAGGAGTGCCGCGACGATAGTGGCGACGATGAGCTGTGGGATGGCGGAGAGCAGGAAGATGCTGATGGTGTTTCGGAACGAATTCCAGAAGAACGGGTCGGTCAGAACAGCGATGTAGTTCTGAAGTCCGACGAAGTCGCCCTGCCCCTTGAGTAGGTTCCAGTCGTACAGCGACACGTTCAGCGTGTACGCGATCGGGAAGATGCCGATCAGAGCGAACAGGATGAAGAACGGGGCGACATAGAGGTAAGGGGAGAACCTGTAGTCGAAGCGACTGACCTTCTGGCGGAACGTCAGTGCGGAACGGGCCGTGCGGCCCGGTGAGCTGGTCATCGTTGAGCCAATCCGCGAGAGGTGGATGAGGTGGATGAGCGGGTGGCTCGGCGCGGCGCGCCGAGCCACCCACGAGGATCAGCCGACGAGTTGGTCGAGCAGAGTCATCGCTTCATCCCAGGCCTTGTCGGGATCGGTGACCTCACCCTGACTGACCCGGTCGAAGATCGGGCCGAACACGTTGTCCTGAATGTTCGAGTCCTCCGGTCCCTTGACCTGGGCGACGACACCCTCCGCACGATTCGCGAAGATCTCACCGACGGGCGCATCGTTGAAGAACTTGCTAGTCGTGTCTGCGACGAGCTCCTGCCCCTTCGGCGTGCTCGGGTATGGGCCGGCTACTTCAAACGCTGCGGCCTGCTGCTCAGGCGAGGCGAGCCACAGCGCGAGCTTGGCTGCTTCCTCAGGGTGCTCGGAGGCCGAGGAGACACCCAGGAACGCACCGCCCCAGTTCGCTGAGCCGCCGGGCAGCACGTTTGCGAAGTCCCAACCACTGTCAGTGGTGCCCTCGTCGTAGTAACCCTGCACGATGCCCAGCATCCAGCTCGGGCACATGTAGACGGCGAAGTCGCCAGCTTTGGCTTCAGGGCCGACCTCCCAGCCCGGCAGGCCCGCGCCGAGACCGGCCTTCTCTGCTTCGACGATCTTCGCGAAGTGCTCTTTCAGCACCTCGTTGTCCTTGATGTTGAGAGTCTCGCCGTCCTTCTTGTAGTAGCCCTCCTCCTGCTGGTTCACGAAGGAGTTCCAGAAGAATCGCGGGCTGTGGTAGAACGCCTTGCCGGTGTTGTCGACGTATTCCTTTCCGACCTCGAAGAAGCGCTCCCACGTGGCGTCATCGCCGCCCAGGTACTCCGCGACCTCCGCGCGCTCGCTGGGAAGACCGGCGGCTTCGAAAAGGTCTCCGCGGTAGCACAGACCCTGCGGACCGATGTCCAGACCCGCGCCGATGACCTGTCCGTCAGAGCCGGTGCCCTGTGCATACTTCCAGTCGAGCCAGCTGTCCTTGGCGTCCTCGATGCCGTAATCGCGCAGGTCGACGAAGGCGTCCGAGACCTCGGCGATCGTGCCCAGCCAGCCCTCTTCGATTGCGACGATGTCACTCAACCCGGTCCCGGCCGCGATCTTCGCATACGCGTCGTCTCGGGCCGCGCCACCGCCTTCAAGGTTGGTCGCCTCGATCGTGATGTTCGGATTGTCATTCATGTACTGCTCGTAGTTCGCCTCGACTCCCATCGTGCCGAAGGTCGTGATCGACAGCGTGATGTTCTCGTCACCGCCGGCGTCACCACCGCCCGACGAGCAGCCTGTTGCGATGAGCGCCAGCGCTGTGGCACCGGCGAGGGTTGCGGCGATCCTGCTTCGTGATGATTTCACGGTTCACTTCCTTGTGTGCGCGAGGTGGCAATGGGAGCGCTTGCATTTTCGGATTGAGAGCACTCTCCGTTGATTTATAGCGACAATATGCCCAATTGTCAGAGTCTGTCAACAACAAATGGGCGCGCTCCCATAGATTCTTCAGCGCATGCCCGTGCATCTAGCTGGATGCCGCGGTCGAATCAGGTCGGCTGTGTCGCAACGCAAAACGCCCCCTGCCCTGATGGGCAGAAGGCGTCTCGCGAAGGTGTTGCGAACTACTTGGCCGCGACGACCTGAAGGGTGATGACGGCCACAAGGTCGTCGTGCAGACGCACGGTTGCCTCGTGGTTACCCGTCGACTTGATCGGCGCGGTGATGGTCACCTTGCGCTTGTCGATCGAGCCGAGGCCAGCAGCCTCGACCGCAGCAGCGACGTGATCAGTCTTGACCGAACCGAACAGGCGTCCGGAAGCGCCAGCCTTGACGGCCAGGCGAACCTTCGTGCCCTCGATCGTGTTCTTGAGAGCCACAGCCTCGTCACGATCGTGGATCGCACGCGCCTTGCGTGCAGCCTGGATCGATTCGACCTGCTTTGCACCACCGCGGGTCCACGCCGTAGCGAAACCCTGGGGGATGAGGTAGTTACGGGCGAACCCGTTCTTGACCTCGACAACGTCACCGGCACTACCGAGCCCGGAGACCTCATTCGTGAGAATCAGCTTTGCCATCTCAATACCCCTTAACGGCCAGCGCCAGCGTAAGGCAGGAGTGCCATTTCGCGTGCGTTCTTGATCGCCGTGGCGAGCAGACGCTGCTCCTGCACCGAGACACCGGTGATACGACGGGCGCGGATCTTCCCACGCTCCGAGACGAACTTGCGAAGGGTTGCGACGTCCTTGTAATCAATGACGCCAACCCGGATCGACTTCGCGGGAGCGGTGGGCTTGCCACCCTTCCGCGGCTTGCGGCGGTCGCCGCTCGACTTTCCAGCCATGGTTTTTCCTTTGATGAGCGGATGCCGGTCACTTCAACGAGCGAAGCGGCCGGATCCAGAAGTTGTTTAGAACGGGGTGTCGTCGCCGAAGCTGCCCGGAGTGCTCCACGCATCCGCACTTGTCGACGAGCCGGGAGTAGACCACGGCTCTGACGACGCCTGCTGTTGCTGCGCGGGACGCACCTGTCCACCGCCGCCACCGGCACCGCCGGAAGCCGCGCCAGAACCGCCAGAAGCCGCACGGGTAACCTGCGCT
Source organism: Microbacterium sp. A93 (assembly GCF_051842835.1). Lineage (NCBI taxonomy): Bacteria > Bacillati > Actinomycetota > Actinomycetes > Micrococcales > Microbacteriaceae > Microbacterium > Microbacterium sp. A93. The sequence goes on from NZ_JBPXMT010000012.1 coordinate 28,351, forward strand.
GTCGCGTACCGAAGCGAGGGGCCGATCTCGTCGACCTCCAGCTCGATCGACGTGCGCTGGTTGCCTTCGCGGTCCTGGTAGGAGCGCTGACGCAGGCGACCCTGCGCGATGACGCGCATGCCCTTCGTCAGAGAACCCGCCACGTGCTCAGCGAACTCGCGCCAGACGGACGCACGGAGGAACAGCGCGTCGCCGTCCTTCCACTCGTTCGCGGCACGGTCGAAGCTGCGCGGGGTAGATGCGATGGTGAAGTTCGCCACCGGCAGCCCGTTCTGCGTGTAACGCAGCTCGGGGTCGGCCGTGAGGTTTCCCACAACGGTAATGACGGTTTCGCCGGCCATGAGTCTTAGGCCTTCGCTGCCTTGGCAGCCTTGCGAGCAGCCTTCTCTTCGGAGCGCTTAGCTTCGAAAGCAACCATCGCCTGAGCTTCTTCTGAACGAAGAACCTTGGTGCGCATGATCTGCTCGTTCAGGCCCAGCTGACGGTCGAGCTCCTGTGTGGTCTCGCTCGTTGCCGTGAAGTTGACGACGGCGTAGATGCCCTCGGTCTTCTTCTGGATCTCGTATGCAAGACGGCGCTTGCCCCAGATGTCGACCTTGTCCACAGTGCCACCATCGTTGGTGATGACCTTGAGGAACTTGTCGAGCGTAGGGGCTACCTGGCGCTCGTCGATCTCGGGGGTCAGAATGACCATTAGTTCGTACTGGTGCGTCACTTACCCACCTCCTTCGGACTAGAACGGCTTCCGGGAATTTCCCGAGAGCAGGAGGGTGTGTGCACGTGTCCGTCCGCAGACCGCCGAATGCGGGCCGATAGACAGACAACCTGGACAGTCTACCGGAATCGCGGGCGTGTCGTGACCGACGTCAATCGGCCGAGCCCCGCGGAACGATCCAGCGGTGCGAGAAAGTCGGCTCGATGGCGGCAAGGCTGTCGAAGTCCGCGTCATAGTGGACGACGCTCACCCTCTGGTTCCCCGTCGTATTCCGAAGTGCAGTGGCGGCGATCTGCAGATCACTCACACCAACGGATCGACCTTGTCCGGCGGCGAACAGCCTTCGCTGCAGCTCAACAGCGATACGCGCGACCTCAGCGTCTGGCTGCAGGAATATCTTTGCTTTTGCGCTCGCATCAATCAGGATTCGATGCTCCTCAGTGCTCCTGGCGGAGTACCCCTCCTCGAGCAACTGCGGCAGGCAACTCGCCAGTTCACCGATGGCCAGCAACGCGATCAGCGCGTCGGCCACCGCATCCGAGCGATGAATCCGCTTAAGCGCAGAGTTGTCAACCAGGAAGAGCTGGTTCATCGTTGTGAATCAGTGGTGACATCCGCGTTATCGAGCTCGATCGCCACGCCGCTACGCAGCAGATCGATGTAGCCCATCGCCTCGCCTCGCCGCACGACCTGGGCGAGCGCCTCGTTGACGGCGGCCTTCTTCGTCGTTGCGCCCGTAAAGCTCATCGCCTGTTCCAGCAGCACGTCGTCAATGTCAATGATCGTCTTCGTCATCGCACCTCCTGCGGATATACGAAATCTATCCTGAGTATATACCCTCAGCGGCGAATCGGGTCCCGGTGCGGCGTCGGAGCGATCGTGAAGTCTGTCCCGTTGTCCGCCCACGTGTCCTCGCCTGCCCGACCTCTGGCGCGGCGCAGCGCGACGATCGCGCGGACGGCCGGCGTCCCGACGGCGAGCGCGACCGCGCCCAGGAGCGAACGATCCTCATCGCCCAGCACACTCTTGCGGTGCCAGGCGGCGTGCAACGTACCGCCGCGACCGACCGGTACAGTCCTCGCACGCAGCCTGTCCTCGCGACGCAACGCCACCAGTTCTTCGACCTGGCCCCACCACGTGGACTCGGTGTCCGGGTGGAAGTAGTTATCCTGCATCCACCGCGGGTGCGCATGCCGGAATCGCCGGCCGATGACCTCTTCCGCTCCTCCTAGCAGCCCGCTGCCGAGGAAGACTGTGTTCAACAGCGGCTTGTGCACACCGAATGTGTCAAGCGCGATCACCGGGATGCCCCGGGCAATCGCCTCGACGACCGCAGTGGAACTGACGGTAACCAACCCCTCGGCACTCTCCAAGGCGGCCGCCATCGGCTGATGGGAGAACACCAGGTTCGCGGGGCGCGCGGAGAGCAGATCTGCATAGGCGTCCCGCTCGAGGTGCGTCTCGGTCTCGCCCGGCCGCGAACGCAGCTTGACCACGACACGGCGGGTTGGATCTGCTTCTGCCGCGCGGCGCAGCATGCTTGCGAGCTCGGCACGCTCCGCGCGGTCAGCGGGAACGAGCGCCTGGGCGGCGAACACGAGGTCTGTGCCTGATGCGCGTGGTGCAGGTGGTGCGGCGTGCGTGGCCGAGACCCCCAAAGAGCCGGGGCCACCCCTTGCGACCGAACCCCGGCGCGCTCCAGCCCCGACGAGCTCCCGCACTGCGGCATCCTGCCCAGCCCGCTCGTGCTCCCGCTCCGTGGGCTGCGCGAACGGCAGCGTCGCGAGCGCCGTCGGGACCGGCACGTCGATCTGGCGGCTTAGCTCGGCGAATGCGCGCTCCTCGCGGTGCGAGTGCAGCACGAGCAGATCACTCTCTCTGCGGTATTCGAGAGCTCCCCGTTGGGCAGGGATCGACATCCCTGGTAGCCCACTGACGACCACCGGGCGATGCGCCAGCCGGTCGATCTGTCGCGCGACGAGCCGCACGAACGGCCCCCGCCCTGCCAGCACGACGACGTCGGGAAGGTGACCTCCCAACCAGCCGCCCAACTCGTCGAAGTTGAGCCGCGTGACCCCAGCATCCTGAAACGACGTACCGACAAGCGCCGCCCGCTGCTGCGCGGCGCTCACCGTCAGCGGCGTGCGCACAAGCAGCAGGTGCCGTCGGATGCCGGGAACGGCGTCGAGCAGCGAAGCAGACCACTTCACGAAAGAATCGGCATCCGCGATCGCGACGACCCGCAACTCGCCCGTGCTCATGCCGGGATGCGGCGCAGCTTAGCCATCGGCGCCTGCTCGCCAGGGAAGACCCGCTTGACGCCGTCGCCGAGAGCCGTCTCGATGACACGAATGTCACGCACAAGGTGCTCCAGGCCGGTTGGCTCGAGCGAAGCCGCGTGATCGGAGCCCCACATGGTCCGATCGAGTGTGATGTGCCGCTCGATGGCGACAGCGCCGAGCGCGATGGCCGCCAACGAGATCTGCAGTCCGCGCTCGTGACCGGAGTAGCCGATCGGCACGCCGGGGTAGCGGTCACGGAGCGCCGCGATGACGCGGATGTTCGCCTCATCCGGCTCCATCGGATAGGTGGAGGTGGCGTGCATGAGCACGACGCGATCGGTGCCGAGGGTCTCCAGCGCACGGTCGATCTGATCGATCGTCGACATGCCGGTGGAGAGGATGACCGGCTTCCCCGTCTCACGGATCGCGTCGAGCAGCTCGATGTCCGTGACACTCGCGGAGGCGACCTTGTGAGCGACGACGTTCAGGTCCTCGAGGAAGGCGACGCTGGGCACATCCCACGGGGAGGCGAACCAGTCCAACCCTTGGAGTGTGGCGTGATCGCCGATCTCGACGTATTCGTCGCGCCCGAACTCGACGCGGCGGCGGTAGTCGAGATACGTCATCGTTCCCCACGGCGTCTCCCGCGGAACGTCGCGCATGTGCTGCGGTGTGGATATCTCGGGGGTGCGCTTCTGGAACTTCACAGCATCCGCTCCGGCGCGCGCAGCGACGTCGATGAGGCGCTTAGCGATGTCCACATCACCGTTGTGGTTCAAGCCGATCTCCGCGATAACGTACGCGGGTCGTCCGCCACCAATTACGTGCGATCCGATGCTGACAGTCATATCGTCCTCCAGTCGTGGGGCCCCTCAGTCCTGAGTACGCCGCGATGATGAACACCACGCGAATCGCGGGTTACCGAGGGCGGTCGGCTGTCAGAACGCGTTCAATGAGCTCCCGAACGGCCCCCTGCCCGCCAGAGCGACTCAGCACCACCCGCGCCTGTGCGCGCACCAGCGGATGGGCGTTCGCGACCGCCACCGGCCAGCCCACGATGCGCATCGCACCGAGGTCGTTGACGTCGTTTCCGAGGTAGGCGATGTCCGACAGGCCGATCTGGTTCTCCGCCGCCCACTCGGCGAGCGCCGACTCCTTATCCTCGATGCCGTGCAGCACCGGCACACGGAGCTTGTCCGCCCTGGCGCGGACCACTGGGTTGACCTCGGTGGAAAGGATGAGCATCGGGATGCCAGCATGCCGAAGCCGGGCCACCCCCATCCCGTCCTCCCGGCTGACTCGCACCTGTTCTCGGCCGTCGCTGTCCACCAGGACGGTGTCGTCAGTGTGCACGCCGTCGAAATCGGTCACGACAGCCCTCACGTCGATTCCCCCCGACTCGTCGACTGGGCCCGACTCGTCGACGGTGCCCGCCTCGTCGACGAGATTCGCCAGAGCGGATGCCACGGCAAGGTGCTGCGCGTCGTCGATCTCGACCGCCGACCACTCGGGAACCTCGACGATGCCCACCCGCCCGAAGAAGCGATGCCCGGCCTGCCGGAACCCCTCGGCATTGAAGGCGTAGAACGCGCCGGTCTCCAAATAGTGCGGCTCACGATCCTGTCGGCGCGGGCGGTGCGCGGCATCGTGGTTGATCGCGACCGCGGCATCGTTCTCGTCGCAGCGCCAGAGGAACCCGTAGGTCTCATGAGCCGCGAACACGCTGTCGTACCGGTCGGAGCGGATGTCGTCGACCGCAGCGTCGATCCCGGCACTGGAGATGAATGGAGAGGTGGCCTGCACGAAGACGACAACGCCGACCGACTCTCCCCCGCGCTCAAGCTCGTCCAGGGCGTGCAAGACCGCACTCTCGGACGATGCGGTGTTCCCAGAGAGCTCTGCCGGACGGCGGATGACACGGGCGCCCGCCGCGGTGCTCACGTCGGCGATCTCGTCGTCGTCGGTGGAGACGACGACGAGATCGACGCCGTCGGCACCAGCCGCAGAGCGCACCGCGCGCTCGACCAGAGGGATACCGCCGATGCGGCTCAGGTTCTTGCGGGGCACCTGCTGGGAGCCGCCACGTGCGGGGATGATCGCGACCGTGATTCCCTCGCCGGCCGTCACTGTCCCGATATTTTGATTGATCATCGTCCTCGTATCGCCTTCCATGCGTGAGCGGCCCGGCGGCGCGCCCCCCTAATCGTCAATCGGAGCTCCTCGATGCGCCCGACACCACCAGCGGAGCGGAGTGCTCGACGACCGATCCCCTCCCGTGGGGCACCGGGCAGACGCAGCTCGGCGAGTCGCGCACGGGAAAAGTAGCGATCACGCTCGGCCACATCCAACTGCCGGAGAAGTTCTTCAGCTCGGGGACGCAGGTGCTCCGCGATGATCGGCTGCATCGCATAGCCGACGGCATCGACGAGCAGCTGCAGCCGCTCCGGATCACGGTACGGCGATGAGGGTCGGGTCAGCGCGTCGACGATGGTAGCGGGTACCCGGTTGCTGTTCTCGAACGGGGTCAGGCGTCCCAGCACGAGCGCTGTGCCGGCGGCGGCGATCGGTCGGTCGAACAGTGCCCGCACCGTGGGCAGGGCCGTGGAGAACCCGGCGACCACCCCCAGCGCATCCAGTCGCTCGGCAACGAGCTCGGCGGGCTCCGCGCCGCGATACTCGACGAACTCGGCGCCGTGATGCCGCGCACGCTCACGTACTGCAGCGGAGATGAGCGGTGGCGCGGACGGGTGCGGCTTGAAGACGATCCGCTTCGGTCGCCACACTGCCATCGCACGATCCACCATGTCGCATTGCATGGCGATCTCCTCCTCGGCAGAGACCAGGCCGAGCACAGCAAGGTATTGCCCGAGCACGAGCGCGGTGGACGTTCCGTCCGCGAGGGCGTCTAGCTGCGAGTCGGCAACACCGGCCTCGGCGAGCGCCCTTCGGAAGGCGGCCGGCGGCACCGGCACCCGTTCGGCTCCGGCGCTGGCTCCCGCATCCGTTCCGGCTCTCGTAGCCGCTCCTCCCGTAAAGACAAGTGGCTCGACGCCCGGCACCACATCCGCGTAGACGACGCGTCCGATCCGCTCAACGACCGTGCGCGGCAACTGCACGCGGATCGGCGAGTAGGTCATCAGACCGTCACCGATAATCGTGATCCGCGCATCGGGGAACAACGACAGAAGCGTACGGGCTGGAGCCACCTGCGGGCTCTGCACGAACAGCTCGAGATCAGCATCATCAAGATCCCAGGCGCGCGTGAACAGGCGGTTCAAGATCGGAAGGTCAGCGGGCTCCGGATCCCAGGAACTCGGATGCAGCGGCGAGAGGATGTCGTCGAGAGGTTCGATGCGATCAAACCGGCCGTGCAGCGTCTGAAGGTTCGACTGCTCATGGATCGCGGTGCTCGTCTCCGGCACTCTGGCGGAATTGACCGGGACGAGGACCCGCTGGCCACGAGCTTCGATGAGTCCCTCGTCGAGGGCGGCGACCGCCGTGGCGAGCCCGTAGACGCTGTGCAGAACGAAGAGCTGGGTCATCTCATCTCTCCCGTTCCGCGGAGGGTTCGAGCGAGTACCCGACGCCTGGGACCGTCGAGTCGTTCAAGGGCAACGGCGACCTCTCGAGCTGGAAGAATGGCGAGCAGGTCGCGGATGCCGCGGCGCATCTCTCCCCGCAACAGAGGGGGCATCCGCCGTGAGCGGACCATGTGATGCGAGCTGAGCGCGAGAGCGGTCCACACCACTTTCGGCATGAAGCGTGCCGCCTCGGCATCCTGCTTCACGATCTCTACCGTCTGCGCGAGCGCGCGAACGAAGTCGAGCTGACGCTGATCTCGCACCTGGGTGAGCGACGTCGAGACGCCGCGGCGGTAAAGAAGAGCGGGAGCGTCCACGACTGCAAATGACTCGGCCTGCAGGTGCAGGCGCCAGATCCACGGACGATCTTCCGCGGTGAAAAGGCCTTCTGGGAATGCGGCGAGGCCACGGTCGATGATGCGGCGGTGGAAAATCCCTGCCCAGGCATACGGGTAGTCGACCATCGTGGTGTCATCCGCCGGAAGAATCGCATCGCGAGGAGATGCGACGGTGCCACGCCAGGCAAACGGGGCGCGTACGATTTTGCGCTCGGCACCCGTGACGCGGACATGGTCGGTGCGCAGAAAATCGCAATCCAGATCGCGCAGTCGTGAAGCGAGTACCTGCAGCCGGTGCGGCTGCATCCAATCGTCGCCGTCGATGAAGCAGAACGCGTCGCCCTCTACGTGCGCCAGCCCCTGGTTGCGCGCGCTGGCCAGACCGACGGCGCGCGGATTGGTGATCACCTCGGCATGGGTGAAGCGTTCCGCATACCGTCGCATCTGCACGCCGGTGTCATCACTGGATCCGTCGTCGATCGCGACCAGTTTCAGAGCGTCTGGGTCATCGAACTGGCGCAGCAGCGTCTCCAGTGTCGTCCCGATGAAGGGCGCAGCATCCTTCGCCGGAAGAATGACGGTGACAAGGGGTGTGCGCACAGGGCTCCAGATGGGTCGACGGTGTCCGGCATGGTCGCATTCCCGCCTTTCCGGTTGTCGACGCACGGGTGAACGCCGGGTGTCCGCGCGCGCGACGGGTAGCGTGGGCGACATGGAGTGGAACCCGGATCCCGATTCAGCAGGCACATGGCTGCGTGACCGACTCGACGTCGACTACGCGACCATGCACGGCGTCGTCCCGCACGGCTTTGAGGCGTATGCGCGCATCTTTCACCCAGCGGAGGTTCGATCCCTGCCGGATCGCGCGGTGCCGACGATGGACGAATGGAATCGGATGCCGGACGAGGAGCACGTCCGCCTCATCGAGCTGTTCGTCGACGAGCCGGCGACCTGGGCCGATGCTGCGGCCGCTTTCGACACGAGTCTGCACGCGCTCGCGCAGTGGCAGCGGCTCGTGAAGACGCCGCCGGAGGCGGACTGGCGCACCCGCATCGCCCCAGATGGGCGCGAGTTCACCTCTCCCCGAGAGGGCGAAATGACGCCAACGCTGCTCGCGACCCTCGCTCGGCACCTGGTTGCGCACACGTCAACCCCGGATGCCGGGTTCGCGGCGGTCTGGGAAGGATGGGGCGGCTTCGTCGGACACTACGGCGAGGCCCCGAGCCGCGCCTACCTCGAGTTCACCGATGACCCGCTGCACGCGCAGGTGCTGCAGCAGAGCATCCACGACCGCTTCAACAATCCGTTTCGGAAGGCGCAGTGGCAACCAGGCATCGTCTCTGACGAGGTCTCGAAGGGCGAGCGTCTCTCGCTCCCCGGCCGCGACCACGTGCTCTTCGCTGCACCCCCGTCGGCATTTGCCGATCCGGGGTGGATCCTGGATGCCCCGTGGCGCGACCTCGAGCAGGAGCAGCATGGCTTCCCGCCTGCCGCTCAGCATCCGAGCATCCTCTGGCCCGCCGACCGCGCATGGGTGATGGCCAGCGAGATCGACTACGACTCGACAATCGTGGCCGGCTCCGCCGAGCTCATCCGTGCGATCTGTGCGGATGAGCGCCTCGAGGCGTTGCCGATCCCCGAAGGCGCCGACCTCGGCTGGGAGGCCGACACCACTAACCGCTGACCGCGAGAATGGCTTTCCCGCATGAGACGGGGCCTAACAAGCCCTTTCTCATGCCACAAACCCATTCTCAGGCTCAGGCTCAGCGCACGATCGGCGGCACCGTCGACCACGCCGCGCGATCCTCGGCCGAAGGCGCGGCAGGAATCACACCCTTGCCATCCGGCTCTGGGATCGCCGCGAGCAGCGAACGCGTGTACGGATGCTGCGGCGCAGCCCAGAGCTCGGCCGTATCGCCCGACTCCAACACCTGCCCCGCGTACATCACGAGTGTCCGATCAGCGATGCGCCTGACCACCGCGAGGTCGTGCGAGATGAACAGCATCCCGGCGCCCACTTCGGCGACCAGGTCACGCATGAGCGCTGCGACGCTAGTCTGCGTCGAGGCATCCAGAGCAGAGATCGGCTCATCCGCGATCAGCAGCTTCGGCCGTGCCGCAAGCGCACGCGCAATCGCGATGCGCTGCTTCTGACCACCGGAGAACTGGTGCGGAAAGCGCGTCACCCACGCCGGATTCAACCCGACCCGCTCCAGCCACTCCTCGACCCGAGACCCCTCATCGCCGCGGGCGAGAGCGGTCTGGATGCCGTCCTTGATCTGGTCGCCGATACGTCGGCGCGGGTTCAGTGAGGTCGAAGGGTCCTGAAAGACCATCTGGATGCCGGTCAGCGCGACAGACCTGCGCCGAAGACCCATCGTGGTCACCGGCATCCCGTCGAAGAGCACAGTTCCGGCAGCGGTCTTCTCGATTCCCGCCGTCGCGCGAGCGAGCGAAGACTTGCCGCTGCCCGACTCACCGACGAGTGCGACGGTCTCCCCCACCGCGACGTGGACCGAGACGCTGTTGACGGCGATCACCGGCGGATTCCCCGGGTAACGAACCACGACGTCGTGTGCGTCGAGCACCAGTGCGTCAGTCATCGGTGTTTTCTCCAACGCTGTCTTCTCCAACGGTGCCCCCTTCGTTCTGCGACGCGAGCCGCGAACCTGGCAACGCCGCGAGGAGCGTGCGCGTGTACTCGTGCTGAGGGTTGGCGAACAGCGTCGCCCGATCTGCGCGCTCGACGATCCGACCGTCCTTCATTACCGCGACATCATCGGCGATCGCACTCATGACGCCGAGGTCGTGCGTGACCAGCAGGACGGCGAGATCGCGTTCGACCGCGAGATCGCGCAGCAGCTGCAGGATGCCAGCCTGCACCGTGACATCCAGCGCTGTGGTCGGCTCGTCGGCCAGCAGCACCTCTGGGTCGCACGCCAAGGCGCACGCGATCGCGATGCGCTGACGCTGTCCACCCGAGAACTGGTGCGGGTAGCGACCGAGTGACTCTGCCGCACGCGGCACCTGCACTCGTTCGAGCAGTTCCACGGCGCGCGCCGCGGCTGCCTTGCCCTTGAGCCCCAGGTGCACACGCATGTGGTCTGTGAGCTGCTTGCCGACGGTGAGCTGCGGATGCAGCGACGAGGACGGATCCTGGAACACCATCGCGATGCGGTTGCCACGGACGCGGTTCAGCGCGCGGCGCGGCATCCCGAGCAACTCCTCATCGCCCAGCCGAATCGAGCCGGATGTCTGCGCCTTACGCGGCAGGAGTCCGAGCACGGCAAGTGAGGTGAGCGTCTTGCCTGAACCGGATTCACCGGCCAGCCCCTGCACGCGACCGCGCTCGAGGTCGAGCGAGATGCCGTGCACGAGGGGACGCCCGATGGCGATCGTGAGGTTCTGGATGCTGAGCGCGGTCGAGGTCATGCCTTCGCCCCCTTCGCGGATGCGGTGAGGTCGGCCTGGTTCTCATGGGCGATCTCGGCGGTGGGGTCAAGCACGTCACGCATCGCATCACCGAGGAAGTTGAACGCGACCACGACCGTGAGGATCGCAAGTCCGGGGAACACACCCAGCCACCAGGCGTCGAAGTTCTGCATGGCGGCGGAGATCATCGATCCCCACTCGGCAGTCGGCGGCTGCGCGCCGAGACCGAGGAACGACAGACCGGACAGCAGCAGGATCGCCGTACCGATGTCGAGAGTTGCGAGCACCAGCACGGGGCCGGCGATGTTCGGCAGCACGTCGACGAACAGGCTGCGCACCGGAGAGTGGCCGAGCAGTCGGCCCGCGACGACGTAGTTCTGCTGGCGCAGACTCAGCACAAGGCTGCGTGTGACGCGGGCATACTGCGGCCACGAGACGATGACGGCCGCGATCACCGCGTTGAACAGTGAGGGGCCCAGCGATGCCGCGACCACCATCGCGAGGATGACGGTGGGGAACGCCATGAACAGGTCGGTGATCCGCATCAGCATCTCATCGATCCAGCCGCCGAAGTATCCGGCGACGGCTCCCATGATCGTGCCGATGATGAGGGCGGCGACGACCAGCATGAGGGCGAGCGGAATCGTGACGGTGGCGCCGGTCATCAGCCGGGAGAAGATGTCCCGGCCAGTGCCGTCAGTGCCCATCAGCGTGTCGATGCCCGGCTCCTGCAGGCGCGGCAGCACCTGCGCATTGGGGCCGAACGGCACCCACCACTGCGCGGTGAAGGCGATGATCACCCAGGCCAGGGCGATGACGGTTCCGATAATGCCCAGGGGCGTCCGCCAGGCACGGGGCCAGCGGAAGCGGATCTTCCAGCGGGAAGCGACCCGCTTGTCATCGAAGGCGCTCATGCGATCCTCACTCTCGGATCCAGCACGCCGTACAGCAGGTCGACGATGAGGTTGATGACGAGATAGATGACACCGACCACGAGACCGACGCCCATGATGCCGGTGAGGTCGAGGTTGGCGGCCGCGTTGTAGGCGTACGTTCCCAGCCCGGGCCAGGCGAACACCGACTCGACGAGCACGGTGCCGCTCAGCAATGCGCCGAAGGCGACACCGACGACCGTCATGATCGGCAGCGCCGCACCGCGCAGCACGTAGTCGAGCACGACGCGCGTACCGGAAAGGCCCTTCGCCCGCGCCGCCCGAACGTAGTCGCTGTCGAGCACCTCCAACACCGAGGTGCGCACGAACCGAGTGAGCAGACCGATCGTCACCAGCGAGAGCACCATGACGGGTAGCGCCAGGTGGGCTGCCGCATCGAGGAAGCCGACGCTGTCGCCGTTCAGCAGATAGTCGACCGTGTAGAAACCGGTGATCCGCGGCGGCGGTGTGATCGAAGGCGAGACGCGCCCTGACCCCGGTGCGATCCCGAGCTCGAGGAAGAAGAAGTAGTAGCTGACCAGGGCGAGCCAGAACGTGGGTACGCTCAGTCCGACCAGCGTGACCACGCGCACAACCTGGTCGGTGACGAGCCCGCGGCGGTAGGCCGCGAGGGTGCCGAGCACGATGCTGACCGCGAGGCTGACGATGATCGCGCAGACGGCGATCTCAATCGTGGCCGGCACGGCGGTCGCCAGGTCTGCGGTGACCGCGCGGCCAGTCACGAGCGAAGTGCCGAGGTCACCGCGCAGCAGGTTCCCCATATAGATGAAGTACTGCACGATGAGTGGCTGATCGAGGCCGTGCGACTTGATGAACGCCTCACGCGTCGCCGGGTTCTGGGCTGCGCCCTCACCGAGCGCGGCAGAGACCGGGTCACCCGGCACCAGGTTCGTCAGCAGGAACGTCACGATCGTGACGCCGATCAGCAGCAGCACCGAAGTGCCGAGTCGGCGCAGCAGGTACCCGACCAGCGGAGAGCGGGTCGGGCGCCTGCGCGCGACGGTGGCAGTACTCACTGAGTTGTTCAGCCTGCGGGGGCGATCTCGGCGATGTCGATCTCCCACACCGAGTTGTACACAGCACCGCTAACGTCACCCGCGGTCGCGATGTTGCGACCGGGAACGATCAGCGGCACGAACGGGCCATCGACCTGCATCGCCTCAGCGAACTCGGTGAAGGCTGCCGTGCGCTCGTCTGGGTCGGTCGCGCTGGCAGCGACATCGGCGAGGGCAGCGATCTCGGGGTTCGCCTCTGCGGCCCAGCCTGAGCGCAGACCGACCTTCAGGCCGGGAGCGAACGGCAGGAAGTTCGCGGAGTCGGCGTAGTCCGGACCCCAGAACCACAGGCCGAAGCCCTCGGTGCCGTTGACGTAGGCGTCAAGCTCGGTGGCGAACGGCGCCGGAGCGAGTTCGACCTCGATGCCGGCATCCTTCAGCTGCGCCTGCACACGCTCGGCGAGCGGAGTGAACTCCACTCCACCCACTGGGTAGTCGTTCGGGAACTGCAGCTTCAGCGTCTGACCGGCGTATCCGGCTTCGGCGAGCGCGGTCTCGACGCGGTCGAGATCCTGTTCGACACCGGCATCCAGAGCACCCTCGAACCCGGGAGGGATGACGCCGGTGGCCTTCACGGAACCGGCACCGGCGAGCTCGAGCAGCCCGTCATAGTCGAGGGCGTAGCGGATCGCCTCTGCGATCTTGACGTTCGCGAGCTCGCCCGCGTTGTCCGCAGTCTGGTTCAGCAGCAGGAAGATCGTCTGGCCGGAAGGCACCGAGTCGATGTTGATGTCGTCGCCCAGGGTTGCGACCTGGTCACCGTTGAGGTCCAGGGCAACCATGGTGTCGCCACCCTTGAGGTTCGCCAGCTGCGTGGCGCTCTCGGTGACATTGCGGATGACGACGCGGTCATACTCGCTGGACTCGTCGCCGTTGTATTCGTCACTCTTGGTGAGCACGATCTGCGACGAGAGGTCGAGAGTGTCGAGCACGAAAGGACCGGATCCGGCAGATTCGCCGTCGAGGAACGCCTGTGCGGTGTCGGCGCCATCAGTGGTGCCACCGTTCTCGATCACAACATCCGAATTGACGATGCCGAGTGCCGGGTTCGCCAGGATCGCGGGCAGCTGCAGCTGCGGCGTCTCAGTGGTGAACCTGATGGTCTTCTCGTCGACCTCTTCGATCGTCACGCCGGCAAGAAGGAAGTTCGGCTTGGCCTCGACCATCCCCTGGATGCGCTGCAGAGTGAAGACGACATCCTTCGCCTCGATAGGTGTGCCGTCCGAGAAGACGCGGCCATCCTCGAGCGTGAAGGTGAACTCGGTGGCCTCATCGTTCTGCTCCCAGGAAGCGAGCCCCGGGATCGGCGTGGAGACGTCGGATCCTTCAAAGTCGACCAGCGTCTCGTAGAGCGCCTTGGCCAGCATGTTGCCGGTCGGGTCGTAGCTGTGTCCAGGATCGGCGGTCTCGATGGAGAACGCGGTGTCGATCACCAGCGATGAGGCGTTGCTGGTACCTCCACCGTTTGCAGAGTTTCCACCTGAGCAGCCGGTGACGGCCAGGAGCGCGACGGCTCCGACGGCGACCAGGGACCTGCGGGACAACGAGGACATAGACCCTCCTAGGGAAGGGGAGTGATGGGGAATGGTCGGACGGCTGTGGACGACCGAGTTCAGATTGGCACGATGCGTGACGATTTGTCCAATGAGAGCAGACGTTCAGACACATATCACCCTAAGATTCGAGAATGGGAGACAGTATGTCCAACGATCGGCCTACCGATTCGATATCCGCTGGACGAAGTGCGCCTGCACTCGATGATGTCGGCTACCGCATCCTGGCAGCGCTGCGGGAGAACGGCCGCCTCTCGATGGCCGCACTCGCCGATCGCGTCGGCATTTCCCGCGCGAATGCCTACTCGCGGGTGGAGGCGCTTGTGGATGGCGGCGTGATCACAGGTTTCGCCGCATCCATCAATCCAGCGAAGGCCGGCCTCTCGATCGGGGCACACGTCTTCGTGACGGTGCATCCGCAGTCTTGGCCGTCATTCCGCGAGCGCGTGCGGGAGCTACCGGAGGTCGAGTACTGTGCTGTCACCACCGGCGAGCACGATGCGATGCTGATGATCCGTGCCACGGATGTCGGCGGGGTGCACGACTTCTCCACCGGGGTCATCGCGCAAATGCCGGAGGTGCGCACAGTGGTCAGCGTCGTGATCCTCGACGAGGTCGTGCGCCGGCCGTTCATCCTCCCCACCGACATTCCGGAGCGCGCATCGGCGCCTGCGCAGATGGGGATGACGCGCTGGACTCCCGCGCCAGGGGCCAGGGATCCGCTGCCGCCGCGCTGAGCGCCGCCCCGCTAGCGGGCTGAGGCCGCGGCATCCTCCACGCAGATACTCAACTGCGCCTCACCATGCATCTCGTAGTGCTCAACCAGGCGCAGACCGTTCTCGTCCTGCTCGATGTCACTGTCGCCCGATCCGGTGACGACGGTGCCATCCGCAACGAGCACGTGCACGAAGTGGATGCTGATGACGTTTCCGGTACGAGTGCCGACGAATCGGCCGAACGTCACCGTGTCACCGGTGTAGTCGCCCCAGATGGCGCCGTCTTTCTCGAAGTAGAGGAACACGCTCGGGGCATCGTGATTGACCACAGAGGTGGTCGAAGAGGTCATCCGGAAAGTGCGTCCGTCAAGCGACGGGAGGGTTGTCTGCGTGTTCACCCCTCGATTATGGCAACCGCCACGCGCTGTCGTTGACCAACCATCGCGCTCCTGCGGTTAGCGTGGACGGGTGACCATGCCCTCCTCCGGCCCGCAGCCGATCTCCTTCGATGCACGGCCGCTCACCGATCCGGTCGCCCCAGGCGCCGTGAGTGCGTTTGTGTCCGCGATGCGCGCGCGCCGCCCGTCGTCGATGACCGCGACCAAGATCTTCATAATCGTCATCGGATCTATCGTCGGCTTCGGCTTCCTCACGATCCTGCTCCTGACCACGTCAATGCTCCTCGCGGGGATCAGCAACGGCGGGCCGCTCATCATGCTGATGCCGGTTCTGATCATCGTCGGGATCGCGGTCGTGTTCGGGCTGGTGTTCTGGTCCTCCTCCCGCCAGGACAAAATCGCTCGCTATCGCATTAGCCAGTTCGCCGCGGCGAACAACATGACCTACGAAGATCAGATCAAGGACCCGGCGCTGCCTGGCATGATCTTCAGCCTGGGTAGTTCGCGGCAGTCCGCACGCCTCGTGCGTGGTTCGTCCCCGCGGTTCGTCGAGTTCGGCAACTACCAGTACACAACGGGGTCGGGAAAGAACTCCACTACCCACAAGTGGGGCTACGTTGCTGTGCGACTGGACGTTCCGCTGCCCAACATCGTGCTGGATGCTCTGGGCAACAACGGGTTCGGCACCAACCTGCCGGCATCCTTCCGCAAGGAACAGCATCTGTCTCTCGAAGGCGACTTCGACAAGTATTTCTCGCTGTATTGCCCGCAGGGATATGAGCAAGATGCGCTGTACCTGTTCACCCCCGACATCATGGCCCGCTTCGTTGACAACGCAGCCCAACTCGACGTCGAAATCGTGGATGACTGGCTGTTTCTCTACACGCGGCGCGAGGCATCCACGCTGGACCCGGCGACCTGGGCCTGGTTGTTCGGCGCCGTCGGTGCACTGATCACGAAGTTCGACCAGTGGGCACGGTGGCGCGACGAGCGCTTGCTCGAAGTGCAGGGTCAGGCGCCCGCGGCCGCGGCACCGGCCGGCTCGCATGCGCTTCCGTTCGCCGCACCGGCGGGGATGCTGACGCCACCACCTGGTGTGGCACAGAGCGGACGTCGACTGAAGCGCCGAGGTCAGTGGGTGACAGTCGTGCTCTTCGCCGGCGTCTTGATCTTCTGGTTCTTCTCGCGCCTGCTGTACTGAGCGCTCAGAATTCGGCGGGTGTGGAGGTGAGCGCGGTCTGGGGAACTGCGCTCACCTCATCCCCCCGGGATCAGAAGAAGACGAACTCCCTCCGCATGAACGGCCAAGGCCGTCCGACGCCAGATGTCAGCTGGGGACTGAACAATCGCGGCGTATGACCCCGACGGTATACCAAAACAGGTTGCAGTGGGTTGCAAGTTCGGATGAGCGCGTCAGGCGTTCAACCCGAAATACTCCAGTTCCGCGTCGTTCAGCATCCGCGAGCGGATGAGGAATCGCATCCCGGTCGGGCCTTCCACACTAAATCCAGCACCTCGGCCGGGCACGACGTCGATGGTCAGGTGCGTGTACTTCCAGTACTCGAACTGCGACTCCGACATGAAGACCTCAATCGGGGCATCCATGCCGGCGTCAATGTCACCCAGCAGCACATCGCTGGGGCCGGTGATGAACATGCCCACCGGATAGCACATGGGGCTCGAGCCGTCACAGCATCCGCCGGACTGATGGAACATCAGCGGGCCGTGCTGGGCGGTCAAATCCCGAAGCAGGGATGCGGCAGCATCCGTCACTGCCACCCGGTGGTACGTGCCGATGCTCACCATGTCGCTCTCCTCACGTGGTTCTCGGGTGGGCGCCAGCGGCGACGCCCACCCGAGGGTCAGTCAGATCAGAAGAAGCCCATCGGGCCCCCGGCATACGACACGAGAAGGTTCTTCGTCTGCTGGTAGTGATCGAGCATCTTCAGGTGGTTCTCCCGCCCGATGCCGGACTGCTTGTACCCACCGAATGCCGCGTGCGCGGGGTACTGATGGTAGGTGTTCGTCCACACTCGACCGGCCTGAATCGCCCGCCCGGCACGGTAGGCGGTGTCACCGCTGCGCGTCCAGACGCCGGAACCCAGGCCGTACAGGGTGTCGTTGGCGATGTCGATTGCGTCGTCGTAGTCGTCAAAGCTCGTCACCGCGAGCACCGGACCAAAGATCTCCTCTTGGAAGATACGCATGTCGTTCGTGCCCTCGAAGACGGTCGGCGCAACGTAGTACCCCCCGCTGAGATCGCCGCCGAGGTCGACGCGCTCTCCACCGGCGAGCAACTTCGCCCCCTCCTGCTTACCGATATCGATGTAGCTGAGGATCTTCTCCAGCTGATCGTTGGACGCCTGCGCGCCGATCATCGTGTTCTTATCGAGCGGGTTTCCCTGAATGATCTGTCCGACACGGTCGAGACCGTCGGCGAGGAACCCATCGTAGATCGAGCGCTGGATGAGGGCGCGGGACGGACACGTGCAGACCTCGCCCTGGTTCAGCGCGAACATCGTGAAGCCCTCGAGCGCCTTGTCGTAGTAGGAGTCATCGGTTGAGCGGGCGACGTCTTCAAAGAAAAGGTTCGGCGACTTTCCGCCGAGCTCGAGCGTGACCGGAATGAGGTTCTGCGAGGCATACTGCATGATCAGCCTGCCGGTCGTCGTCTCACCGGTGAAGGCGATCTTGCGGATCTTCTTGTGCTGCGCGAGCGGAGCACCCGCCTCGATGCCGAAACCGTTGACGATGTTGACGACACCGGCTGGCAGCAGGTCGCCGATGATCTCGAACAGATACAGGATGGATGCCGGCGTCTGCTCTGCCGGCTTCAACACGACACAGTTGCCTGCGGCGAGCGCGGGAGCAAGCTTCCACACCGCCATCAGGATCGGGAAGTTCCACGGGATGATCTGGCCGACCACTCCCAGCGGTTCTTGGAAGTGATAGGCGACGGTGTTCTCGTCGAGCTGACTGAGCGAGCCCTCCTGCGCACGCAGTACGCCGGCGAAGTAGCGGAAATGATCGACGGCGAGCGGAATGTCGGCGGCCAGCGTCTCACGGACCGGCTTGCCGTTGTCCCACGTCTCTGCGACCGCGATCTCCTCGAGATGCTGTTCGATGCGGTCGGCGATCTTGTTGAGCACGATACTGCGCTCGGCGGGGCTGGTCTTGCCCCACGACGAGAACGCCTTCCATGCCGTGTCGACGGCACGGTCGATGTCTTCCACGGTGCCACGGCCCACCTCGGTGAACGGCTTACCGTTGATCGGACTGACGTTCTCGAAGTATTGCCCCTTGACGGGTTCGACGAATTCTCCTCCGATGTAGTGACCGTATCGGGGGCGATAGTTCGCCACGGCGCCGGCGGTTCCCGGCGCGGCGAATGCAGTGGACACGATTTCTTCGACGATGGTCATGGTGCGTCTCCTTCGACGGGCCGCAGCCTCAGTGCTGCGCGGCATTGGGTCGAAGGTAGGCCTGGCAACGTTGCACTCGGATGCGCAACGTTGCGGATGGTTGCGGTCAGACCCGATCGAGCTTCTCGATGCGGCTCACCAGACCCCCGCGGCGCGGCGAACGCGCCGGCAGCATCTCCAGGCACAGGCGTAGCACTTCTTCGTCTTCTGCACCCTCGGGGATGTCGGCGTAAACCAGCAGCACGTCGATGCTGGCCTCCGTGAGCATCGCCTCTCTCAGGGCCGCACGCACAGTGTCGCGGAAGTCCTCGATGCCCGGTGCCGTCGACTCCGGCAGCACCGGTCCTCGGTACGCGGTCAGGGCGACGCGGTGCGCACCGCGATCGAGGAGCGACAGCACGTTCTGCGCGTCGGTCTCCAGTGGCACGGTGAGCCGGTATGGGCGCGACTCTGGCACCAAATCCGGGGCGATCCGCTGCAGCACCTTGCGCAGTCGCACCATCTCGGGACGCAACGTATCGGGAGATGCGCCCTCGCCGTAGACGAGCTCGGCGAGCCGATCGGCCGACACCCCCTGTCGATGGATCGCCAGCACGAGCAGGATCTCGGCGTGCCGAGCGCTGAGCTCGATGACCGATTCCGATTCGTCGCCGCAGACCTCCAGCCTCGCGCGATCCCGACCCAGAACTCGCAGCGTGGCGCGCGTCGTCGTCACAGCGCGCCTGGATTTGCGGGGCGAGACGAGCGGAGCGGCGCTGCGCGCACGCAGGCGGGCCACGAGCAACTCTGATTCGACGGCCCTCGCCGTGGCATCCACAAGCAGGCGCGCCTGGGGAGTCGCGACTTCCGGGCCGCCGGTGACATCGATGACGCCGAGGATCTTCCTGCTTTCCGGATCGAAGACCGGGGCAGCCGTGCACGACCACGGATGCACGAGGCGGTTGTAGTGTTCGGCCTGATGTATCTGCACCGATTGTCCGAGCGCGAGCGCGGTGCCGGGCGCTGAGGTACCGACGGCGTCTTCTGACCAGTTCGCACCCGCGACGAGACCCATTTCACCGGTGAGCATGCGCTGCTGCAGGTCGCCCTCGACCCAGAGGAGTCGCCCGGCGTGATCACCGACGGCCACCATCACGCCAGATTCTGCGGGATCGCCCGGCAGCAGCAGACTGCGGATCATCGCCATCACGTCGGCGAGCGGATGCTCGAGCCGGTAGCGTTCCAGTTCTTCTGTGACGAGCGCGAGCGGAGGGAGGCTTTCCGCTCCGACGCGCTGTCTCCAGGACCTCTCCCAGGACTCGCGAACGAGAGGGCGCACATGCTCAAGCCGTCGATCGTCCAGGTTGCCGGCGACGAGCTCTTCATGTGCGCGCTCGATGATGAGGCGCGAGGCTCCAGGAGAAGCGTCACGTGATGACGACCATGACGACGGCATGTGCCCCCGATCGACAGTGATGGAGTGTGAGCACCAGTGTATGAGCACGGCCCGTCCGTGTCAGCCCATCCTTGCGTGGGGAGGGGATGAACTCGTCAACCCCGCGCAGCCCACCACTCGCGCAGGCGCTGCTCAACAACATCCGGGCCGAGCATTCCCTCGTCCAGGCGAAGGTCGAGCAGGAACTTGTAGGCCTGGCCGACCTCGCGTCCGGGCTTGATGCCAAGGATGCCCTGGATCTGATTGCCGTCGAGCTCCGGGCGCATCGAATCGAGCTCCTCCTGCTCACGCAGGTCGGCGATGCGCTTTTCGATGTCGTCGTAGGCGCCGGCCAGACGGGACGCCTTGCGGCGGTTGCGCGTGGTGACGTCTGCACGAGTGAGGATATGGAGGCGCTCCAGCAGGTCACCGGCGTCGCGCACGTAGCGGCGCACCGCGGCATCCGTCCATGCACCCTCGGCATAACCGAAGAAGCGCAGATGCAGCTCGATCAGGGTGGCCACGGCATCCGTGGTGTCACCATCGAACCGCAGCGCCTGCAGACGCTTGCGCGCCATGCGGGAACCGACCACATCGTGGTGATGGAACGTGACCACACCGCCGGACTCGAGCTTGCGTGTGCGAGGCTTTCCGATGTCGTGCAGCAGCGCAGCGATGCGCAGCGCCACGTCTGGCGCCTCACCAGGCTGGCGCGTGTGCTCGAGTTCGATCGCCTGTTGCAGCACGGTGAGCGAATGCTCGTAGACATCCTTGTGGTGGTGGTGCTCGTCGACCTCGAGGCGCAGCGCGCTGACCTCGGGCATGAACTCCTCGATCAGCCCGGTGTCGACCAACACGCGGATGCCGCGCACCGGGTCGTCTGTCTGCATGAGACGGACCAGCTCGCTCTGAATGCGCTCAGGGCTGACAATCTTCAGCGTCTCGCGCAGCCGGGTGATCGCGTCGCTGGTCTCCGGGTCGATATCGAAACCGAGTTGGGCGCTGAAGCGGGCGGCACGCAGCATCCGAAGCGGATCGTCGCCGAAACTCACGTTCGCGTCAATTGGTGTGCGCAGGATGCCGGCAACGAGGTCTTCCACGCCGCCGGTGGGGTCGACCAGCTTGATCTCAGGCACGAGCAGTGCCATCGCGTTGACCCGGAAGTCACGGCGCACGAGGTCGCCATCGATCGTGTCGCCGAACTCAACGGTTGGCTTGCGCGTCACACCGTCATAGCTGTCAGCGCGGTAGGTGGTGATCTCCACCTGTTCGCCCTGCACTCGAGCGCCGATCGTGCCGAACGCCCGACCGATGTCCCACTGGGTGCTCGAGATCGGCGTGACGATCTTCAGAATCTCATCCGGCGAGGCGTTCGTGGTGAAGTCAAGGTCATGCGTGGAGCGCCCCAGCAGCGCATCGCGCACCGGCCCTCCGACGACGGCGAGCTCGAAGCCCGCATCCTGGAACGCATCGGCGACCGCCGAAACGACCGTTCCCTCTGCGAGAGTGCGCAGTCGCGCGAGTCCCTCGGCCATATTCAGCATGGGTTCCAGCGTACCGGGCGCTGCGGGCTCCACCTCAGTTCCCGGTGAGCTCACGCATCTCGTGTGCGTGGCGGCGGACCATGGTGAGCAGGGAGAAGCTGAGGACTAGTCCACCGATGGCCGCGATTGCCACAAGGATCCAGATGCCCTGGTCTACGTCGACGATTCCGAGAACGAAAATAACCAGGACGGCCGCGACCACCAGCAATCCTTCGACGAGCGCGAAAGTGATGAACAAACGGTTCTGTCGCTGCCGATGTTGCTCGCGCAGGGCATCGACGCGAGGATCCTTCGAACTGCCGTTCAGCGAATAGCTCATCCGGTCAGGATATCGCTGGCACCGAGTGTGCGGCGGGGCCGACCGACTGGTACGTGAAGCGTTGAGCAGACCCCAGAATGACCTAGCCCAGGCCGAGGCCGTACCCGCCCCTAGCGTTCGGCGACAACCGTCACCGAAACGTTTCCGACCGCGTTGGGAGGAGAGAAGCGCACTTTGCCGGCAAGAAGGAACACCACGAGAACCATGATGGCGGGTAGAAGCAGAGCGAAATTGAGCGGCATCCAGGTCGCCAGCAACCCGATCAGCACCGGACCCGCGAGCTGGACCACATAGGAGATGCCGACGACCGTCGCCATCGTCCGGCCGGATCGCTCAGGATCGCGGCCGGCGACTGCCGCAGCTCGAAAGATCTGCGGAGTGACACCCGAGAGGCCCAACCCGAGCAACGTCCATCCGATAATCGCGATGATTGCGTTCGGTGCCAGCACGACGATCAGGAGCGCTCCCGCAGCCGCGAGCGATCCCCAGCGCACGACGAACCCTCCACCGAGGCGCTGCACGATGCGATCCGTCAGCAATCTTCCGACAAACATCGCAGCGCTGAACGCGACGAACGCGACAGGTGCCTGCGCCGTGGTGGCGCCCAAGACATTGGCCATGTACAAGGTCGCCCAACTTCCTGCGGCTCCTTCGGCATTGTGCGAGAAGCTGGACATCACTGCCAGCATGGCCACGTAGAGCCACCATTGTCGGAAGACAGGCGGCTCCTTTCGGGCTGTGGTGCCTTCCGGCGCCGGCTGATCGTA
The DNA here is from genome assembly GCF_051842835.1 of Microbacterium sp. A93. Taxonomy (NCBI): domain Bacteria; kingdom Bacillati; phylum Actinomycetota; class Actinomycetes; order Micrococcales; family Microbacteriaceae; genus Microbacterium; species Microbacterium sp. A93. Next base: position 50,840 of record NZ_JBPXMT010000012.1, read on the forward strand.
CTTCGCACGGAGCAAACTCTGCTCGCTCGTCCGCCGGAGTAGCGTGAACCACAGCACCACCGCGATGTTCACGAGAACAAACGACCACAAGCCAATCGTTTGCCAACGCGGCAGTCCCAGCGCGAGCCCCGCCGCACCGACCGCAGCGCCGATGACGCCTCCCACGGACCACATCGCGTGAAAAGAAGTGAAGATCGCCCTCCGGTAGCCATTCTCGACTGCGACTCCGTGGATGTTGATCGAGATGTCGATAGTCCCGATGCCGTATCCCAGGACGAACCATCCGAGCCCGAGCACCCACGCGTCAGGGGCAAGAGCAAGGATATTGATTGCTACGGCGATGATCAGCGCACCTGCGACGACCACGGGTCTGCTTCCCCGTGAATCTGTGAACCGTCCCGTGAGCCGCAAAGCAGAGAACGCTCCGAGGCCACTGAAGACCATGAGCGTGCCCAGGAGTCCGTAGGGCAGATCCAGTTCGCGTTCGACGACCGGGAGATGCGCGGTCCACACTCCGATTGCCGACCCGCCCACGCCGAACCCGATAAACGTGGCTATACGCGCTCGTCGCACTGCCGGCTCCATTCGATTGAGAATCACCATGAATTGAAACGTTATACTTTCGCCATGGCGGCTGGCAAGCCTCCACTACCTCGGGAAACGATCCGTTATGTTCTCGATAACATCATTTACAACACCACTGAAGGAAGACAATGTACACCGCAGATGGTTCTCGTTACGATCGAGCCGATTACCGCGCCGCCGGGGCGAGCGGACTGAAACTCCCAGCCCTCTCGTTGGGGCTCTGGCACAACTTCGGCGACACGACGCCGTTCGATATCCAGACCGGCCTGGTCACCCACGCGTTCGATCGCGGAATCACCCACTTCGATCTCGCGAACAACTACGGGCCGCCGTATGGCGCAGCCGAGACGAACTTCGGACGCATTCTCCACGACACCCTTAGGTCGTATCGGGACGAACTGATCATCACTTCGAAGGCGGGCTACGACATGTGGCCAGGACCATACGGTGATGGGGGGTCCCGGAAGTACATGATGGCGAGTATCGACCAGTCACTGACCCGCCTCGGGCTCGACTACGTGGATGTCTTCTACAGCCACCGCCGCGACACGAGCACTCCTTTGGAGGAGACGATGTCGGCACTGGCCGACATCGTTCATACAGGGAAAGCACTCTACGTCGGAGTGTCGAACTACAACGCGGCGGATACCCGCAGGGCGGCCGCGCTGCTCGAATCACACGGCGTGCCGCTGGTCCTCCACCAGGCCCGATACTCGCTCTTGGATCGCCATATCGAGCATGACACGCCACCACTGCTCGACGTTCTCGAAGAGGTCGGCAGCGGATGCGTGGTCTTCTCCCCACTCGCGCAAGGCCTACTGACTGATCGCTATCTGGATGGTGTCCCTGAGGGATCGCGTGCCGAGCACAGTCGCTATTTCTCGCGCGACGACATCACCGCTGAGCGCATCGATGCCGTCCGAGCCCTCCGCGAGATCGCTCACGCTCGTGGCCAGTCGATCGCGCAGCTGGCGCTCGCGTGGGTGCTTCGGGATGAACGGGTCACATCGGCGATCATCGGCGCATCGCGCACTGAGCAGATTGACGACAACCTCGCGGCATTGGACCGACGCATGTTCACCCCGGAAGAGTCGGCAGCGATCGACACAATCCTGCAAAGGCTCGACGCAGAGAAGGCGCGTGGGTGATGACTGCGCCGTTCGGCCCGCCATCCGCCATCCGCGATGGCACGTGGCCAGTCATGCTCACTCCCTTTCACGCCGATCGCTCAATAGATTGGAAGACCCTCGACCGCTACACGGAATGGTTGATCTCACACGGCGCATCCGGTCTCTTCGCCGTCGCACTGTCGAGCGAGATGTATCAGCTCTCGCCGACCGAACGCCATGCAATCGCGCGACGGGTCGCCTCGGCAGCGGAGGGCCGGGTTCCCGTCGTCGCGTCTGCGATCGCTAGCTCAAGCGTCGATGAGCAAGTCGCGGCTATCCAATCGATGGCTAAGACCGGCGTTGACGCGGTGGTACTGATCTCCTCGCTCATCGCCACGGAGCTAGACACGGACGCCACGCTGTCTCGGCGCCTCGACGAGATCCTCAATCGCTGTCCGGATCAGCCTCTGGGCGTGTACGAGTGCCCTATCCCGTACAAGCGCCCGGTCACCGATGAGATGCTCACCAGACTCGCTCATAGCGGCCAGGTCGTTTTCTTCAAGGACACGAGCCATTCGATCGAGACGATGCACCGACGCATCGCGATCACCCGGGGAACTCCGCTTCGCATGTTCAACGCGGAAATCACGTCTCTGACCGCAACGCGCCGGGCAGGCGGAGCAGGATTCTCAGGTTATGCAGCGAATGTCTTCCCTGAACTCGTGCAACGGCTCTGCGCGGATCCGGAAGCATCGGGGGCGGTCGATATTCAACGACTTCTATCCATCGCCGAGGGCCTGATCGGCGCCGGGTATCCAGCCAGCGCTAAGCTGCTTGTCGACTTTCGCAGCGCGATCGGCATGTCACAGGTCTGCCGAAGCACAGCCTCCGCGCTCAACGCCCACGACGCCGGGCCCATCCAGGATCTCGCCGATTACATCGCCTCTACTGGACTGCTCAGCTTTCGCTGACCGCTCCGTCGATGTCCTTCGCGCGAGCGGTTGACGCCCGCACCACAAGCTCGGGGAGGGGGCCAGTTCCCTCCTGCACCAGAGAGCGACCCTCGATGAGACCGATGAGACGCGCGGCAGCATGTCGTCCGAGCGCCGCGAAGTCTTGACGGCATGTCGTCAACGCAGGGCGCGAATATGCGGTGTCCGCGTGGTCATCGTAGCCGGTGACGCTGATTCGGCCCGGGACATCGATCCCGCGGTCCGAGAGCGCCTTAATGAGCCCGATAGCCATACGGTCATTCGCCGAGACCACCGCTGTCGCCCCCGAAGCGATCACCTCGTCTACCGCGCCGAACCCTGATACCGGCAACCAGTTGCCTCGAGCGACGGTCACAGGTTCAAGATCATGGTGATGCATGGTCTGTTCATATTGAGCCTTCCGGTCACGGGCGGCAAGCCATCCGCTCGGGCCGGCCAGATGGACGATGCGCCGGTGTCCTAGCCGGATGAGGTGCTCGACCGCGGCACGGATGCCCACTGCGTGCGTGTCGCAGTCTTCGAGACCACGCGCGACAACCAGCGGCCCCGAAGTGAAGGAGCGCATGCTGGTCTCGGCGATGTCCGTCGGCGCTGTCGTGATGACACCCTCGACGTGCAGCATCGCCGCGCGGGCAAGTGCATCCGCCATCGATTCCTCACTCAACGGATCGGCGATCATGATCGTCATCGCGTATCCTTCGGATGCGGCAAGTTGGTATGCGCCCTCGACGAGGAGCCCGAGCCCCATCCCGGAGATCTCATGAACGATCGCGGCGATCTGCCGCGATCGGCTCGTCACCAACGAACGGGCGACGAGGTTCGGCCGGTAGCCTAGTTCGATGATCGCCGATGCGATTCGCTCGCCTGTGGATGCTTTGACGCCAGCTGTTCCGTTGAGGTAACGCGAAACGGTGATATGCGAAACCCCCGCGAGAGTGGCAACATCGTAGATCGTGGCGACCCTATGACCGTGCGTCGGAGTCGTTGGGTCATTCATCTGTCAAGTCTGGCATGCACCTCGCCAAGTGCTCAGTAATGAGCCGGGCCGAGCGCTCGCCGCTCGGCAATCCGGTTCAGTGCTGTGTCGATCATCTCGAGACTCGTGGCGAAATTGAACCGCACATGCCCTTCGCCTCCGGGTCCGCACTGCCGACCGTCCAAGACAGCCACGCCCGCATCCCGCCAGCCGACGGCAGAGTCGAGGGCCCCGGTCATCCTGCGCACATCGATCCACGCGAGATATGTCGCATCAGGCGTACGCATTCGGGCGCCATCGATGACCCGCGGGAGCCGATCGGCGAGATGATCACGGTGGCGTCGAAGCCGCACGAGGAGCCCATCGAGCCAATCATCGCTGTGACGATACGCCTCGACAGCCGCGATGGCCCCCAGGATGCTGCCGGACTGACGAGGTACCGGGTCCAGTCGCGTCCACGTGCTCGCGTGGGCCTCTCCCGACAGGATGACCTGCGCGGATTTCAACCCTGGTACGTTCCATCCCTTCGACGCTGCCGTCACGGTGACGGTTCGTTTCGCTGCTGCTGCTGAACGATGTGCGAAAGGAACATGGCGCGGCCCGAAGCTGATCGGAGCATGGATCTCGTCGGAGACGATGAGTGCGTCGAACTCCTCGGCCAACAGCAGCAGAGCATCCAACTCAGCGTCCGAGTGGATCTGACCGAGAGGATTGTGCGGGTTGCAGAGCACAATCGTGCGTGCTCCGTCCGCTAATGCCACCCGTATGGCTTCGAGTCCAAGCGACCATCGACCGTCGGCCGCACGGTTCATGGGTGCCGTGACCACGCGCCGGCCCACCTGCGCCGGCGCCGTGAGGAAGTAGGGGTATGCGGGCGTCGGAACGACGACGGACGAATCCTCCGGAGTGAGGATCGCGATGGCGAGCGTGATGCCGGTCATCACATCGGGCACCAGGCGCACCGATGCGGGATCGACGCTCCATCCGTAGCGGCGGTCCTGGAATCCGGCGCACGCGCTTTCGGCCTGCGCGGCGAGGCGCTCAGGCAGATATGTGAGGAAACCAGCATCTACTGCTCTGTGCAGCGCTCTGCCGATCGCAGGCGATGTACCGAAGTCCGACTCCGCGATGTGCGCGCCGATGATGCCCTCAGGTTGGTCCCACTTGCGCGTCACCCAATCGCTGGCTCGCATGTCGATTGTGGCCGTCACCATGCAAGCACATCGGTGCGGGCGGCGTGCGCAGACACCAATGAACGCACAACCCGATCTGTCTCGCGAATCATATGCGAATTCGTTCCGATGACGGGACTGATGACCGTCCCGCCTTGAGTGTCCTCCGTCGGTATGCCGAGGAGGTGGACGGACGGATCGACGACGCCATCGTGATGGATCAGTCGACTATCGGCGCGGGAGATGTCCGCCGAGCCGGTCTCCCACGACGGTCCACGAACCCCGGGGATGACCGCCGCACGCATCCTCCCTTGTGACGCGAGAGCACGATGCAGCGGATCAGACGGCCGGAGCACATCGGGTGGTGTCACGAACGCATCGAGGAGCACTCGCGCCCGACGCGTCGCACGGCTGGCATCGGAAGTCGCGACGAACGCGTCGTCATCGACCTCTACCCGTGCGCGCGGGCCGAGGAAACGGACGATCCCAGCCTCATGCAGGGCACGGAGCTGACGCATTCGGAAAGCAGGCGGTCCGCTGCCGGCGGCCGCGCCGAGATTGATGAGCTTGCGGTAGGACGGCCACGACGCACCATCGAGGCCTGACCACTCCGCAGCCTTGGCTGCAGGGCCGCGGGCAGCACCGAGTGACCAGTATGCGGCCTTGAGCGGACTGTCTTTGCCGCGCGCCGCTTCGCGCACGTCCTCATCGATGTACTCCCGAACGTACGCTTCGTACTCTGCCTGAGAATCCCATCTACGCGATTCGCTACCGGTCAGCATCTCGTGATCCAGTTTCGGCAACTCGCCCGGCAGCAGGCGCTCGACCTCGCGATCGAACGCCGGCAGATCGTCTGGATCAAGGAGCTCGTCGATCGCCGTCTTCATTGCGCCCCACCACGGTGCACACTGATCCGGGTCAATGCCGGCGAGCGTCTCGTAGAACGCGGACAACGCATCTTTTGTGATCGCCATCCACATCGGAGCGAAATCCAGCGGGCCCTCTGGTGCTTCGGCGAGCGCTCTTTTGAGGTGGGTTTGCGCACTGGCAGGCGGAAGTCCGCCATACAGCGCCTTCGCTCGATACGGCAGCCCACGGCCGGATGTCACATGCATGACAGGCTCTTCACCAGAGGGCTGGTAGTGCAGTCCTGCGGCTTCCTCCTCAACGAACACTCCGCCGCGATCGAGCGTGAGCAACGCCATGGTGTCGAAGAACCCCATGCCGAGGCCGCGCACCAGCACGTCCTCGCCGGGCCGGATTTGCTCAATTCGCTGGTCCGCCGGAGGGGCTGGAGGTATCCACAGCAGAGAGCTCTTCCGTGAAAGGTTGTGAGATAACGCACGATCCTCTGGAGACGGAGCGACGCTGACCCATCCGCCGGTGATCACGACGCGATCGGCGAGCACACTGTCTGTGTTCCGCATCCCCAACAGCTGCTGAGCCGATCCAGGGCGGTCGCTGATGTCAACGACCCGATCGAGCACGAGGTCGACATCGAGCCACGAGCGCAGCCGCGTGACGAGCGCGTTGAAACACCACGTCAGATACCTGCCGAACAACACCCTCGTCGGATGAGATTGCACGCGCATGGACGCCACCTCGTCTCGGAATCCCGAGTCATCAAGATCAGGCGACAGCGGGAGCGCGGCGAAGAGTGACGATTCTGTGATCGGCGGAGACAACACCGTCTCAACGCGCGACACTCGCGCCCATTCCAGACACCATTCCAGGAAGGTCGGCCCGTCAACCGCAGGCGCGGCAACGACAACACTGCGGTCGGGAAAGAACGTCACAGCCCCGGCGAAGGTGTTCATGCACAACTCACGAGACTGCGCTTCACGCCAGGTCATGCCGGCGCCGAACTGCGTGTCCTCGATAACGACGATTCGGGCGATGTCGATATGCTCACCACCGTCGAGCGTCGCCAAGATGCGCTCGAGAAGCGAGATCGCACGTGGACCGCCGCCGACGACAGCGAGAGTCGGAGATTTCGGATGCATGATCCGATGATCCCCGATACCGGACCCTCGACACCAGCAGCCATCACAACCTCTGATCACCCCTGCCGGATGCGCAATGATCCCGGCGGCGGAACGCGTCGCCTCATATTCTCTGTAGAGACGGACCAGAGGATGGAGATGCGATGACCGATGTCGTGAACGAAATGCTCGGTGATCGCCGCGCCACTGCGGTTCACCGAGTGCGCGCCGCCCGAAGCGAGTCCGCGGAACAGATGCAGAAGAGCTTCCACGTGCTCGTGCTCGCCGACGACAATGCCGCCGCGACCCGACGGGAACGCGTGTGCGTCGCCACGTTCACTGCACTACTTCATGGCGAGGATTGCGCCGCTGCGTTCTACACGGACCTCCTCCGACAGCACGACGATGCGCTGCCCGCAATCGTGACGATACTGGCTGAACGGTCGCTGACGCGCGGTCCGTACGGGCAGAGCGAGGTCAACGCGGCAGAATCTGTACCCGGACCGACATTTACGGTCGATGACATCGCGGCGTTGTATGCGCTGGACGATCGACTCACCGCGGCGATCGAGTTCGCGCACCTGTTGGTTTTCCACCCTCGCGACACGCGACGCGCACACCTCCAACAGTTGATCGATGTGGGCTGGACAAACGACGGCATCGTGACGCTCGCTCAACTCATCGGTTTCGTGACATTTCAGATGCGAGTCATTGCGGGGCTGTCGGTGCTTGCCGACCGCATCATCGAGAGGAGCGCCGCATGAACACGGACCGCGAGAACCTTGCCCCGCCTCGAGCAGCTCACGTGCCCTCGCGGTACGTCATGTCCGGAGTGGAGTGGATCCCCTGGGTCCTGCCCTTAGAGATCGATGAACTCACCGAGGAGCATTACGATGCCGTGATCCATCGCCCGCGAGCGCAAGCGGAGTATTTCCGCGTCCTGCTTCGTGACACAACGGCCCTGCGCGCCCGCACCCGCGTCGATGACGACGTGTTCGGCAACACAAATCTGGGTCTGGCGCGGGCCGAACGAGAACTGGCCGCAACGGCAGCATCACGCCTCAACGGGTGCCTGTTCTGCACCGGATTCCACGCCGGGTTGGCCGCCCAACTCTCGGGCCGAGCCGAAGATGTGGAGAGCCTGCTCATCGACGGCGATGCTCGCCGACTGGATGCTCGTTGGCAAGCAATCGTGGATGCCTCTCGCGCACTGACCACCACACCGTCGTCACTCGACGCACAGGCGCTGTCGGCCCTCGAAGACACCGGACTAGACGACCTGGCGGTTTTTGATACGATTCAAGCGTGCGCGTTCTTCGCCTGGGCTAACCGCCTGATGCTCGCGCTCGGTGAGTCGAGCGTTCCCTGACACGCCTCGACGATTCGTCAGCGTTGACAGGAGATCGCATGATACGTACGCACTGCGACGACAGCGCTCTGGCTTTCGCCGCGGCAATAGACATCCAAGCCGTGCGGATCGTCAGCGCCATCGCCGATGCGGGCTCGATCACGGCGGCGGCCAAGACCTTGGGTTTCAGCCAGCCAGCGATCTCACAGCAGCTGCAGCGCGCGGAAGCCCGGATCGGTGCGACACTTGTCAATCGCGAAGGACGCGTACTCACGCTCACCGCGGAGGGTCGAGTGCTCAGCCTGCTCGCACCACGACTGGACGAAGTCCTCCTCGAAGCCGGACGCGAGCTCGCCGGCCTGACCAACGCCCGTTCCGGAGTCATCACGCTCGCCGGATTCCCGTCCGCGTCATCGACGTTACTTCCCGCCTTCTTGAACCTCCTGCGTGGGCATGCTCCAAGAGTGCGTCCCTCATACATCGAGGCCGAGCCTCCCGAGGCGATCGCGATGGTGATAGCGGGAACGGTGGACGTTGCGATCACGTGCGTTTATCCGACCCTGGGCGAATCGAGCCCGCTCGCCCGCAGCGGACTGGTGGGACTCCCCCTCTTCACGGACGAACTCTTCGTCGCCCTTCCCGCTGCCCACCCGCTGGCGAAAGAACCAACCATATCGATCGCCGACCTCGAATCCGATGACTGGGTCGCGGGATGCCACTCATGTCGGGCGCACATGGTGCACGCGTGTGCCACTGCAGGATTCCAGCCGCGCATCACGTTCGAGACAGACAACCACGTCGCCGTTCTCGGGCTGGTCTCCAGCGGCCTCGGTCTCGCCGTACTCCCCGGTCTGTCAATCAGTACTGCGGCGACGCCGGATGATGTCGTCATCCGTCCCACCGAGCCACGAACAGTGCGCCACATCTTCGCAGTCACCGACCGTGAGAATGCATCCACAGAGCACGTGCGTGCGGTGATGGGACTCCTGCGCACGATCGACGGCGCGCAGTGGGGTCTGCGCCGCATGTCCACATCGATGCCCGTTGCTAGTACACCTGAGGAAACGAGAATCAGTGGTTGATGCCGATCGCAAGCCCGACCTGACCGACCTCGTTAGTGAGGGGAGCCCCACGCGATTCGCGATTCGCACGTGGCTGGAAGACCACCGCGACGAGTTAGCACAGGACATCCTGCAGTGGATCGCCGTGCCGAGCGTGAGCGATCCGAGCGCCGCCGAACCTGGCGCCCCGTACGGGAAGGCCGTGGCCAAGATGTTCGACGTCGTCCGCCTCGCGGCGGAAGAACTGGACCTGCGCTGGGAAGACCATGGAGGCCATGTCGTTTCGGTTCTGTGGGGCGCGGCATCCGAAGAGATCGGCATCGTCACGCACGTGGATGTTGTTCCGGCCGGTGACGGGTGGACAACGCCACCATTCTCCCCTCGCTACGTTGCCCCGTACGTCATCGGGCGCGGGGCATGCGATAACAAGGGCCCCGCTGTGGGCACCCTCTATCTCGTGCGGATGCTTCGGGATCTCGGTGTCTCATTGCAACACCGCGTACGGCTGATGTTCGGCGGCGCTGAGGAGATCGGCATGCCGGATCTTCGTGCCTATCTCGCCGACGGTCACCCCGTTCCGGTCCGCTCGATCGTCGCCGACGGGATGTTCCCGGTGAACATCGCCCAGAAGGGAATGCTCACGTGCCTCGTGCGGATCCCTGCCGGGACGGATCGCTTCCGCTCTCTTAAAGCCGGACTCGTCGCGAACGCCGTACCCGCATCGGCGACCATCCAACTCAACTCCGGCTGTCCCATGCCACGCCCGCATGACCGACTCACGGTCGACGGCGATGCGACCGATGCGCTGCTGACGGCTTCCGGCCGCCCCGGGCACGCCGCATTCCCCGAAGGAACTCTCAACGCCGCCGCTGTCCTGGTGGAAGCACTCTTGGCGAGCACAGCATGGGAGGAACGAGATGAGTCCGCGTTACGGACGCTCCTCGCGCTCAGCTCCTCGCCATACGGCGATGGCATCGGTCTCGCCCTTACGGATGACCTCACGGGCGCGCTCACGGCGAACGCCGGAATCGTGACCGGGTCGGCCGACGGGATCGATGTCGTCCTCGACGTTCGCTACCCTGCGTCGTACCGAGGCGACGAGATCACCTCCAGGCTGACGGAATGGTGCGCTGCTCAAGGCGCCACGGTCCAAGATGTGCGTGACAGCTCACCCAGCGTCATCGATCCCGACGACGCCATCGTCTCCCTGCTCTCCGATACGTACGCCGAGATCAGCGGCAGGAACGACGAGCCATACTCGATGGGCGGTGGGACCCACTCGCGGGTGCTTCCTCACAGCGTCACCTTCGGCCCCGGAGCCCACGACCTCGGTCCTTCGCGGCCACCCGCGGGCATCGTCAGCGACTCCGCCGGTGCCCACGGCCCCGACGAATGGCTGCACATGGACGACCTGCTCGACGCGCTCGAGATCTACGCGATCGCACTGATCCGTATGGACGCCCATCTGAGCGCCTGAGCGGCGGAGCCAGTTCGAGCCCATGATGATGCGGCCCAGATCCTCACGGATTCTGGGCCGCATCTTCGTGGGTTCAGCCTTTGACGCCGCCGGACAGCAGATCGAGCTTCCAGAAGCGCTGCAACGATCCCATCAGAATCAGGATTGCGACAATCGAGATTGCCGACCCCATGATCGCCTGGTTCCAGAGCATGCCTTCGGATGTCCCTCGGTTCAGCAGTGTGTACAGACCGATGGTGATCGGGAACTTGTCTTCGCTCGAGAGCATCAGGAACGGAAGGAGAAAGTTGTTCCAGATACCAATGAACTGCAGGAGAAAAACAGTCACAAGCCCCGGCAACATCATCGGCAGCGCCACCGAACGGAAGGCGCGGAACTCTGACGCCCCATCGATGCGACACGCCTCGAGCGTCTCACGGGGGAATGCCGCCTCCGCATAGATCCGCGACAAATAGATCCCGAACGGACTGACGATTACCGGGAGCAGCACCGCCAGGTAGGAATCGGTCAGCCCGATCTCGGCGAAGAGGAAGTACTGCGGAATCGCGAGAACGATCCCGGGAATCAGCACGCCCGCGAGCAGGATCCCGAACAGTGTCTTCTTCCCGCGGAAGTCATACACCGCGAACGCGTACCCGGTGGCGGCGGAGACCAGGGTCGACAGGAGCGCGCCACCCAACGCGTAGATCACAGAGTTGAGTGACCAGATACCGAACGAACCGTCCCCGTAGCTGAACAGCAAACCCAGATTCTCGAAGAACGCTGTCCCCGGAGCGAATGTGAAGGTGGTGAAAAGCTCGTTCACCGATTTGGTCGATGCGACGAAAATCCACGCAACCGGGAACAGGCAGTAGACGGCGCCCAGCAGCAGCACAAGTGTGCTCAGTACGCGACGATCTGTGATCGTGCGTGTTCGGGTGTTCATGTGTTTTGCCATGGTGGTTCCTATACCGCTCGGTTGCGACGCCACTGCACTGCGCCGAGGATCACTGCCGACAGAAGGAGCACGCTCAGCGCGATCACAACCGACGTCGCCGAAGCGCCGTAGACGTTGTCACCGTGGAATGCCTCTCGATACACAGCCATCAGCGGGAAAAAGGTCGACGAGACGCTGCTCGTGATGGTGCGCAGGATCATCGGCTCGCTGTACACCTGGATGGTGCCGATCACCGAGAACAGGCCCGACAGCACCAACGCCGGGGCCATCAGCGGGATCTTGATGCGCAGCGCGATGTGCCATTCGTTGCAGCCGTCGATGCGTGCAGCGTCATAGATCTCCGCGGGGATGGCTCGCAGCGCCGTGTACATGATGATCATGTTGAATCCGAGCGCGCCCCAGATGGCGATGTTCGCCAGCGAACCGAACAGTTGCGGCAGACTCAGCACGTCGAGCCCTGGGTGCCCAAGAGAACGTGCGATGAAGCTGGCCGGACTGGTGCTGGGGAGGTAGAGGAACCCCCACATCAAAGCGGCGATCACGCCCGGCACCGCGTACGGCAGCAGCAACGCCGTACGGGCGAACCGCACGAAGCGCTGACGCGGCAAATCCAGCAGCAGCGCGGCGACGAGAGCGAGACCGAGAGTAGTCGGGATCACCAGGACGGCGTATATCCCGAGTCGTTGCAATGACGCGAGCAGCTCGACGTCCTGGAACGTCGCGATGTAATTGTCGAACCCCACGAAGGTCTCCGTGCGACGCCCGAACGCACCACCACCCGTCACACGAAGCGCGTGCAGGCTCAGGTATATCGAGTACACCAGCGGCAGCAGGAAGGTAAGGATGAAGAGAATTGCCCCGGGAAGGATGAACAGATAGGGGGCAGCGCGATGCTGGCGTCTTGAGACACGTACTCCGCGCTTTCCTGGTCCCAGGATTAGAGTTTCGGTTGTCATCGTTTCGTCCTCTCGGTCAGCGATGCGACCGGTGGGGAAGCGGATCCGCTCCCCCACCGGCCACGCAACGGTCAGTTGACCTCGAACCCGCTCTCCTCGAGATCCTCAATCGCGAAATCCTGCACCTTCGTCAGCATGTCGGGCCACGACGACCCTGCCGTGATTGCTCGTCCGAGCTCATCCCGGTAGGCGGTGAACACCGAGTTGGCGTTCGGCCCCCAGCCGACATCGGCGGTGTCAAGGGCGATCTCGGCGATGATCGAGTAGAAGTCGTCCTGGCCTGCTGCGACGCCGTTGGCCGGAGAGCCGGACAGCGCACCCTGCCCCGTCTTGGACGCGGGATACTCTGCACGGTTGCTGAGAGCCTCATTCGCTACCGGGTCCGCCGAGAGCCACGCGAGCACCTTAGCCGCAGCTTCCGGGTGCTCAGAGCCCGTCGTCACTGACGCCGCCGAGCCTCCCATGAATCCTGAGGGGTCACCCTCGTCCCAGACAGGGAGGGGAGCGACGTTCCACTTGTCGAGCTGGTCATTGCCTTCACCCAGCTGGTTGCCGATGCTTCCGGCGAACCAGGCGCCGGCCGGGAACGATGCCACCTTGCCACTCGTCAGTGCGTTGCTGAACTCCGGGGTCCACCACGGCTCCGCGCGAACGAGGCCATCCGTTGTGAGGGACTGCCAGTATTCGGCGACCTGCTTGTTCGCGTCGTCATCAATGTGAACGCTCCACGCTCCATCTTGGACGTCCCACCAGGAGCCACCGAGCTGCTGGCTGAGGCCGGTGAACTGACCGACATCCGTCGATCCGAAGAGCGTCATTGTCACGTCCGGGCGGACCTCGACGATCGTCTGCGCGGCTGCACGGTACTCGTCCCATGTTGTGGGGACCTCGACGCCAGCCTCCTCGAAGATGTCGGTCCGGTAGAACAGCGCCATCGGCGCGACGTCGACCGGCACGCCGTATGTGAGGCCCTCGAGATTGACGAGATTCCAGATCGAGTCGGTGAAGTCTCCCTTCACGTCACCGACGTAGTCGCTGATGTCGAGCGCGACGTCAGCCACCACAAATGACGGGAGCGTGTGGTATTCGGCCTGGAAGATATCCGGGCCCTCGCCAGCGCGCATCGCGGCCAGCAGCTTCGCCGACTGCTCGTCGCTGCGCCCCATGTCTACGGTCTTGACCTGGATGTCAGGATTATTCTCGTTCCAGACCGCGATGGCCTCCGCTGTTCCCGGCGACCATGTCCAGTAGACGAGTTCGACGGGGCCTTCCGACTCGGCTGGCCCCTCCGATGACGAGCATCCAGAAAGGACAAATCCTGCGCTGACGACCACCGCGGTCGCCGTCAACAGCTTGCTACGCACTGACATGAGTACCTCCGTGTATTCACAGTCAAACATCTTGTCGGGCAGAATGTTCTCGATATCATTGGACCGAATATATCGTTTCAATTGAGAACGTAACTGACGGTAGACCGCCACTGAAGGAGGTGTCAACACGGCAAAACTTATTGCAGCTGTTGATTCTGCAATCGCCGTTGACAGCCCCTCGTGGGCCTCATAGTTTTCCAATTTGAACCGGCCCATCGAAGGAGATGCCCCAATGACCCCCCACACAGACGCCTCCCCTCACATCCGCATCGAGAACAATCAGCTGGTCATCGACGACGCCCCGTTCCTGGTGCTCGGCGGAGAGCTCCACAACTCCTCGGCAACGACGCAGTCGGACCTCGAGGCACGGTGGTCGACGCTGAAGGCACTCAACCTCAACACCGCACTCATCGCCGTCCCCTGGGAATCGGTTGAGCCACGCGAGGGCGAGTTCGACTTCACGATGGTCGACAGGATCCTCTTGGGAGCGCGAACGCACGACATCAAGGTCACACTGCTGTGGTTTGGCAGTTGGAAGAACGGGCTGTCGAGTTACCGCCCGTCCTGGGTCAAGGCAGATCCAGTGCGATTCCCCCTGGTCGCAGGTATCGACGGCGAATGCGTCCAGGTGCTGTCCGTCTTCTCCGAGGAATCACGTGACGCCGACGCCCGAGCGTTCGCCCGGCTGATGCGCCACGTGCGGGAGGCAGATGCGGGACACGACACAGTGATTATGGTCCAGGTGCAGAATGAAGTGGGCATCCTCGGGCCCTCGCGGGATCACACCACGGCGGCTCGAGAAGCATACGGCCAGCCGGTCGACGCAGCACTTGTGGAAGCCGTTGCGTCGGGACGCTACGCTGTCAAGCCCGAAATACTCGAGGCCGCGCGCGCGGCACAACCGGGCACCGACTGGGCCAATACGTTCGGGGAGTCGCTCTCCAGCGACGAGTTGTTCATGGCTCTCGGTTACGCCCGATACATCAATACCATCACCGTGGCTGGCAAGGCCGAGCACGACGTGCCGATGTTCGTGAACGCGTGGTTGGACTCCCCGGACTTCACTCCCGATGTCAGCCACATCGCGCCGTTCGGCGGACAGGTCCCCGGCAACTATCCGAGCGGCGGACCGCTCCCTCAGGTTCTTCCGGCGTGGCTTCACGGCGCGCCGGCACTGGATATCCTCACCCCTGACATCTATTGGGGTGACTTTGCTCAGTGGTGTCAGCAGTACACCGTCGAAGGCGCGCCGCTATTCATCCCGGAGATGAAGCGGAACCTCGACGGAGTCGCCGATCTGCACATCGCAATCGGGAGTTTCGGCGCGATCGGCACGTCACCCTTTGGCGTCGACGGGCGGGATAACGAGTATGCGCCCGAGGTCAAGGCCCTCCTCTCCCAGGCGTACGGGTGCCTGCAGGAACTGTCTTCCAAGATCCTGCGCGCCCAGCGGGCGGGGACCATCGTCGGATTCCACCTCGACGCCGAGCACCCCGAGGTGCTCGCCGAGCTGGGCGGCTTCACTGTGCGGATCCGCCGGGATATGGATAACGGCCGCCTGCCGGCAGCTCCCCCGGCCTGGGGAATCGTGCTGTGCGATGAGAACGGCGACTATTACGGCACCGGCGTGGGCTTCGCGGCGCAGTTCGAGACTGGCGACGGACGAAAGGCCGCTCTCGACCGTGTCGAACGCGTCTCGCTGATCGACGGCGAGTGGGTCGTCGATCAGGTGCTCAATGGTGATGAAACAGTTTCCGGAGAGTACTTCCGCTTCCCATATCTGGGGCACATCCCCGGTATCTCGTTCGGCGAATCGTATGACGAGCCTGCCGTTCGCCGCTGCGCGGTATACACGTACTGAGGACACATGATGATCCCGACGACGATGAGAGCGAGCCAGCTTCAGGGACCGCTCGTCTTAGAGGTGAGGTCGATCCCTGTCCCGGTCGCGCGCGCTGAGGACGTGATCGTGCGGATCGAAGCCGTGGGCCTGTGCGGTTCCGATGTGCACTTCTACCAGCACGGTCGAGTCGGAGACCTCGTGGTCGAGCACCCGCTGGTGCTCGGGCATGAGGCCTCCGGGGTGATCGTCTCAGTCGGGTCGGGAGTGGACCCGCGCCGGATCGGTGAGCGCGTCGCGATCGAACCCCAGCGCCATTGCCGAGAGTGCCGCTACTGCCTCGACGGGCGCTACAACCTCTGTGTCGCCATGGAGTTCGCGAGCGCACCGCCCGTGGACGGCGCGCTCGCAGAGTACATGTGCATTCCGTCCATATTCGCTCATCCGATCCCTGGCGAGATGTCCTTCGTGCAGGCGACGTTCGTCGAGCCGCTATCGGTCGGACTCGCTGCGGCACGGAAGGCCGGCATCGCACCCGGGATGAGGGTCCTCGTCGCAGGTGCGGGGCCGATCGGCATCCTCACTGCCGCCGCCGCGAAGATCCACGGCGCGGATACCGTTGTGCTGGTCGACCCACAGGAGCAGCGTCTCGAAGCGGCCAGGCAGACCGCGGCCTTCCGGACAGCCAGCCCGCTCGACCTCTCCGATGAGACGTTCGATATCTTCGTCGACGCTTCCGGTGCTGCCGCGGCGATCGACGATGGTCTGCGGCGCCTGTCGGCCGGCGGAATCGCCGTTCTCGTCGGTATGGGGTCCGCTCGCTACGATCTTGACGTCTTCCTCGTCCAGAGCAAGGAGCTCAGGATTGAGGGGCTGTTCAGGTATGCCAACACTTGGCCGACTGCGATCCACATGATTGCATCGGGAGCGGTCAAGGTCGACCACCTCGTAGCAGCGATGTACGGGCTCGATGATGTTCAGGCCGCGATGGAGCGCAATGGCGACGCCGACGCCATCAAATTGATCGTCTGTCCGCTGCGGTAGCAAGCAGATGTATCCCTCGACCGGGCCCTATCCAGCCGGTAGCTGCCATTACTCGGATAGTTCAGCGAAAGCGCCAGCTTGGGCGCGTTGAGTGCGAGTCGCCTGAGCGTTCAAGTTCGTGCACCATGCGGGGTATACCCGAAATCCCCTCTTGCCCGGAGCATGAGCAGACTGAACAATACCGAGTCCCACCAGACGCTCACGAGTAAATGTGAATAGCCCGAACCGCGATCCGTCTTTTACGAAGACCAGGAGGCCCTCGCAGCTATCGGTGCTCTCGAAAGGTTGAGTCTTTCCCGATGGTGATCTTTTCCACACCGCAACGAACGCACCAGGCTTTGTTGGAGTGACTCGCGCCGTTCTGATGCGCCAGCAACCCGAACCTATCTCTACTTGACCGGCCTCATAGTCACTGCCCTGCTCCTCCGTGACAATTTCCGAAGAGGCTAAGCCTGATCGAAGTCGATACTCTTCGAAGGCCGAGAATCGCATGACCGTAGCCTAGTCAAGACCCCGGGAACTTCTTGACGAAGTATGTCGGAGGTGCTGCTACCCCGCAGCGGAGCGCCGCGATGGACTCAGATCGCGTACCCCTCGACTGTCCCCTCGGTGTTCGGCTTCCACCCGAGCGCCGGTGCCACGTGCTTCGCGAATGACTCCAGCACGTGCAGGTTGTAATCCACACCGAGCTGGTTCGGGATGGTGAGCATCAGAGTGTCGGAGGCCATCACGGCTTCGTCGGCGAGGAGCTGCTCGATGAGCACATCCGGCTCTGCGGCATACGTCTTACCGAACGTCGAGCGGAACCCGTCGATGATTCCGATCTGGTCGCCGTTCTCGGCACTGCGCAGGCCGAAATAGCCTCGATCGCGGTCATCCATGATCGGGAAGACGCTGCGGCTGACCGAGACGCGGGGCGTGCCGGTGTGGCCGGCCGCCTTGTAGGCGGCTCGATACAGGTCGATCTGTTCGCGCTGCAGCTGGTCGAACGGCACGCCGGTGGCCTCGGTGAGCAGTGTCGAGCTCATCAGGTTCAAACCCTTGCGCCCGGTCTCTTCTGCGGTCGCGCGTGACCCCGAACCCCACCAGATGTGCTCGCGCAACGTCTCGGAGCGCGGTTCGATCGCCAGGTAGCGCCCCTCTCCGACCTGCTGGGGGTCGCCCTGAACGACACCCGCGCCGTCGATCGCCTCGAGGAACAGGTCAAACTTGTCGCGAGCGAGGTCGGCGCCGCGGGGGTCCTCGCTGCCGACGTAGCCGAATGCCTCGTAGCCGCGCAGCGCGGTCTCGGGTGAACCGCGGCTCACTCCGAGGGCGATGCGTCCGCGGGCGATGAGGTCGAGCGCGGCTGCTTCCTCAGCGAACTGCAGCGGATTTTCGTACCGCATGTCGATGACGCCGGTCCCGACCTCGATGCGCTCAGTCTTCGCCGCCATCGCTGCGAGCAACGGCATGGGAGAGGCCGCCTGGCGCGCGAAGTGATGCACCCGCACGTAGGCACCGTTGACACCGATCTCATCCGCGCCGACCGTGAGATCGATGGTCTGGTGCAGCATGTCGCCGGCCGTGCGCGTGCCTGAACCGGGAACGGGCGCATAGTGCCCGAAGGAGAGGAATCCGAAAGCCTTCATGTGCGTATTCAACCGCATGGAAGCGGAGTTATTCCCCCGCCCGCTCCGAGTTGGGGACGAGGAACCCATCCATCACGAGCTGACGGATGCGCGGCTCGAGATCCTGCCACAGCGCCACCAACGGCACCTCGAACAGGTCAGCAAGTGCCGCCACGATCTGCGTGACGGTCAACTCGCCATCGCAAGCCCCGACGAAACCGGCAAGTGCAGGATCCACCAAGACTGTGCGTCCGAACCCGCCGCCCTGGCGGAGCTCGATCACGCTCGGATCGTCGTTTCCGGGCATGAAGTGCCGCGCCTCTGTGACATCCGGCGCCGTGACCAGCGTCATCGGGACGCCATCGCCGAGCACATCGTGCGCAGTCAGTCCGTCACGCAGCGCGCGCCCTGGCGCAGACAGCGGCTGGGCCACCTTCTCGAATCGGCGCAGCGGCTCGTGACCCACCGGTCCACGCCGCAACAGCACGTACCCGAAGCCGATGGCGGTGACGCCACGTGCGGCGAAGTCGTCGAGCCAGGCTTCCAGCATCCGCCCGAAAGCCGCTTCACGCGGGGTGGTGCCGCCATCGCGGATCCACAGCTCTGCATAGGAGAGAGGCGTGAGCTCTTCGCGCTCGACGACCCACACGTCAAGAGTGTCGTGCACCCACGATTCCACGCGCTCAAGACCCGCGGCAGTGCGCGATTCCCAATTGCCCAGCAGCTGTGCCACCCCGCCGGGCTTCAGGTGCGCGGGAACTTCACGCACGAACTGCTCGACGAGCGCGTCGCCAATGAGTCCGCCATCGCGGTATTCGTACTCGGTCACGCCGTCGACGCGCGGAGTGATGACAAACGGTGGGTTGGAGACGATCAGATCGAATGCCTCGCCTGCAACGGGCTCGAACATGCTGCCCTGGCGGAACGTGATGTTGTTCACACCGTTCAGGCGCGCGTTGAACTCGGCGAAAGCGAGCGCCCGCGCGGAGATATCGGTCGCGACGACTTCGCCGGCATGACGAGCCACAAGCAACGCCTGGATGCCGCATCCGGTACCGAGATCGAGCGCCCGCGCGACCGGCTCTGGGATGATCAGCTCCGCCAGCGTGCGGGATGCCCCACCCACGCCGAGCACATGGTCCGGCGGCAGCGCAGTGCCGAGGGCGAGTTCGTCGAGGTCGCTGGCGATCCACCACTCCCCTACGCCGTCAGCATCGACGAAGGACTGCGGATGCAGGAGCACAGATGGCGCAGCATCCGCGCCCGAAATCGTGGCGAATCCGAGTCCGACCAGACCGTCAACTCCCAGCCGCGGCAGCGCCGCCGCAACGAGGGTGCTGGGCTGCGCCATCCCGAGCACGAAAAATCGACCGAGTGTGGCGAGGGCGCCGTCGTCACCATGGATCGCCCGAAGCAGCGGCTCACGCACCCCACGTGCGATCGCATCGTCTGCTTCCTCTCCCCACAGCTGCCGGAGCGGCTCTGAGCGGAAATCTGCAGCATCGAGATCGGCCGACAGCGCAGCGACGAGGGAGGGATCTGGAGTGGGCGGGAGAGCGTCGGACACGGCCGTCACTCTACGCGCCTTCAGGGTTCCGCGATGCCATCCGCCTAGAATTGCGAGGTCACAACTCACGGGCTGGCCGCCACGGCGCCCGAGGAAGACCAGAGACGTTGATCAGCCCCCGAATCGGCAGTCGTGTGCGCGCGCAGCGCTGTGCACGCGGTTTCGTCGCGTTCTCACTCACTGCCGGCCTCCTCGCTGCGCCGCATTTCATCGCCGTCTCGCCGGCGGCCGCCGCGGTCACGGCGGTCACGGCGGTCGAAGACACCGATGCCGGAACTGTGGAGCTTTCGCTCTCAGCGGGTCTGCACGGCGTGATCCAGCCGGGTGTTGCGCTGACGACGAGCATCACCATCAACAACAGCAGCGACGAAGAGCTCCCCGCGGGGCGCGTCGCCATCGAACTCAACCGCACGCCGCTCGCAGACCGCACGGCGGTCACATCGTGGCTGGATGCCGGCGAGACCGGTGGCGAATTCGACCTGCTCAGCAGCGAGCTCTCCACGGCCGTCCCGGCATCTGAGACTGCGATGATCTCGGCTGTCACCCCCGTCACCACACTGGGTGTGCTGGCGGACGGTGTCTATCCACTGCGGGTCACCCTTGAGGACGGAACGACCGGCGATGCGTCGGACACGGATGCTCCTCGCAGCATCACGGCGAACAGCGTGCTCATCGTCAGTGCGGGCGCAGCAACCCAGGTGACGATCATGGTGCCGATCACGGCGACACCCGCCGATGGCGCCCTCCTCACCGCCGATGAGCTGAGTACACTCACCGCACCCGACGGCGCCCTCACCGCGCAGTTGGACGGCATCTCCGGCACCGCGGCTGTGCTCGCCGTCGACCCGCTGATCCCTGCCGCCATTCGTGTGCTCGGCTCTGCGGCGCCGCTGACCGCGAGTGATTGGCTCTCCCGGCTCGAGACGCTCTCCAATGATCGCTTCGCGCTGCAGTACGGCGATGCGGATGCCACCGTTCAGGCCCAGGCCGATCTACCGGAGCTGCTTTCTCCGTTGCCATTCACGTCGTACCTCAACGAGGCGAACTTCCTCCAGACAGAGGGCACCGCCACTCCTTCGCCTTCACCCTCGCCCTCACCGACGCCGACCGCGCCGGCGCTTCCGACCGATGACGAGCTGACGGTGATTGATGCTGAGGAATCTGGGATCCTGTGGCCCCTCGGAGACGTCAACACGGCTGATCTCGCCAAATTCGCCACGTACTTCGACAGCGATGTCACGACGATCCTGCCCTCATCATCCATCGCCGCATCCACAGGCACACTCATCGAGATCGACGGCGACAATGTGCTGGTGATGGATGCCACGGCCTCCGCCACACTGTCGGATGCCGCCGCTGAAGAAGACGCCGCGCTCCGCGAGCATGAGATCGCTGAAGCCCTCGCTCAGCTCACTTTCACCGGTGGCCACACGCCCCTGCTCGTCGGTCTCGACCGCGATGAGAACCGCACGGCGGATGCTCTGCGAGAAACGATTCTGTCGCTCTCCACGATCTCTGAGCCGATCGGTCTGGATGCGCTGCGCACAGCGGCACCGGTATCCGCCACGCTCGCCGTCGAGTCCTCGGCGGATCGTGTGGCTGTCCTGAGCAAGTTACTTGCCGACGAGGCGCATCTAGCCGCGTTCTCGTCGATTCTCGACGATCCGCTTGTACTCCGCTCGCCGGAGCGCCTGCAGATTCTCCGCCTGATCGGCGTCGGGGCATCCGACAGCTATGCAGAGGATGCCGGTGCACACCAGACGAAGACCCGCACGACGCTCAATGCGGTGGGTGTACAGCAGCCCAGCCCCATCCAGCTGTTCACCTCGGCGGCGCCACTGCCGGTGTGGGTACGCAACGATCTGCCGTGGCCAGTGAATGTGACACTCACCTCAACTCCCTCGGATGCCCGCCTCGATGTGCAACCGACGAAGGATTTCGTGGCGCAGCCCGCGAACAACGAACGTGTCAAGGTACCTGTCGAGGCTCGAGTGGGCAGCGGTGAGCTCGAAGTCAGCTTCAGCCTCAGCTCGCCCACCGGTGTGCCGATCGGGGTCGATCAGACGGCGAAGGTGACCGTCCGCGCCGAATGGGAGAACATCGGTCTGGGCATCCTCGGCGGAGTCATCGCTCTGCTGCTCGTGCTCGGTGTGGTGCGCACCGTCGTGCGGCGTCGGAAGGCTGCGGGCCAGCCGGCCTCCGTCACTTCAGAGGAATCGGGCGACTCTACGGAAGAGGTGACCGGTGAGTAGTCTCGGGCGCGCCAGCGCCGTCATCGCCGCGGGCACCATGGTGTCCCGGGTGACAGGGTTGCTGCGCAGTATCGTGCTCGTCGCAGTCATCGGATCCTACGGCGAGGTTGCTGACTCATTCGCGTATGCCAATCAGCTACCGAACAGCGTCTTCGCGCTGATCTCCGTCGGCATCCTGACCGCTGTCATCGTTCCGCAAATCGTGAAGGCGACAGCTGACGCCGATGGTGGCAACGCCTTCATCTCCAAACTGTTCACGCTTGGCACTGTCGTGCTGGTCGTCACCACCGCCATCGCCACGATCGCCGCGCCATGGCTGGTGATCATCGTCGCAGGACAGGCAGATCCGGACATCATCGCGCTTGCCACTGTGCTTGCGTACTGGTGCCTTCCGCAGATCCTCTTTTACGGTCTCTACGCTCTGCTCGGTGAGGCGCTGAACGCCCGCAAGATATATGGTCCGTTCACCTGGGCGCCGGTGATCAACAACATTGTCTCGATCATCGGGTTCATCCTGATCGGCATCGCGTTCAGCCCCGTGTCCACGGATGCGACGCGATGGACGCCAGGCATGATTGCCGCGCTCGGTGGCACGGCGACTCTCGGCATCGCGCTCCAGGGTCTCGTGCTGTTGATCTTCTGGCGCCGCACCGGGCTGTCTCTCAAGCCCGACTTTCGCTGGCGCGGCGTCGGTCTGGGCAACGTCGGGCGCCTGGCCGGTTGGACCTTCCTCATGGCTTTCGCCAGCCTCACCGCCGGCATCCTGCAGGGAAACATCGTCAGTGCTGCCGCGGGCGTCGGTGCATCCGCAGCGGTGACGGGGAACGCGTGGCTGATCTTCATGCTGCCGTATTCAGTCATCGTGCTGTCGATCGGCACTCCATACTTCACGCAGATCAGCGAACACGCTGCGGCTCGTCGTCACGACGAAGTACGTGCAGACATCAGCCGAAGCATCCGCACTCTCGTCTTCTTCATCGCTGCAGCCCTCGCGGCCGTCGCGGCCGCTGCGATCCCCGCTTCCCGCGTCTTCACGAGAAGTCCCGATGAGGCAAGCGGCGCCGCCATTGTCCTCCTGGCGTACCTCATCGGCTTGCTCCCGTTGACGATTCTGTTCATCGTGCAGCGGACGTTCTATGCGTACGACGACACCCGCACGCCCTTCTGGTTCACGATTATCCAGTGCGCGCTGATCGTCATCACCGCCCTCACTGCCGCGGCGTTGTTCGCCGCTGACGTGCTGCCGCTCTCCCTGCTCGCGGCGGCTGTCGCGCTCGGGCAGTCGATCGCCAGCACGTTGCAGGTGATCCTGGCCACATGGCTGCTGCACCGCAAAATCGGTGGGCTGCAGATCCGTTCCTGGATGACGGCAATCGGACGCTTCGCGATCGCTGCGATCCCCGCCGGATTCGCAGGATGGGGTGTATTCCTCCTGCTCGGCGGTTCGAACGGATGGATGCTCTCCAGCCAACTCCTCGGTGCGGTCGGCACCGCGATCATTGGGCTCATCGTGGTGGTCGTCTACATCGCGCTGCTCGCTCTCATGCGCGCGCCCGAGCTCAAAGTCGGCGCAGACCTGCTGAAGCGCTTCTTGCCCGGACGCTGACGCACAGCGCGGCTCTCAGGCCCGGGAATGTCCCGCGGCTACCATTGGTTGAAGCAGTGGAGCGTCCTGCCCAGGCAAAGAGAGAGAACACATGCGCAAGGTCATCATCATCGGCTCCGGCCCCGCCGGATTTACCGCCGCCATCTACGCGGCGCGCGCGAACCTCGAGCCGCTTCTCATCGCGAGTTCGGTCGAGGTCGGCGGTGAGCTGATGAACACCACCGACGTGGAGAACTACCCGGGCTTCCCCGAGGGCATCCAGGGACCTGAGCTCATGGCTAAGTTCCAGGAACAGGCAGAAAAGTTTGGCACTGAGGTCGTCTACGACGATGTCACCTCACTGGATCTAGACGGCGATGTCAAGACGATCACGCTCGGCAGCGGCACCGTGCACGAGACTCAGTCGCTGATCTACGCGACCGGCTCGGCGTACCGCAAGCTCGGCGTCGAGGGTGAAGAGCGCCTCTCCGGCTACGGCGTCTCGTGGTGCGCCACCTGCGACGGCTTCTTCTTCCGTGAGAAGACCATCGCCGTCGTCGGCGGCGGCGACTCGGCGATGGAAGAGGCCACTTTCCTCACCCGCTTCGCGGACAAGGTCTACGTCATCCACCGCAAGGACACGCTGCGTGCGTCGAAGATCATGCAGGATCGCGCCTTCGCGAACGAGAAGATCGAGTTCATCTGGAACAGCGAGGTCACCGAGGTTACCGGTGGCGACAGCGTCGCAGGAGTGAAGCTGCGCAACACTGTGGACGGCACGCTCTCCGATCTGGCGCTCGATGGTCTGTTTGTCGCGATCGGCAACGACCCGCGCACCCACCTGGTGCACGAGAAGCTTGAGCTCACATCCGAGGGCACGATCTGGGTAGAGGGTCGCTCCTCGCGCACCTCTACGCCTGGTGTGTTCGCCGCGGGTGACGTCATCGACCCGACCTACCGTCAGGCGATCACCGCTGCCGGGTCCGGCACGGTTGCGGCCCTCGACGCCGAGCACTACATCGCAGCCCTTGAGGACACCGCCCCGATTGGGGCATCCGTCTAGGGAACACAATCCATTCACTCGCTGTTGTAGCGGATGAACCTCAATTCAAGGAGAAACTGATGACTGCGAAGGTAACGAGCCAGGCGACATTCGAGCAGGATGTACTGCTGGCCGAAGGCCCCGTTCTGGTCGATTTCTGGGCCGAATGGTGTGGTCCGTGTCGCATGGTCGCACCGGTGCTCGATCAGATCCAGGCGGAGAATGCCGACAAGATCACCATCGTCAAGCTCAACGTCGACGAGAACCCCGAACTTGCCATGAAGTACCAGATCACGTCGATTCCGGCGATGAAGGTCTTCCAGGGCGGAGAGGTCAAGGCGACCATCATCGGCGCCAAGCCGAAGCCCGCGCTCGAGAAGGATCTCGCCGCGTTCCTCGCCTGACCCCAAACGACAAAACCACGCCGAGACGACACGTATAGGACGTGGTTTCGGCGTGGTTTTGTCGTTTCGCGAAGCGTTCGTGGATCAGGACACGTCAGCGACCGTGGTGTCCCACTTTCGGTGACGTGTCTTCTCGCCCAGGAGTCCCCAGACGGCCGGAGTCAGTTCCGGATACTCGAGTGCGATCTGTCGCATGACGCGGTAATTACGCGCAGCGTTCGGACGCACGCCGTCGTTCGCGGAGATATTGTCGGCGCGCAGAAGATAGACGACCAGCTCATCGACGCTGGGGAGATCTTCCATGAATTCCCACGGATCCTCGCCGCCCAGCAAGCGCTCCTGAACGATAACAGCCAGTTCGTCAGTCGCCTCCGCGCGTAGAACTTCCAAACTCGCGCGACGCGGAACAGCTTCTGACATGCCTTAAGCCTACGCGGGCTTGTGCCCACCTCGGCGCGGGAGATTCACAACATCCGTCATCGTCTCGAGCTCTCGGCCCTTCGTCTCTGGCACCTGGAAGTACACAAAGAAGAACGACACGATCGCGAAGAACGCGTAGAAGCCGTAGGCGAACGTGAGCCCGATTTCAGCGAACGCGGGGAACGTCGTCGAGATGAAGAAGTTGGCCACCCACTGGGCGGCGGCGGCCACCGCGAGTGCGCCGGCACGAATGCTGTTCGGGAACATCTCCCCCAGCAGCACCCACACCAGCGGGCCCCATGTCGCACCGAAGAAGACCACGAATCCGTTCGCGCATACCAGCGCGACCAGCGACCAAGGCTCCGGCAGCACGACATTGCCGTCCTGCAGCGTCCCGAAGGAGAAGGCCACTGCCATCATCCCCAGGGTCACGGCCATGCCGATGGATCCCGTGAGCAGCATGGGGCGACGGCCGACCTTGTCGACCAGCAGAATGGCGATGATCGTGACGACAATGTTGGTTATCGAGGTGATGACGGAGGTCATCAGAGCCTGAGACTCGTCGAATCCCACCGACAGCCACAGCGTGGTCGAGTAGTAGAAGATCACGTTGATGCCGACGAACTGTTGGAAGACACTGAGCAGAATGCCGACCCACACAATGGGTTTCAGGCCGAACTTGTCCCCGCGCAGGTCACGCAGTGACTCCTTCTGCTCGGCATTCAAGGTGGAACGGATCTCCTCGATTTTGAGATTCACGTCGAGCTCGCCGGTGAAGTCGTAGAGCACCCGCGAGGCCTCGTCGATTCTTCCCCGTGCGACAAGGAATCGAGGAGACTCTGGCAGGCGCAGTGCCATCACCCCGTAGACCACGGCCGGAATCGCCTCAACCATGAACATCCAGCGCCACGCCTCGATACCAAACCAGAGAATGGATGCTGCGGAGCCGGCGATACTCGCCAGTAGGGCGTTGGAGAGCAGCGCAGTGAAGATACCGGTCACGATTGCGAGCTGCTGGAGGGAACCGAGACGGCCGCGCACCTTCGCCGGCGATACCTCCGCGATATATGCCGGCGCGATCACGGATGCCGCACCCACGCCGAGTCCGCCGATCACACGCCACACGATCAGGTCGATGACCCCGAAGGCGAGCCCGGAGCCGAATGCCGAGACGAAGAAGAGAATGGCGGCGATCACCATCACCGGGATACGGCCGAGCTTGTTCGCAAGGCTCCCCGCAAACCAGGCACCGACAGCGCAACCGATCAGCGCGGAAGATACGGCGAAGCCCTGAAGACCGGGCCCAAGAGTGAACGCTCCCGCGAGAGCTGTCACCGCGCCGTTGATCACGGCCGTGTCGAAGCCGAACAGGAAGCCGCCGAGTGCTGCGGCAATGCTGATCCCGATGACCCGGCCGTTGATGCGTGCGGCCGGACTCTTCTTATCTGCCATGATCTCTCCCCCGTTGTGCCCACTCTAGGAGTTGGGCCCACCTGAACGCGAGGGCGAGATCAGGATCCGTACTGCTCTTCGCCCAATTCGGAGAGGATGCGATTCAGGTCCTGGATCGACGCGAATTCGATCGCGACCTGGCCTTTTCTCGCGCCCAACGTGATCTTCACGCGCGTGTTGAGACGGTCACCCAACTTGCCAGACACCTCATCGAGGTAGGCACGACGAGCTCCCGGCTGCGCCTTGACCTTCTTCGTTCCGGCACCGGGGAAGGCCTTCGCGGCTTCTTCGGTGGCGCGCACCGACAGATCCTCGTTGACCACCTTGTCGGCGAGCTTCTGCATCGCTGCGGCGTCATCAAGCGAAAGTAGCGCACGAGCATGACCAGCGGTGAGGACACCTGCCGCAACCCTCTGCTGCACGGGAACGGGCAGTTTCAGCAGGCGAATCGTGTTGCTGATCTGCGGCCGAGAGCGGCCGATGCGTGTTGCGAGCTGCTCCTGCGTGATCCCAAAGTCTTCCAGCAACTGCTGGTAGGCGGATGCCTCTTCCAACGGGTTCAGCTCCGAGCGGTGAAGGTTTTCCAACAGTGCATCACGAAGCATGTCCTCGTCTGCGGTATCGCGGACGATCGCAGGGATCTCTGTAAGACCAGCCTCACGTGCGGCGCGCGTGCGGCGCTCCCCCATGATCAGTTCGTAGTCGCCATCGGCGTTCTTGCGAACGATTACCGGCTGCAGAACGCCGAACTCGCGCACACTGTGAACAAGTTCTGCGAGATCGTCTGTGCCGAAGTGAGTGCGCGGCTGGCGCGGGTTGGGAACGATCTGGTTCGGATCTATCTGAATCAGATGGAGGCCCGGAATTACGGCGAGATCAGCCTCTTCTTCGACGGGAGTTGTTTCCTCGCCGATACCAGCGTCCGTCTTCGGACGAAGGGAGGCACCCGGGAAGAACACATCGACCGGACGCTCAGACTGAATTCCCGTGGGGATGAGTGCGCCGATTCCTCGACCCAATCCAGTGCGCTTGGCCATCAGTTCTCCTTGCTCTGCGTCTTCTGGGACGCGATCTCAACAGCGGCCTCGCGGTATGCGATCGCTCCGGCGGAGTTCCCGTCATAAGCGATCACCGTCTGACCGAAACTTGGTGCTTCTGAAACACGGACTGACCGCGGGATCATCGTTTTAAGTACCTGATCCGGGAAGTGGTTGCGCACCTCATCGGCGACCTGCTGTGCAAGACGGGTGCGTCCGTCATACATCGTGAGCAGAATCGTGGAGAGATAAAGACTCGGATTGAGGTGCTTCTGAATCATCTGGATACTGCCCAGCAGTTGGCTCAGCCCTTCCAGCGCGTAATACTCGCACTGAATCGGGATGAAGACCTCGGACGCCGCCGTAAATGCGTTGATGGTGAGGAGACCGAGCGAAGGCGGGCAGTCGATGATGACAAAGTCGAGAGAATTCTCGCGGAGGTACACGTCCAGTGCTTTGCGCAACCGGTGTTCCCGTGCGACCTGCGAAACGAGCTCAATCTCCGCACCTGCAAGATGAATCGTGCTCGGTGCGCAGAGTAGATTCTCGGATTCCGGGCTCTGCTGCACGATATCGGCAAGCGGAACGTCGTCGATCAGGACGTCATAGACGCTGGGTATGTCAGCACTGTGTGGAATCCCCAGAGCTGTAGAGGCATTTCCCTGAGGATCGAGATCGATGACCAGGACCTTCGCACCCAAGCTTGCAAGAGCGGATGCGGTATTCACCGCCGAGGTGGTCTTACCGACACCGCCCTTCTGGTTCGAGACCGTCAAAACACGGGTCTCGCCACTGAATTCCATCGAGGTCGCTTCAAGTTGGCGACGACGAGCGCTCAAATCGGCGATTTCACGCGCCAAAGGCGTGTCTACCCCGAAAGTATTGTTCGGTGTTACCTTCTCGGATTGTTTCACGTGAAACATCCACTCCTTTCGAGGGCCGTATTCCACTCTAATCGCTAGGTCAGACGTTTCAGAACGCAGCTACCACTGGTGGATGTTTCACGTGAAACATCCCCGCGGATGCCATGATCGAACCCTAAGGAAAGTAACTACGAGACCCGAACCTGAGCCCGAACAACGCGGGTGGTCTCTTCCAGCAAACCTTCGCCAAGTACTTCAATCCGCACATCACTGAGCCGATACTTCTTGATCTGCTTGGCGGCAGCGTCAATCTCTACTCCGGCATTCTTCCCCTTGAGGAGTGCGAGCTCTCCCCCGTTGCGCACCAGAGGCGCCGTATAAGGGAGAAGAGTGCGCAATGCGCTGACCGCACGAGCTGTGACGACATCAAACTTCTCGGTCGTGCGCACATCCTCCGCACGGGAGCGCAGCACCACGACGTTATCCAACTCAAGCTCGTTGACCTGCTCGGTGAGCCAATTGACGCGGCGCTCCATCGGTTCGACCAGCGTCAGCTTCACGTCTGGCCGTGCAATCGCGATAATCAGGCCGGGCAGTCCAGCCCCAGAGCCAATATCGGCAGCCGAGCCATGGAAGAGCGGAGCGGCGATCGCGCTGTTGAGGATATGCCTTGTCCACAGACGGGGCAGCTCCAGCGGACCAATCAGCCCACGTTCCTCCCCCTGCGCAGCCAATGCCGCGGTAAAGGCGCGGGCAACATCGATCCGCTCTCCGAAAATGGATGCCGCAGCCGCGGGCTCTGTCTCAACCGAAAGTTCTGCCTCAGTATCTGACATGCTCACACCTCACGATGTTTCACGTGAAACATCAGCGACGGCGGATGACCGTGTGGCGGTCAGGGCCCTCGCCGTATGACTCCGAGATTAGGTCGCGATCGGCGGCGATATCGTGCACAAGCTTTCGCTCGTAACTGGACATCGAAGGCAGCGAAGCCTGCGACGCTCCCTCGTCTAGCTTGATGAGAGCGGCATCGACCAGCTTCTCCAGCTGACGGCGGCGAGCGTCACGCGAGCCGCCAACGTCGAGGATCAAGCGGGAGAAGGATCCCGTCTTGTTCTGAACAGCCAGGCGGGTGATCTCCTGCAGTGCCTGAACCGTGTCGGGATTCGAGAGCACCGAGATGTCCTCGCCCTCAGCCTCGACCGAAACGTAGGCACGCCCCTGACGCACGTCGAGGTTCAGGTCACCATCGATGTCCGCGATGTCCAGCAGCTCCTCGATGAAGTCGGCAGCAACGTCACCTTCGTGTTCAAGCTGTTCGACTGTGGGTTCGGTGCGTTCGGGACGCTCGACGACATTTTCAGCGGTCATGAGTTGGGACCCTTCTTCTTCGAACGCTTCTTACCCACCGGCTGCTGACGCTTCGGAGTGTTCAGCTTGGCCTTCTCAACCTCTTCGAGCTTGCGCTGCTGCTCAGCCTCATACGCTGCCATCGGAACAACCTTGCCGGATGAATCGATTGCCTTGCCCTTGCGTGCCAGTCGCTCTTCGCGAGACTTGGCCGCTTCCGAGCCAGGGGTGGGCATCTCACGGATAACGAGGAACTGCTGTGCCATGGTCCACAGGTTCGAGACGAACCAGTACACGACAACACCGAGGGGGAAAAAGACGCCCGAGAAGATGAAGCCCAGCGGCAGCACGTAGAGCATGATCTTCTGCATCTGGTACGCCTGGCCGGTCTTCGCTTCCGGCGAGAGGTTCTTCGAGATGATCTGCAACTGCGTGAAGAACTGCGAACCGATCATCAGGACGACGAGGATCACGAGGAGAATGATCGCAACGGTGTTCTGCGTCTCGACAGCGTGGCCGAGGGTGCCGTGCAACGAGACTGATCCGAAGATCGTGGCGTCGTAGAACTCCTTGGTCAGCTCAGCGCTCAGTAGGCCCACACCGCCAACGCCATTATTGGCATGCTTGGTGACGTCGTTTAGCACGCTGAACAGGGCAAAGAAGATCGGCATCTGCACGATCATCGGCAGACAGCTCGACATCGGCGAAGTGCCGTGTCGCTTATACAGCGCCATTGTCTCGCGGCTCATCGCCTCGCGAGACAGCTGGTCCTTCTTGCCCTTGTACTTGGCCTGGACCTTCTTCATCTCAGGAGCGATTTCCATCATCTTGCGCTGGCTCTTGATCTGCCGCACGAAGAGGGGGAACACCGCACCACGAACGACGATCACGAGACCGACAATCGAGAGGATCCAAGTGATGCCGGCTGCTGCGGGCAGCCCGGCCGTGGTGAACAGCCAGTGCCAGGCCACGAGGAGGAGCTCAACGACCCACTTGAGCGGCCACAGGATCGTGCCGAGCAAATCGAAGCCGCCGCCGGTATCGGCATCCGCTGTTGGCATCGCAGAGGCGAGCAGAAGGTCAAGACCCACTGTTCAGTCCTTTCGAGAAGGTACGACGAAACCTCGGGCGGTCAGGTCGAATCGGAAATGGTCGTGAGGGCGAACGTCATCAACGCCGCCTTTTGTCCAGGGGTTGCACCGCAGAATTCGCCATGCCGAGAGCACGGCTCCCTTGACCGCGCCGTGCTGCTGCACAGCACCTACAGCGTAAGCCGAACAAGACGGATAAAACGCACACACATCGCCATAGATCGGCGAGATGACGGTTCGATACCCGGTGAGAAATCCCAGGATGAGATTGCGCGGTACGAGAGGGATGCTCCGCACCAGGTCACCGGGCTTCAGATGCGCTGACCCCATCGCATAGGAGGGCAGGGCACTCATGCCGACATCCTTGTGCGGTCAAGTTTGGCAAGACACCGCGTGACATCGGCGTTGAGCTCGCCATATGTCGCAGTGGCAGACGCAGGAAGGGCACGGATGACGATATCCGTGCCCTCGGGCACCATTGACAGCGCTTCCGCGCACACAGCTTTGAGCCGTCGACGCACGGTGTTGCGGATCACAGCTGTGCCCACCTGCTTGCTAATGATGAACCCGAATCTGGGTTCGCGTGCTTCACCGGTCGTCAACAATGAGGTGATGACCGTTGCGCCCCCGCACCGGACTCCGCGACGGACAACCAACCGATAGTCGGTACCTCGCGTCAGTCGGAACGGACGGGCGAGCACGAGGCTTACGCCGAGAGCTCGACGCGGCCCTTCGCGCGGCGGGCCGAAAGGATGCCACGGCCGGCGCGGGTGCGCATGCGCAGGCGGAAGCCGTGCTTCTTGGCGCGACGGCGGTTGTTGGGCTGGAACGTACGCTTGCTCATGGAATCACTCCGGGAACGCTGTCACCGGATGTGTACGACCGGAGACATAGGGATCTGCCCTTTTTCGGGCATAAGTCAACCGATTAAGAATACGTCGCACGGGCCCAGAGATCAAATCTCCGTGCCACGACCGGTCTGAGCGTGTTGCCCCGCACAGTAATTATCCACAACCTCGGCGCTGATGGCGTGCTCGACACACCGTTGATTTTCCGTGGGTAGGTTGCCGTTCTCAGGTTGGATGACTACCGTTGCATCCGAAGTTATCCACAGGGGGGAACTGCCAAAATCGGCCTACCCTCCGCGAACCTTTTCCCGGAGCACCATGTCCTCTCCTGCCCAGCCCGACGTTCCGATCTGGGCACAGGTTCTGGACCTGCTCGATCAGGATGATCGCGTCACCCCACAGTTGCAGGGATTCCTGAGCCTCGCTGTTCCCGCCGGTGTCATGAGCGCAACGCTCTATCTCGACGTCCCCAACGATCTGACCGCCGCTCAGATCAACAAGCGCCTGCGTGTTCCGATCATGGAGGCACTGGGCCTGCTGGGTGAAGAAGTCACATCGTTCCGTGTTGTCGTGAACCATGAACTCGCCGAGCACCCTACGGCCCCGATTGCGGTCGCCGACTTCGGTCGCCCTGAGGCACCACGCACCGACTACCCGATCGAACAGCCCACCCAGCTGCGTCACGAGTCGCGACTGAATCCTAAGTACACCTTCGACAATTTCGTGATCGGCCAGTCGAACCGTTTCTCACACGCAGCGGCGGTCGCTGTCGCTGAGGCGCCGGCGAAGGCCTACAACCCGCTGTTCATTTACGGCGATTCCGGTCTCGGTAAGACACACCTGCTGCACGCGATCGGCGATTACGCACAGTCGCTCTACACCGGGGTGAAGGTTCGATACGTCTCCAGCGAAGAGTTCACCAACGACTTCATCAACTCGATCGCCAATAACCGGGGCTCTGCGTTCCAAGCGCGCTATCGCGACGTCGACATCCTCCTCATCGATGACATCCAGTTCCTACAGGGTCGCGCCGAGACGCAGGAAACCTTCTTCCATACCTTCAACACCCTGCACGACCACAACAAGCAGATCGTCATCACCAGTGATGTCGCGCCGAAACACCTGACCGGGTTTGAGGACCGGATGCGCAGCCGCTTCGAGTGGGGCCTGATCACCGACGTACAGGCCCCTGACCTCGAGACCCGTATCGCCATCCTTCGCAAAAAGGCCCAGAGCGAGGCACTCCATATCCCAGACGACGTGCTGGAATACATCGCGACTGTGGTCTCGTCGAACATCCGTGAGCTCGAGGGCGCTCTCATCCGCGTCTCCGCATTCGCAAGCTTGAACCGATCAGCGCTCGATATCTCCCTCGCACAGACAGTGCTGCGGGACATCATCGATACGACCGAAGACAACATCATCTCGCCGACCGACATCATCACTGCCACTGCGCAGTACTTCAAGCTCACAGTCGACGACCTGTACGGATCGAGTCGATCCCAGCAGATCGCGACTTCCCGTCAGATCGCCATGTATCTGTGCCGCGAACGCACGAACCTCTCGCTTCCGAAGATCGGTCAGCTGTTCGGCAACCGCGATCACACAACGGTGATGTACGCCTATAAGAAGATCAGCGACCTCATGAAGGAACGTCGTTCCATCTACAACCAGGTCACCGAGATCACCACGCAGCTCGGTCGACGCTGACATATCACGAGATTCATGCCTGTTTACACATGTGGATAACTTGTGGATGAATCCGCTTAACATCGGGACGAATCTGTGAAAAACACCTCTACCTGTGGATAACTCTCGCGACAGCGGCATCCACCGCCTCCCCGTATTAGTGCGGATTCCTCAGGGTTTCCACATCTCACACGCTTGTAGTTCCTTACTCGCGAGTGCTATCCACCGAGTTATCCACAGTATCCACAGGTGTTAAGACTGTTAAGGAGTTAACCCTTAGAGAGCGCGATCCGATCACCTCAAAGGTGTTGAAACCCGGCGTATGGCGCAGCCCAGACGTAGGGATACGATGGGAACCCCTGACGTGGGCCCATGCTCATCAGGTTTTGTAATTACGACGAGGGAGCGCCCGTGAGGTTCCAGGTCAACCGCGATGTCTTCAGCGAAGCTGTGTCCTTCGTCGTCAAGCTTCTGCCGCAGCGCAATCCCCAGCCAATCCTGGCTGGAGTGCTCATCGAAGCAAGCGACTCAGGGCTGACACTTTCGGCCTTCGACTACGAAGCATCCGCTCGCACGACGATCGAGGCGACAGTCGAGTCACCCGGCACGATCCTCGTGCACGGTCGATTGCTTTCTGACATTGCCAGCCGGTTGCCGAACGCGCCGATTGAGATCGCGGTCGAAGAAGACGGTGGCATCGCTGTCACCTGTGGTTCGGCTCGATTCACTCTGGCAGCCATGCCTGTTGAGGAATATCCCTCGATTCCTGAGGTTTCAGGTTCGTCGGGTGTCGTTCCGGCAGACGATTTCGGTACCGCGATCGCGCAGGTCGGTTTCGCCGCGTCTCGCGATGACGTGACTCCCGTGCTCACGGGTGTGCAGCTCGAAGTATCCGGCCACAGCCTGAGCCTTGTCGCCACCGACCGGTACCGCGTTTCATTGCGTGATGTTCCGTGGGACGGCGAAGCTCCCGAGAAAACTGCGCTGGTTCCCGCGCGCACACTGACCGAGGTCGGTAAGACCTTCGGGCATGCCGGAACCATCCAGGTTTCCTTCTCCGGTGCAGGTGACCGCGAGATCATCGCGTTCACCGCCGGCAACAAGACGGTCACATCTCTCCTGATCAAGGGGAATTTTCCGCCGGTCCGGCGACTGTTTCCCGAGCAGACCGAACACTACGCGGTGGTCAATACCGCCGACTTGATCGAAGCCGTTCGGCGTGTGGCATTGGTGCTTGATCGCGCCGCTCCCCTGCGATTCACGTTTACGTCAGACAGCGTGACGATGGATGCCTCTGGCAGCGAGCAGGCTCGAGCATCCGAGTCAGTCGACGCACATCTGACCGGTGGCGATGACGTGACGCTCGGCTTGAACCCGCAGTATCTGATCGAGGCACTCAGTGCGGTCAAGAGCGGTTTCGTACGGATCACGTTCACATCGAGTGACAACGCGAACAAGCTCAGCCCGGTGCTGATCACGAGTCAGACGTCTGTCGACCAGGCAGGAAACGACTCGTACAAGTACCTGTTGCAGCCGAACCTTCTGCTTCGCTGATCGTCTCCGTCTCACTCGACGAGCGATCTCGAGGAGAGTGTTCGGGGAGAGTGTCTGCCCCGAAAGGTAGGGTGAATCCGTGATTGTGGAGCACCTGAGCCTTGTGGACTTCCGCAACTACGCGACCGCAGAACTCAGCCTTCATCGAGGGCCCAATGTGCTCGTCGGCCGTAACGGCCAGGGAAAGACAAATCTCGCCGAGGCGGTCGTCTTCCTTGCTACGCTCGGCTCGCATCGGGTGTCATCGGACGCTCCGATGGTGAGAGATGGTCAGGAATTCGCGGTTATTCGTGCCCGGCTTTCGGTGGGAGAACGCAAGGTTCTCGCCGAAGTGCAGATCAATCGGCAGGGGTCGAACAAGGCCCGCATCAACGGATCACCATCCAAGACCAGTGAGCTGCCGCGTTACGCCCATGTCGTGTTGTTCGCGCCAGAAGATCTGCAGATCGTTCGGGGAGACCCGTCATCGCGGCGTCGATTCGCGGATCAGCTGCTGATCCAGCGCGCACCGCGCATGTCTGCGGTGCTCGGTGATTATGACCGCGTACTCAAACAGCGCACCGCGCTACTGAAATCCGCTCGCGCACGTGGCATCCGAGGCGAAGCGCTCACGACCCTCGAGGTGTGGGACGACAAGCTCATCGCCCTGGGATCTGAAATCATCGACGCTCGCCTCCGGCTCGCGACTGATCTGCAGCGGCCACTTGCCGACGCGTACACCGCGATCGCCGGCGCCGATCATCAGCCTGAAGTGGAATGGGCGCTGTCTGTGCGTGGCGGCGACCCCGAAGAAGGCGAAGAGGTGGCGTCCGAGACTCGCGGTGAAATTGCCGACATGTTCCGCGCAGCTCTGCTGGCCAAGCGCAAGCAGGAACTCGACCGCGGACTCACTCTCGTCGGCCCTCATCGGGACGATCTTCTGATGCGAGTGCGCGGACTTCCGGTGAAGGGTTATGCCTCGCACGGCGAATCTTGGTCGGTTGCGCTCGCTCTGCGCCTGGCATCCGCGGAACTTTTGCGTGCTGAATCTCCGGCGGGAGATCCGGTTCTCATTCTCGACGATGTCTTCGCCGAGCTCGACGCTGATCGCCGGCACCGTCTGGCGGCTCTCACCGTCGGATACGAACAGGTGGTGGTGACCGCGGCTGTCGAGGAAGACATTCCCGAGGCGTTGCACCGGCACGTCGTGCGCATCAGCGACGGAGTAATCAGCGACGATCGCAGCGACAATGACAGCGAGAGCGACAACAACGGTCAGGTCGAACAGAGCGATCAGGAGGAAGACGATGAGTGATGCAGCATCCGATACTCCGGAAACGGTCGCGACATACCTGCGTCTTCGGGGTCTGAAGCCAAGTTCGAAGTCGTGGAAGCGCAAGCGTCGCATCCGAGATGATGACGACAACGCGCCGTTCACTCCCGGTCGTGACCCTGGGGCTCTTGGTGCCGTGCTCGACAAGCTCAGTCGAGACTCTGGCTGGGAGATCACGCTGGCGCGGGAAGACCTGGTGCGGCAGTGGGCCGACCTCGCCGGCGCCGATACCGCGAAACACTCCGAGCCCGTAGGTCTCGACAACGGCATGCTGACCGTCAAGTGCGATTCGACGGCCTGGGCGAAGAACCTGCAGTTCATGCGCGCGACCATCCTGACCGAGATCGGACGACGCTATCCGCAGGCGGGTGTGAACAACCTCCGATTTATCGGACCGGACGTTCCCTCTTGGAAATGGGGTCCGAGAGCCGTTCCAGGCCGGGGTCCACGCGATACCTACGGGTAGGGCATCAACGGACGCCCCTTGATCGATTTCAGGGCCACACACGGCCGTATAGCCACGTCAAGGTGCCTGAGTCAGGGTAGACTGGAGATTCGAGATATCGATGTGGAGAATCACCTCTGATGACGCCTGAATCCCCTGCTGACGAGCCTGAATCGACAACCGGGGGCACCCCCGTTGATAACCCGACCGCCGAGTATGGCGCGGATAACATCCAGATCCTCGAAGGACTCGAGGCCGTGCGTAAACGGCCCGGAATGTACATCGGCTCCACTGGTCCGCGTGGCCTGCACCACTTGGTCTACGAGATCGTCGACAACTCTGTCGACGAGGCTCTGGCTGGCTACTGCGATGCGATCCTGGTGACGATCCTCGAAGACGGCGGTGTGCGTGTCGTCGATAACGGGCGTGGTATCCCGGTTGATCCGCACTCTTCTGACCCGAACAAATCGAGTGTCGAAGTTGTGCTCACAATCCTGCATGCCGGTGGAAAGTTTGGCGGCGGCGGATACGCGGTCTCTGGCGGTCTGCACGGCGTCGGCTCCTCTGTCGTCAATGCGCTCTCCACGCGCTTCGATGTGGAGATCAAGCGCCAGGGCCACGTCTGGAACCACAGCTTCTCCCACGGTGGCCAGCCCCAAGAGCAGGGACTGATCAAGGGTGCGGCGTCCGATGAGACCGGCACCACGATCACATTCTGGCCCGATACCGAGATCTTCACTGAGGGCGTCGAGTTCGAGTACGACACTCTGCGCACTCGCTTCCAGCAGATGGCGTTCCTGAACAAGGGACTGCGTATCGAGCTCAGTGATGAGCGTGAAGGTGCCACCTATGAGGTGGAAGAAGATGGCGCGATGCTCACCAAGCAGCGCGGCGATGTCTTCCTCTACGAGCGCGGTCTCGTCGACTACGTCGAGTACCTGAACCGGGTGCGGCATGCCGAGGTCGTCAATGACGAGATCATCGACTTCGAGTCGGAAGACACCGAGCGCAAGATCTCGCTCGAGATCGCGATGCAGTGGACGACGGGTTACACCGAGAATGTCTTCACCTACGCGAACACCATCAACACTCATGAGGGCGGCACGCACGAAGAGGGTTTCCGTGCGGCACTGACGACTCTCGTCAACAAGTACGCCCGCGCGAACAACCTGCTCAAGGAGAAGGACGAGAACCTCTCCGGCGATGACGTGCGTGAGGGTCTGACTGCGGTCATCTCGATCAAGCTCGGCGAACCGCAG
This sequence comes from Microbacterium sp. A93, assembly GCF_051842835.1. Classification (NCBI taxonomy): domain Bacteria; kingdom Bacillati; phylum Actinomycetota; class Actinomycetes; order Micrococcales; family Microbacteriaceae; genus Microbacterium; species Microbacterium sp. A93. The sequence continues at coordinate 89,469 of NZ_JBPXMT010000012.1, forward strand.
TTCGAAGGTCAGACCAAGACCAAGCTCGGTAATACCGAGGCGAAGGCTTTCGTGCAGAAGGTTGTCGGCGATCAGCTCGGTGACTGGTTCGGTCGAAACCCGGCGCAGGCGAAGAACATTATTCGCAAGTCGATCGACGCGGCGACCGCGCGTATGGCTGCCCGCAAGGCACGCGAAACCGCTCGTCGAAAGAGCGTTTTCGAGTCTGCGGCGATGCCGGACAAGCTCAAGGACTGCACCAGCAAGGACCCGTCGATCAGTGAGATCTTCCTGGTGGAGGGTGACTCCGCCGGCGGTTCTGCCGTGCAGGGTCGCGATCCGCACACGCAGGCGATTCTCGCGCTGCGTGGAAAGATCCTGAACGTCGAGCGTGCTCGCCTGGACAAGGCTCTGGGAAACCGCGAAGTCCAGGCGATGATCCAGGCCTTCGGCACAGGTATCGGTGAAGACTTCGATATCGCCAAGGCGCGCTATCACAAGATCGTTCTGATGGCGGATGCCGACGTCGACGGCCAGCACATCACCACGCTGCTGCTGACGCTGCTGTTCCGCTATATGCGGGGCCTCATCGAGGCGGGCTTCGTCTACCTTGCGATGCCGCCGCTGTACCGGCTGAAGTGGACGAACAAGCCGCACGAGTACGTGTACTCGGATGCCGAGCGTGACGCGCTGATGAAGCACGGACTCGAAAACGGAAAGCGCATCGGCAAGGACGGCGTGCAACGGTACAAGGGACTTGGCGAGATGAATGCCAAGGAACTCTGGGAGACCACGATGGATCACACCACGAGGACGCTCCGTCAGGTGACCATCGAAGATGCCGCCTCTGCGGATGAGATCTTCAGCGTGCTCATGGGTGAGGACGTTGAATCCCGACGCAACTTCATTCAGCGCAACGCCAAGGACGTCCGCTTCTTGGACATCTGACGCGTAGGCAACGCTCAGCGAACGATTGAAAGATACCAATGACTGACGATAATTCGACGGGCGAAACGACCGGATCCGGTCGCGAAGAGCCGTATCACGAGCACGGCAAGATCGACCAGGTCGATCTGAAGTTCGAGATGGAGCGCAGCTACCTCGACTACGCGATGGCGGTCATCGTGGGCCGCGCGCTGCCTGATGTGCGCGATGGCCTCAAGCCCGTGCACCGCCGGGTGATCTACGGCATGTACGACGGTGGCTACCGCCCAGACAAGGCGTTCTCGAAGTGTGCCCGCGTCGTCGGTGAAGTCATGGGTCAGTACCACCCGCACGGTGACACCGCGATCTATGACACCCTGGTGCGTCTGGTTCAGCCCTGGGCACTGCGGTACCCGCTCGCTCTCGGCCAGGGAAACTTCGGCTCCCCCGGCAACATGGGTGCGGCTGCACCGCGTTACACGGAGACGAAGATGGCTCCGCTCGCGCTCGAGATGGTGCGCGACATCGAAGAGGAGACTGTCGACTTCCAGCCGAACTACGACGGCCAGACTCAGGAGCCGACGGTTCTGCCGGCGCGTTTCCCGAACCTGCTTGTCAACGGCTCCGTCGGCATCGCGGTCGGCATGGCGACGAACATCCCGCCGCACAACCTGCGCGAAGTGTCCGCTGCCGCGCTCTGGGCACTCGACAACCCTGGTCTGCCGCGCGAGGAGCTTCTCGAGGGGCTCATCCAACGCATCTCTGGTCCTGATTTCCCGACTGGAGCGCAGATTCTGGGCACCAAGGGCATCCAGGAGGCCTATCGCACCGGTCGTGGTTCGATCACGATGCGCGCAGTCGTGAATGTCGAAGAGATCCAGGGCCGCAACTGCCTGGTGATTACCGAACTCCCCTACCAGGTGAACCCCGACAACCTCGCGGTGAAGATCGGTGATCTGGCGCGTGACGGCAAGGTCACCGGCATCGCCGATATCCGCGACGAGACCAGCGATCGTACCGGTCAGCGTCTCGTGGTGGTTCTCAAGCGGGATGCTGTCGCCAAGGTCGTGCTGAACAACCTGTACAAGCACACGCAGCTGCAGGACAACTTCGGCGCGAACATGCTCGCGATCGTCGATGGTGTTCCGCGCACGCTCGCGCTCGACGGCTTCATCACGAACTGGATTTCACACCAGATCAACGTGATCGTCCGCCGCACGCAGTTCCGTCTGCGCAAGGCGGAGGAGCGGATGCACACCCTGCGCGCCTACCTCAAGGCGCTCGACGCGCTCGATGAGGTCATCGCGTTGATCCGACGCTCGCCCACTCCGAACGAGGCGAACGAGGGGCTGCAGAGGCTGCTCGACATTGACGAGGTTCAGGCTGATGCCATCCTCACGATGCAGTTGCGTCGCCTGGCAGCTCTCGAACGCCAGAAGATCATCGACGAAGCCACCGAGATCGAGATCAAGATCGCCGACTTCAAGGCGATCCTTGCCGATGAGATGCGCCAGCGCACCATCATCCGCGAGGAGCTCACCGAGATCGTCGACCGCTTCGGCGATGACCGCCGCACGCACATCCTGCACGGTTTCGACGGTGACGTCTCAATGGAAGACCTCATCGCCGAAGAGGAGATGGTCATCACCGTCACCCGCGCTGGCTACATCAAGCGCACCCGCAGTGACAACTATCGTTCACAGCACCGCGGCGGCAAGGGCATCAAGGGTGCTCAGCTGCGCGCAGATGACATCGTCGAGCACTTCTTCGTGACGACCACGCACCACTGGCTGCTGTTCTTCACCGATAAGGGTCGTGTCTACCGCACCAAGACCTACGAGGTGCCGGAGGCCGGTCGCGACGCCAAGGGTACGCACGTTGCGAACCTGCTCGCACTGCAGCCGGACGAGAACATCGCTCAGGTGCTCGATATCCGCGACTACGAGGTGGCAGATTATCTGGTGCTCGCGACGCGTAATGGTCTGGTCAAGAAGACCCGACTGGATGCGTACGACACGAACCGTCAGGGTGGCGTCATCGCAATCCGTCTGAACGAAGACGACGAGCTCGTCAGTGCGCTCATGGTCAATGCAGAAGACGACATCCTTCTGATCAGCCGTCGCGGTATGTCGGTACGCTTCAGCGCGACCGATGAGGCCCTGCGACCGATGGGTCGCGCGACCGCCGGGGTGAAGGGCATGAAGTTCCGTGAGGGCGACAGTCTCCTGTCGGCATCCGTCGCCGCGCTCGATCAGTTCGTGTTCGTGGTGACTGATGGCGGATTCGCGAAGCGCACAGCTGTAGGTGAGTATCGCGTGCAGGGACGCGGCGGATTCGGCATCAAGGTGGCGAAGCTCAACGACGATCGAGGTACTCTCGCGGGTGGTTTGATCGTGGCTGAGGACGACGAGGTTCTGGTGGTTCTGTCCAGCGGCAAGGTGGTACGCTCTGCCGTGGCCGAGGTACCCGCGAAGGGTCGAGACACCATGGGAGTGGTGTTCGCCCGGACTTCCGAGAAGGACCGGATCCTCGCCATCGCCCGCAACAGTGAGCGGGGCCTTGCCGAAGAAGAGGCAGAGGCGGAGTCTGACACAGAGGCTCTCGAATCGACACAGATCTCTGAATCGACACAGATCTCTGAGGAAAGCACGGACGAATGAGCACAGTAGCCGACAAGTTGGCGAAGAAGTCCACGCGCAAGACCGGTGGCAAGCAGGTTCGCCTGCGCCTGGTCTATGTGGACTTCTGGTCGGCCGTGAAGCTGTCTTTCCTCGCCGCGGTTGCGCTCGCGATCGTGACGATGGTGTCGTTCTTCCTGATCTTCCTGGTGCTGCAGGCAACGGGAATTCTGGCGGGGGCCGACGAATTCGTTGGTGAAATCACCGATGGTGCCATTTCGATTGCCTCGATGATGGGCCTGCCCCAGGTCATGGCGTTCGCCGCGGTCGTGTCGATTCTGAACCTGATCGTGGTCACTGTGCTCGGCGCCGTGTGCGCCGGCATCTACAACCTCGCAGTGAAGGTGACGGGTGGCCTGCTAGTCGGCTTCATGTCCAACTAATAACAACCTTCCGAGTGGGCGCTCGTGGCTCGCTTTCGCCGCGGCGAAGCGCCACAAGCGCCCACTCGCACGTGTATGAGTAGGGGAAACCCGAAGGCGTCGCGGGGGCTGGCACGGTGTTCGGGGCGCGGCCTGCGGCCTACGTTTGAGACATGACCACTCAGACCACCCCGGCCCCGGTCGGCGCCTCCCCATCGGAGAAGCCGCCACTGCGGCTGTTCCTGACAATCCTGCAGCTCGCCTGCCTCGGTGTTTTCGGCGCCGGTGCTATCGGCATCCTCAGCGCGCTCGTCGGCGCCGGTGTCGCATTGCTGTTCGTCTTCGGAATCGGCGCGGTGTTTCTCGTCGGTCTGGTTTATGCCCTGTACGGACTGGGCTGGTTCGAGATCGCTCGCGTTGACGGCCTCTACCGTCTAGGTCTCCCGCCGCTGGCTCCGCGTCCGCGCCAGCGTCCCGGCTTCGGAGGATGGCTGCGTTCACTCGGTCGCCAGTCGATTGACGGGCGGATGTGGCGGGCCGTGGCGAACTTCACGATCGCCTGCATCTTCGGGACGCTGGTTCTTCGACTCTTCTGGGGGATGCTCTGGTCAGCGATTTACACGATCTCACCGCTGTTCGGTGGCGGCTCAACAGCCGGTCCCTTCGGCACAGTCGTCACTGCCGGATGGGCGCCGCTGGTCGGCATCCTCGGCGTTCTCGCTGCGGCTGCCGGCATCATCGGCCTCGCGCTGCTGCACCGCGTTCTCACCCGAGCAATCGTCGTGCCGAACCGCGAGGCTGAGCTCACCGAACAGGTTCGCACGACCAGCGCACAGCGCGAAGGCGCCGTGCGCGCTGCAGATCTCGAGCGCACGCGTATCGAACGTGATCTGCACGACGGCGTTCAGCCGCGACTGGTCTCGGTCGGCATGACCCTTGGCCTTGCGCAGCAGAAGATCGAGAGTGACCCGGACGTCGCGAAGCAGCTGATCAGCGAGGCACACACCTCCACAAAGGCCGCAATCACGGAGCTGCGTCAGCTCGCCCGTGGCATCCATGCGTCGGTTCTTGACGATCGTGGGCTGGATGCCGCGCTGTCAGCGATCGCCAGCAGGTCGCACGTCCCGGTGCAGCTTGACGTGCGGATGACCGGCCGATGCAGCCGTGAAGCTGAAGCCGCCGTCTACTTCTGTATCGCTGAGTCGCTCACGAACGCCGCCAAGCACTCGCGAGCCAGCGAATGCCGAGTCATCGTGCGGATGCGCGAGGGCGGGGTGCTCTGGGCCCGCGTGGAAGACAACGGTATCGGCGGTGCGCAGGTGCAGCCCGGCGGTGGCCTCGACGGCATCTCGAACCGGGTGGCAGCCGCCGGCGGCACGTTCCGACTCGACAGCCCGCAGGGCGGTCCGACTTCCCTGGAGGTGAGTGTGCCATGCGCATCCTGATCTGTGAGGACTCGGTTCTCCTTCGCGAGGGTCTGGTTCGTCTGCTGGAGGATGCCGGACACGAGGTGGTCGCGGCCCTGGCCGACACCGAGGGTCTGACCGAAACCGTGCAGAGCACGGACCCTGAGCTCTGCATCCTCGATGTGCGGCTGCCCCCGACTTTCACCGACGAGGGCATTCGTGCGGCGCTGGCGCTGCGGTCCACGCATCCGACATTGCCGCTGCTGGTGCTGTCGCAGTACGTCGAGGAACGCTATGCCAGCGATCTGATCGCCGCGCAGGGTGGGCCGCTCGGCTACCTGCTCAAGGATCGCGTCGCCGATGTCTCCGAATTTCTCGCTTCAGTGGAGCGGATCGCAGAGGGAGCATCCGTGCTCGACCCGGAGGTGGTCCAGCAGTTGCTGACACGTCGCAATCGTGACGATCGGATGCTGCAGCTCACCGAGCGGGAACGGACGGTGCTCGCCCTGATCGCCGAGGGAAAGTCGAATCAGACAATCGCGGGTCTTCTTTTCCTCTCGGAGGCGAGTGTCGAGAAGAACATCACCGCCATCTTTCAGAAGCTGGGCCTTGAGCCAGAGGCCGGCAACCGGCGCGTGCTCGCAGCTCTCGCTCATATCGAAAACACCGGCGGTACGCCCCCGCTCGGAAACCAGACAGGAATGACACGATGAACACCGAACCTCAGCACACGCCTGGCGGCGCACGCACCCACGCCGGCGTCACGGCAATCACCGTGACGACTGCGATCGTGGGCGGGATCGCTCTGCTCGGCGCCGGCGGTACGGCTGCCTTCGCCGCAGTGAATGACGCGACGGTGAGCAGCGAAGCCCAGTCCGTGGAAGTTGGTGGGATCGAATCGTTGGAGATGGACGTCAGCGCCAGCAGCGTCACTGTGCGCTTTGCCGACGTCGACGAGGCGCAACTGCAGGTGGAGGGCAGCCGTGGCGGTTGGACGATGCGTCGTGACGGCGATGAGTTGATCGTGCAGAGTCCGCGGGGGCTGTTCGACGGCTGGTTCGGCGGCGGACTGTTCGGCAACTGGTTCAATGACGACGAGCGCGTTGTACTGACCCTGCCCGAAGCGCTGCAAGATTCTCGACTCGACGCCGACTTCACGCTGAGTGCGGGCAGCCTCGACGTGGACGGGGCGTTTGACGGCCTGGACATAGAGCTGGGGGCTGGCGGCCTCATCCTGAGTGGATCGGCGTCGTCTGTTGACATCGATATGAGCGCAGGTCGTGCTGACGTCAACCTCGCAGACGTGGAAGAAGCCGACTTCACCGTGGCGGCCGGCCAGGTGGTGGCGGAGCTTGCTGGGAGGGCGCCCAGCGAGGTGACCATCGACGTCAGCGCTGGTTCTCTCGAGCTGACGCTTCCGGATGTCGCCTACGACGTGCAGCAGGAAGTCAGCGCCGGCTCCCTCGACAACAACCTGCAGACGTCCTCGAATGCGCGGAATTCTGTCGTGGTCAGCCTCTCTGCTGGCAGTGTGGATCTGCACCCCGGTCGCTGAGCACCGTCGATTCGGATTTTCCTCAAATCTCAGGTAAAGTCTTGGAGGTTGACGGGGATATAGCTCAGTTGGTTAGAGCGCTTCACTGATAATGAAGAGGTCCCAGGTTCAAATCCCGGTATCCCCACTCCGTCACCATAATTAAATAGTTTTTGGGGCCTTAACTCAGTTGGTAGAGTGCCTGCTTTGCAAGCAGGATGTCAGGAGTTCGATTCTCCTAGGCTCCACATTCAGAACCGGCCAGACATCACGTCTGGCCGGTTCTTTTTTCTCAGGTGCATCGTTTCTCAGGTGCACGGTTTCTCAGGTGCATCGTGCAGTGATCGTCAGGGCCGCCTGTTCAACCACCTGCTCCTTCTCTCCGTCAGTGAGAGCCCATCCGCCATGGACCAATCTCGGCCAGAACACCATCGTCGCGATCATCCCGAGGAACTGCGCTGAGATGGCCTCCGCATCGTCGAAGTCGGCAGTCCCTGTGTCCCGCGCAGCGATGAGGAAGTCTTTGAGAGCCGTGAGCACGGGGAGTGTACCGAAATCGAAGGTTCGCTCACGAAGTTCAGGGAAGCGCGGTGATTCCGAGATCACGATCCGCATCAGGTCGGCCATGCCGGAACGATCAAGTAGCCGCACGTAGGCCTTCCCGAGAATCACGAGTCCGCCGAGGAAGTCATCAGGATCTGGCGCAACCGGTTCGGTGCCCGGCATGCTCCCAGCCGCGAGCACGGTCGCTTCGAACAACTCCGCCTTTGTGGGGAACTGCTTGAACAACGTGGCCTTCGATACACCTGCTTGCCTGGCGATCTCCGCGAGCGAGGTGCGATCGTAGCCGTTCTCCAGGAACGGGCGCGCGGCCGCCGCGAGAATCGCCGCGCGGTTGTTCGCCGCGATATGCCGGTGGTACACGGAGAGCTTGCGAGTCATTGCCTCAGTATCGCATTGTGGTGAGCTACTTGACTCACCTTAAAGAGAAGAATATGTTTTCGTTATGGTGAGTCGCTCGACTCACTTCTACGAAAGGGCAAAGCATGTCAAAGGTGATGATCCATGCCACCGTGTCGGTCGATGGGTTCATGGCGGATCCCGACGGAGGAATGAACTGGATGAACGGATTTTCCGTCGCCCCGGAGGACGAGCAGATCGTGGAAGCGATCTGCTCCGACATCGGATCCATCGTCGGGGGCGCGAACAAGACTCAGACCATTGAGGACGGGGAGATCCCGTACGGCGGGTTCCTGAAGGTGCCGGTGTACTTGATGACGCACAGTGAGCAAGCGGCGGTCGAGCAAGACGGGACCAGGTTCATCTTCGTCGTCGACGATATCGAAGAGGCTGTGCGGCGTGCGCGGCAGGATGCTGGAGAGAAGTGGGTGAGCCTTTTGGGGGGCCGCGTCGCGAGGCAGTGCCTCACCCTAGGGCTCGTGGACGAGCTCCGCCTGCATGTCGTGCCCGTCGTGCTGGGCGAAGGGATCCCTCTCTTTGCAGGCCTGCAGCGTCAGCTCCGCCTCGAACGCATGGAGACCTCTGCATTCGCCAGTGAGGTCCACCTCCGCTACCGGGTCTTGCGGGATGTGCCTGCGTCCGGAGACTGAGTACCGATGCGAACCTCGTCAGCGCCGCACGTCGTAGACGAGCCTCACCACTCCGTTCGCATACGTCGCGGAGTCGCGCAGCGCTAGGCCGCGGCGATCGGCGCCACTCTCGCCGAAGATCCTTTTGCCGCCCGGCAAGAGGTAGGGGAACATCAGCAGGTTGTAGCGGTCGATGAGGCCCGCTTCGCCCAGGCGCAGAGCGAGGTCAGCGCTGCCGTGAATGAAGATCGCGCCGCCGTCGGTCTGCTTCAGGCTGGCGATGTCCTCGGTGGTGCGCAGGATCGTCGTCGGACCCCAGCCGTCGACCAGGTCGTCGTCGCCGAGGGTCGTGGATGCCACGTACTTCGGCAGGTCGCGGTACGCCGCGTGATCAGGCGACGTCGGCCAGAAGTTCGAGAACGCCTCGTAGCTGTTGCGGCCGAACAGCAGAGCCGTCGTCTCCTCGAGTTCTTCCGCCTTCAGCGAGAACGCTTCGGGGACGAACTCGGTGTCGAATACCCAGCCGCCACCTGGGTGCCCCTCGGCTGCGCCGCCGGGAGAGTCGACCGCCCCGTCGAGAGTGATGAATCCGGTGTAGATCAGTTCGCGTGCCATGGTTTCGCTTTCGTGTAGGGAGGACATCCGTTTGTGTCTTCATAAGGACGTCGAACGAGGCGTCCGCAGATCGACATCGCCCGGACATTATTTCCCGAGGATGCCGAGATTCGGTTCACGCGCCTATCGACGCCGGCGCTCGTAGCCAGGGCGTGCGCCGAGGCTTCGTCCCCGCTCGACGTAGGATCAAAGAGTGCTGATCGGTCTGATGCGTCCCGTGGAAACCACCTCTGTTGACGTTGAGGCGGCAGATCTCGCCGCTGTCCAGACCCAGCTTGCTCTGCAGAAGCCACAAGGCTTTGATCTCATCTCCGCACCCGTCAAAATGATCAAGGGTGCGTCGACGCTCAAGGCAACGGGCACTTTCGCCCGACGTGACCAGATTCAGCAGATCGACGCCGACGATATGGATGCGCTGCTTGCCAAGGTGCCCGAGGGCTGGCAGTTACTAAACGTCCGCGACGCGTCCTGACCTGAGCCTTTCCTGTCGCAGCGGGAAGAAAAATCCGGCTTGCGGGGCGGATTAAGCCCGGAAAGTCTTCCCGCCACGGCCAGATTCCACCCGGACCGCCTCACCCCCGACGCCGGCGCACACCCTCGGCAAGAGCGGTCAGCGAGACGGCCGTGGCGTCCCAACCCATGCAGGCATCCGTCACGCTCTGGCCGTGCACGAGCCGGCTGCGTACAGACACATCAAGCTTCTGGGCCCCGGCGACAAGGTTGCTCTCGAGCATCACGCCCGCAATCGCCGCGCCATCCACAGCGATCTGCTCACCGAGCTCGGCAGCAACCTCGGCCTGACGCACGTGGTCCTTGCCGCTGTTGCCGTGGCTGGCGTCGATGATGACGCGCGACGTGAGAGACGCAGCATCCAGACGCTGCGATGCACGCCGCACGGTCTCGGCGTCGTAATTCGGTCCGTCGGCTCCGCCGCGCAGGATCACCGAGGTGTCGGGGTTTCCCGTCGTGGCCACAAGGCTCGCCCGCCCGTCGGCGCCGATGCCGAGGAACGCCTGCGGGGCGGATGCTGAGGCCGCAGCATCCAGCGCCACCTGAAGTCCGCCGTCGGTACCGTTCTTGAAACCGATCGGCATCGACAGCCCGGATGCCAGCTGCCGGTGAATCTGGCTCTCCGTGGTGCGCGCGCCGATGGCGCCCCAGCTGATGAGGTCGGCGGTGTACTGCGGGCTGATCGGCTCGAGGAACTCGGTGCCACACGGCATCCCGAGTGCGGTGACATCGCGCAGGAACCCGCGCGCCATCCGCAGTCCAGCCTCGATGTCGTGGCTGCCGTCGAGGTGCGGGTCGTTGATGAGGCCCTTCCATCCGATCGTCGTGCGCGGCTTCTCGAAGTACGTGCGCATCACGATCAGCAGGTCGTCGCGGTGCTGTTCGGCCTCGCGCACCAGTCGACCTGCGTATTCGAGCCCTGCGGCGGGATCATGAATCGAGCAGGGGCCGACGACGACGAGCAGTCGGTCATCCTCTCCCGCCATGATCGCGCGCACCTCATTGCGGGTGCGGGAGACGAGCGCCGCGCGCTCATCGCCGACCGGCAACTCGGTGGCAATGTCGCTGGGTGCGGGGAGCGAAGTGAACTTCGCGACGTGCAGGTCAGCCGTGGAGTCAGTGCTGGCGGTGGCTTCGATAGTGCTCATGGGTCCTGGGTCCTGTCTTCGGTGCGAAGGCGGACCCCGGATGCAGAGCCCGCCGAAACGGCGAAAGCCAGAGCAAAAATGCTCTGGCTTGTCAGCTCTGAAGGTGTCGGTACGCGCTAGATTAGCGCCGGCCCCTCCAGAGCCGACTCATAATACGCATACCAACGGGTTGTCATGGGAATGACCCTACAGCATGCGCACGGGGTGCGTGCGCATGCTGTAGGGCTCACACCAGCGCCGTGAAATCGCGATTCGCGATGTGTCCGGGTCTGGCCGTGTTCGCCGCGAACGGCTCTACGAGCGTGTTCTCGACACTGTTGAACACCATGAACACGTTCGAGCGCGGGTATGGAGTGATATTGTTCCCGGACCCGTGCATGATGTTCGAGTCGAACCACAGTGCGCCGCCCGCGCCGCCCGTGAATTGATCGATGCCGTACTTTTCAGCCATCGCCGTGATGGCGGCGTGACTCGGCACCCCCGCCTCCTGTGCTTGCAGCGACTGCTCGTGGTTGTTGTCCGGAGTCTCGCCTACGGCGGGAACGAACGTGCGATGAGAACCGGGCATCACCATCAGCCCGCCGTTGAACGGATAGTTGTCCGTCAGCGCGATCGACAGGCTGACGGCTCGAGGGATCGGCATGCCGTCCTCGGCATGCCAGGTCTCGAAGTCCGAATGCCAGTAGAACCCCGTGCCGGTGAAGCTCGGCATGTAGTTGACTCGCGTCTGGTGCAGGTACACGTCGGACCCGACGATCTGTCCGGCACGGTCGAGCACCTTGGGGCTGCGGGCGAGGGCATCCAGCACTTGGCTCAGCTTCTCGACCTCGAAGACTGAACGCACCGTTCCAGTGCTGCGTTCGGTGACCATTCGATCGTCGTTCTGTAGCGCAGTGTCTGCGGCGAGCCTGTCGAGCTCACCGGAATACAGCGCAACCTCATCAGCCGAGATGAAGTTGTCGAGGATCGTGAAGCCGCGCTGCTCATGCGCGCCTAGCTCGGTTTCCGTGAACGGTCCGTCATCCGGGGATCCCCACACCGTCGGCTGGGTGCGGGTGATGAAGTCCGAGGGCTGGGTCAACCGGGTCGGGAACAGGTCCTCTGCGGTCTTTGTGGTGGTCATGCGTCCTTCTCCTGTCTCTCGTGCTGGTGTCGTTCGGATGCGGTCAGGCGGGCTCGACGACCAGCGGATACACGCCGTTCTCGTCGTGCACCTCGCGCCCGGTGATGGGTGGGTTGAACACGCACACCGTGCGCATCTGCGTGCGCGGGCGTACTTCGTGCTTGTCGTGGTTGTTCAGCAGATACAGCGACCCCGGTGCGAGCTGGTGGGTCTCACCGGTGGCGAGGTCGGTGATCTCTCCCTCGCCCTCGACGATGAACACCGCCTCGATGTGGTTCGCGTACCAGAACTGATTCACCGTGCCCGCGTACAGCGTGGTCTCGTGCACTGAGAAGCCCACTTGCTCCTTCGCGAGCACGATGCGCTTGCTGCGCCAGTTCTCGGTCTTGATGTCGGCGTCGGTGTCGGTGATCTCGTTGATGGTACGGACGATCATGCGGGGGTGTGCTCCTTGCTCTCGGCGATGTGGTCGATGTGGTCGGCGGCATCCGGATCGGGCTCGCCGAGCACGGCGCGTATCGATTCGTCGATGATCATGAGGCCGCGTTCGAGCTCGGCATCGGTGATCGTCAACGCCGGGAGGATCTTCATGACCTCGCCCTCGGGCCCGGACGTCTCCATGAGCAGGCCTCGCGCGAACGCCGCCTGGCAGACAGCATCCGCCAAGTCACCCGACGGGAACTGCAGACCGCGCGCGAGACCGCGGCCTTTGGCGACGAGGTCGTGCTGCGGGTACCGCGCGACGAAGGTGTTGAACCACCCTTCGACGCGAGCCCCCTTGGTCAGGGTGGAGTCGCGCAGGGAGTGGTCGGTCCAGTAGCGACGCAGGGCTTCGGCTGCGGTCGCGAAGCCGGGGCTGATTCCGCGGAAGGTGCCGTTGTGCTCACCGGGCTGCCAGACATCCAACTCTGGCTTGATCAACGTGAGCGCCATCGGGATGCCATAACCGGAGATCGACTTCGACAGACAGACGATGTCTGGGACGATGCCGGCGTCTTCGAAACTGAAGAACTCACCCGTGCGGCCGCAGCCCATCTGAATGTCGTCGACGATCAACAGCATGTCGTACTTCTTGCACAGCGCTGCCAGCGCGCGCAGCCACTCTGCACGCGCGACGTTGATGCCGCCCTCACCCTGTACTGTTTCGACGATGACGGCGGCCGGAGCGTTCAATCCGCTGCCGGTGTCCTCGAGCAGCCGCTCGAAGTAGAAGAAGTCTGGGTAGTCGCCGTCGAAGTAGTCATCGAACGGCATAGGCGTCGCATGCACGAGCGGCACGCCAGCACCGCCGCGCTTGAGCGAGTTTCCGGTCACGGACAGTGCGCCGAGCGTCATGCCGTGGAAGGCGTTGGTGAAGTTGATGACCGATTCGCGGCCGGTGACCTTGCGCGCCAGCTTCAGTGCGGCCTCGACGGCATTCGCGCCACCCGGGCCAGGGAAGACGACCTTGTAGTCGAGATCGCGAGGCTTCAGGATCACTTCATTGAAGGTTTCGAGAAAGTCCCGGCGGGCCGAGGTGAACATGTCGAGCGAGTGCACGATGCGGTCATCGGCCAGATAGTCGAGAAGGACTTTCTTCAGCGCGGGATTGTTGTGTCCGTAGTTCAGTGCCCCGGCGCCGGTGAAGAAGTCAAGGTATTCCTTGCCGTCTTCGTCGTACATCGCGGTGCCGACAGCACGGTCGAACACGACCGGCCATGAGCGAGAGTAACTGCGGACTTCGGATTCCAGCTGAGTGAAAATATTCATGTGCTGTGGTTTTTCTCCTGGTTTTTGTCGCGCGGGAGTGCACGCCGCCCTCAACGGGCGGATGGGGGACGGCTAAGTCGGCGGACCGATCTCGTAGAGCCGTTCGGGATCGTGGGACGCCGCATCCGAGCTGTCGAGGCTCAGGTGTGCGCTTTCGAAAAGCGGGGTGACAACCATCGGCGCGTCACTCCAGCGACGCGCAAGACTGCGGAACGTCTGCTGAGAGCCGACGTTGTCGTCAGTGATCGTGGTCTGCAGCGTGCGCACCGGAGGATGCACAGCGGTGTCGTGGATCAGGTCGTCGAGCATCCGCCCCGCGAGACCGAGTCCGCGGAAGCGCTCATCGACGGCGACCTGCCAGATAAACAGGCATTCGGGATCGGAGGGTCGGCGGTAGCCGAGCACGAACCCGGCAGGGCGCTCATCGACAAGAGCGATACGACACGTCGCGGCGAAGTCGCGGGCGTAGAGAACGTAGGCGTATGACGAGTTCAGGTCGAGTGTCTGAGAGTCGCGCGCGATGCGCCAGAGCTCGATTCCCTCGTCGATTCTCGGTGCCCGAATCAGGCTCGTCCTGCCCGACCGCGCATCGATATGCGCGGCCCGTGCTGACGTGCTCGGCTCAATAGAGCCGGGGGAAGTCAGAGCGTTTCACCGTCCCGGATCGGGGGGTGCAACGCTGGCAAGTTCATGTTCATAAGGGTGTGACCTCTGCGGAGAAACAGCTTCGGTTCGCTCTTCACACTGTCATGCCCATGCCGAGACCTCAAATTCAGGCCCGTCTCCGCGACGCAATATGTGATCGGGAGCGCAGCGGCCTCATAGGCTGGCCGCATGGCACGTTCGAAGCGTAAAACGCTCCCGAAGAACTTCGATGAGATCCTGCGTTCCGGTGATCTGGTCGCCGTGCAAAAAGTTTTCGACAAGAGCGCTCTGGACGCTTATGGGGGATATCGCCGGCAGTCCGCGATCGGGTACTCGGATGCCGGGGAGGACGTCATTCGATGGCTCATCGCGGAGGGTGCTGATCTTGAAGCGGGTGATGAGAAGGATGCGACGCCGCTGATCGCGCATGCCGGAGCATGGAACGGCAAGGTCGCGCTGCTCCTGGAGATCGGCGCCGACATCACCGCACGTGACCGGAACGGGAAGACGGCTTTGCACGAGGCGGTCCCGTTCCACGCCCAAAACGTGCGTGTTCTTCTGGATGCCGGAGCCGACGCGCTCGCCCGCGACGACGACGGGCAGACCCCGCTCGCGCGCGGTCTGCAGCAGTGCTCGACCACCACGATCGAGGAGATGGCCGAGATCGCCGATCTGTTCCTCACGGCGGGTGACGTGGTCGACGACGGGATGCGTGAGTCCGTGCGCCGAATCGCGGCGAACTTCCAAGACATCCGCGAAGTCTTCAACGAGGAGTCTCTGCCGAGAACGGATGCTGCGCTGCGCCGTCTCTACGAACTCTTCAGCGTTGCCCCCATCATCGCCCGTGAGCGCCATGACGGTACCTCGCCGATCCTGCTCCCCGAGGGCGGCTGGGTCGAACAACACAGTGCCCTGTTCGACTTCCTTGTCCCGGCGATGGGTGCGGCGACCACGGCGCAGGGCGAGGCGATCCGCATCAGCGGGCGCGTGGCCAACGAGTTCGACGGCAACGGCGGCGTCAACTGGGGCGACGACTTCCGCCAGATGGTCGACATGCTGCTCGTGCTGCTGCGTCGCGGCATCCCGCTCGATGATGAAGACCTGGTGGATGCTGCGAATCGTGCAGCGCGCGTGCGCAAGGCGCGACCGCGTGAAGACGACGTCGCAGCCCTGGCCCGGTATGCCGTGGTCTGGGTCGGGCGCAACCCCACTCCTCTTCCTCTCGGCGAGGTGCCGTACAAGCGCTGATGGCCGCGCGATGAACTGGTAATCTCAGCGGGTCTGTGCGTGATGCACAACGATCACCGCGTCGGGGAGGACGAGATGACCAAGATCAAAGCTGCGATGGGTGTCATGGGAGCAATCGTGCTCCTTTCCGGCTGCGCTGCCACGGCACCCGAGTCAGAGAACGCCGAGAAGCCGGATGCCGTGACATCGGCGGAGCCGGTGGTAGAACCTGCAGGCTGGGTCGCACCGGACTCCTGCACCTCGCTGAGCCTGCTGCCGGGGAACACGCTCGCCGGTGACGCACTTGGCGCCTGTGTCGAAGAGATCATGCCGAGCCTGGGCAGTGGCAAGGAGATCTTGCACAACTCCTACGGAACCGGGCAGGCGGTC
This sequence comes from Microbacterium sp. A93, assembly GCF_051842835.1. Classification (NCBI taxonomy): domain Bacteria; kingdom Bacillati; phylum Actinomycetota; class Actinomycetes; order Micrococcales; family Microbacteriaceae; genus Microbacterium; species Microbacterium sp. A93. Next base: position 105,348 of record NZ_JBPXMT010000012.1, read on the forward strand.
TTCCGCTTCGTGCCGGACTTCGCGCTTCAGGGGACGACCGCGGGATCTTCCGGCGGCATCGGCGTTACCTTCCTCGGCGATCAGATGTGGGTCGACTTCGGCAATGGACCAGTCAAGGGCGATGTGAACTCGACCGACCCGGAGGAAGTGATCGCGGGCGCAGCCAGCGAGCTCTACCGCTTCTTCACGCTGCCGAGCACGAACGCCACCATGGTCGCTAGCAGCCCGTCGTGGAATGTCTCCGAGATCGAGACAGTCGACATCGGCAACGGCGAGACCGCCGAGGCATACCGCATCACCAGCACTGAGCCCTTCACCTGGCTTGAGATGCCGGTGGATGAATACGTGCTGTGGTTCGCCCCAGACTGGACTCCCGTTGGCAGTGAATCGACGGCGACGATGATGGGTGTGACCGAGACCAGCCGCCAGACGTACTACGACATGGGCGAGCCGGTCGAGATCACGCCGGTTGAGTGAGCGCGGTGTGTGGGATGCTGGGCGCATGATGACCCAGCCGCACCTGCCGCACGAAGATGTCGACCCGGATGGCCTGCTCGAGTACTCGGTGGTCTTCACCGACCGGTCCCTGAATCACATGTCCGCCCGATTCGTGGGCGTCATGCAGCAGACCCTTGAGATCCTCGGTGAGGCGTACAACGCGCACACCTCGGCGATCGTCCCCGGTGGCGGCACCTATGGGATGGAAGCGGTCGCCCGCCAGCTCGCCAGCGGCCGGCGTACCCTCGTCGTGCGCAACGGTCTGTTCTCGTTCCGATGGTCGCAGATCCTCGAGGCCGGCGGCATCAGCGACGACGTCACCGTGCTCGCGGCCCGCCCCGACACCGATGACCTGCAGGCCGCGTGGGCCCCGGCGCCGATCGACCAGGTCACCGGAGTCATCCGCGCTCGTCGCCCCGAAGTCGTCTTCGCACCTCACGTGGAGACCGCCGCCGGCATGATCCTGCCCGACGATTACGTGCGTGCCCTCGCGGATGCTGCGCACGAGGTCGGCGCTCTGCTCGTGCTCGATTGCATCGCTTCCGGTGCGATGTGGGTCGACATGAAGGCCCTCGGCGTCGATGTGCTGCTCAGCGCTCCCCAGAAGGGCTGGAGTGGATCGCCGTGCGCCGGGTTCGTCATGCTCAGCGACGCGGGCGCAGATGCCGTGCGCTCCCGAGTCTCGACGAGCTTCGCGATCGACCTCGCCAAGTGGCTGACGATCGCTGACGAGTATCGCGCCGGACGAGCGGCGTACCACGCGACCATGCCGACTGACCCACTCACCCATAACCTCGCCGCCATGATCGAAACTCGTGAGCGCGGGTTTGAGGCACTGCGTGCGGCGCAGATCGAGCTCGGCACTCGTGTTCGGTCGTTGCTGGCCGAGCGCGGATTCCGCTCGGTCGCGGCACCCGAGTTCGCCGCCCCCGGCGTTGTCGTCGTGCACACGGATGACCCCGCGCTGAAGTCCGGTGCGGCGTTCAAGGAGCAGGGCCTGCAGATCGCTGCCGGAGTTCCGCTGCATTGCGATGAACCGGAGGGCTTCTCGACGTTCCGCCTCGGGCTGTTCGGCCTCGACAAGCTCGGCGACGTCGATGGCACGGTGGCCCGGCTCGAAGCAGCGCTCGACCGGATCGGAGCCTGACGTCGTGACGACAGTTTTTACCGGCAGCATCCGTCCGCTCGCGACCGACATCGATGAGCAGGTCGAGGCGATGGCCATCGATGACGGCCGTATCGTCGCGCTTGGAACGACGACCGAGCTGGTTGGCCGTTTCCCGGATGCCGAGACCGTGGTCCTGGACGGCTGGGTCATGCCGGGGCTCATCGAGCCGCACGGCCACCCCGCGTATTCGTCGATCCTGTTGTCGCATCTGGTCGTCGATATCCGTCCTGTCGTGATTCCGGATGCCGCTGGCGTGCTCGCCGCGCTGACGCAGGCGGTTGCCGCCGCCGATGGCCAGGCCGTCTTCGCGAACGGGTGGGATTCGCTGCTGCAGCGGGGGCTCCCCGACCCGGACATCCACTGGCTCGATGAGTTCGCCGGCTCCACTCCGATCGTCGTGATCCACAACTCTGGCCACTCCGCGTACTTCAACAGCGCCGCCGCTCGTGCAGCAGGCATTGACCGCAGCACTCCCGATCCGGCCGGCTCCCGCTTCGCTCGTGACGCGAACGGCGACCTCGCCGGAGTCGCCTTTGAAGAAGCCGCGGTCGAGCAGGTCGTCGCCCCGATGCTCGGCAGTGCGAAGCAGCATCTGCCCGAGTTGCTCGTCGCGCATCTGCGCGATCTGTCGCGTCGCGGAATCACGACGGTGTCCGACCTGTCCTGGAACCCTGACCTCAACCCGCTCATCGAGGGTCTGCACGCTCAGGGCGCGTTGCCGGTGCGGCTGCGCTGGTACGAAATGTCGCGTCCTGGCGGCACGGCGGCACCTCGCGGAGAGGACGATCCGGTGTTCCGTCAGATCGGGGTGAAGACCTGGTCAGATGGCTCTCCGTGGATCGGCAACATCGCGACGTCCTTCCCCTACCTCGACACCGATGCGACCCGTGGTCTGGGCCTTGAACCGCACCACGTCGGCACCGCGAACTACACGACGCAGCAGCTGCTCGCCATCGCCGAGCCCTACGCGGCGGGCGGATGGCAGCTCGCCTGCCACGCGCACGGCGATCTCGCGATCGATTCCACGCTCGACGTCTACGAGCAGATCATCACCAGGCACGCCCTGACCGACCATCGCTTCCGGCTCGAGCACTGTGGTGCGATGACTGCGGCACAGTTCGAGCGCGCAGCATCCCTCGGCGTGACCGTCAGTCTGTTCGTCGACCACATCACGTACTGGGGAGAGGTGCTCGTCGACGATCTTTTCGGCGCCGAGCACGGCGGAGCCTGGGCGGATGCCGGCGCCGCATTCGCCGCTGGGCACCGCGCAACTTTCCACAACGATGGCTGGGTCACGCCGAACGAGCCGTTCCGCAACATGGCCGTCGCCGAGTCGCGCACCACTCGTAGCGGATTCCGGATGCCTGGTGGCACGCCGGTCACTCGCGCGCAAGCCCTCGCGGCCCAGACGACGAACGCGGCGTGGCAGCTGTTCAGCGAGCACGAGGTCGGCGCGCTCGCACCGGGACTGTTCGCGGACTTCATCGTCGTCGACCGCGATCCGGTGACCGTCTCCGCGGAGGACCTCGCTGAGACGGTGGTGCGGGAGACCTACCTGGCTGGTGCGCTCGTCGACTGAGCACGTCGCACGAGGCGCATGCTACAGTGACTCAAACCGACTAGACGGTATGTAGTTGCGCAAGGAGGCGCCATGTCCGCAGCACGCTTCGACGGCACAGCACGATCTAACGGCACTGCACGCTTCAACGGCACAGTTTCGCTCATCACCGGGGCAAGCCGCGGGATCGGCTTTGCCATCGCTCGGCGCATCGTCGCCGAGGGTGGCTCCGTGGTCATCACGGGTCGCAAGCAGGATGCGCTCGATGCTGCCGTCGCAGAGCTCGGGCCTGCGGCATCCGCCGTCGCTGGCCGCGCCGATGATGCCGATCACCGCGGCGCAGTCTTCGCGCACATCGCCGCTCAGCATGGCCGCTTCGACCACCTCGTGAACAACACCGGCATCAACCCCGTTTACGGGCCCATCGTCGACGTCGATGCAGACGCCGCACGCAAGATCCTCGAGGTCAACGTGGTCGCAGCTCTCGACTGGACGCGCGCCGCACTTGCCGCCGGCCTCAGCCGCAGCATCGTGAACATCGCCTCGGTGGCGGGTCTGAGTGCAAGCCCCGGCATCGCGTTCTACGGCATCTCCAAGGCGGCGCTCATCAATCTCACCGCGCAGCTTGCCTTCGAACTTGCTCCCGACATCCGTGTCAATGCCGTCGCACCGGCGGTGATCAAGACCGCGTTCGCTCGGGCGCTTTACGAAGGACACGAGGGTGCGGTGTCCGCAGGCTATCCGCTCGCGCGCCTCGGCGAACCCGACGATGTGGCCGGTCCCGTCACCTTCCTGCTCTCTGATGATGCCGCGTGGATGACCGGGCAGACCGTGTCCATCGATGGCGGCGCCAGTATCCGTCCGCTCTGATGGATGGCGCTGATCCATATGTACGACGCGTGATCATGATTCACGGAAAGATGAGGATATGAAGGATTCACACGTCCCTGAAAACGTCACCCGCGCCGCCGTCGAGTTGTTCGCCACCCGCGGCTACGCGAACACGAGCGTGCAGCAGATCGTCGAGGCTGCCGGCGTCACCAAGGGTGCGATGTACCACTACTTCGAGTCGAAGGATGATCTGCTCTTCGGCATCTACGACTCGCTGCTGACGCTGCAGAAGGCGCATCTCGACGAGATCATCGCGCGGGGCGGGACGACCGATGAGGTGTTGCGTGCGGCGTGCATCGACGTGCTGGAGACCTCGATCGACCACATCGCCGAGGGGGCTGTGTTCTTCCGCAGCATGAACATGCTCTCGGCGCCCAGACAGCAGGATGTCACCCGTCGCCGTCGCGGATACCACGACGAGTTCGCCGCCCTCATCGGGAGCGGACAGCGCGAGGGGATCTACCGCGATGACATCCCTGTTGCGCTGCTTGTCGCGCACTTCTTCAGTGACGTGCACTATCTGTCGCATTGGTATTCACCAGAGGGACCGGAAGGTAAGACGCTCATCGCCGAGCAGATCACCGACCTGTTTCTCGCCAGCTTGAGGAGAACGGATGCCGTCCCCCATTGAAGTTCCGCAGTCCATGCGCGCCTGGCAGGTCACCAGTCTCGGTGAACCCGCAGAAGCGCTGACACAGCAGAGTGTGCAGACACCGGTGCCGGCTGAAGGAGAGGTGCTCATCCGGGTCGCGGCAGTCGCAGCGAACTTCCCGGATGTGCTGCTTGCTCGCGGCGAATACCAGGTGAAGCCGGAGCTGCCCTTCATTCCCGGCATAGAGTGCAGCGGAACAGTGATTGCCGTGGGCAGCGGTGTCTCCACACACGCTGTGGGCGACCGGGTCGTCGCGGGGAAGATCGGCGTTCTCGCCGAATACGCGGCCGTGGATGCGGCATCCGTGCATCCGATTCCGGACAGCTTCGATTTTCTGGCGGCGTCAGGATTGAACATCGCCTACCAAACCTCGTGGTTCGCGCTGCACCGTCGCGCGAAGCTGCAGGCGGGCGAGTGGTTGCTCGTGCATGCGGCGGCGGGCGGAGTTGGCGCTGCCACCGTGCAGCTGGGCGCCGCCGCCGGTGCCAGGGTAATCGGCGTGGTTGGCAGCGAGGCGAAGGCAGAGGTCGCTCGCGCCGCGGGCGCTGAGCACGTCATCCTGCGCGGCGATGACATCGTCGGCGAGGTCAAGCGCATCACCGGCGGCCACGGCGCAGACGTGGTGTTCGATCCGGTGGGAGGAGCGGCATTCACCGCATCCACCCGTGCGGTCGCTTTCGAGGGACGCATCGTCGTGATCGGCTTCGCGAGCGGTGAGATTCCGCAGCTCGCGGTGAGCCACGCTCTGGTCAAGAACTACGCCGTGCTCGGGCTGTACTGGGGTCTCTACCAGGAGCGTCTGCCGCACCTGGTCGATGAAGCGCACGAGGAGCTGATCCGCCTGTTCGAGTCTGGGAAGATCGCTCCGGTCATCGACAGTGTGGTGCCATTCGACGATGCACCGGCTGCCATCACCAAGCTCGCCACAGGCACGACGGTGGGTCGCGTGGTCATCCAGGTCTCGTCATGAACGATCTGGGCGGGCGGGTGGCGCTGGTCACCGGTGGTGCGCGCGGCATCGGCGAGGCGTACGTCCGCGCGTTGCATGCTGCGGGCGGACGGGTCGTGATCGCGGACATCCTCGAGGATGCCGGACGGGCTCTTGCCGCGGAGCTGGGGGAGCGGGCGCTGTTCGTCTCGTTGGATGTCACCCAGGAGATGCAGTGGGATGCCGCGGTGGATGCGTCGGTTCAGGCCTTCGGCGCCGTCGACGTGCTGGTCAACAATGCCGGTATCGCGAATGCCGCGCCGATCGAGCATCTCAGTACCGAGAAATGGGACGCCGTGATCGCGGTGAACCTCACCGGCACCTTCTTCGGCTGCCGCGCGGTGGTGCCGATCATGAAGCAGCAGGGCAAAGGATCGATCATCAACATCTCCTCGGTCGAGGGGATGCGCGGCAGCGCAGGGTTGCACGGTTACACGGCGGCGAAGTTCGGGGTGCGCGGCCTCGCCGCGTCTCTCGCAGTCGAGCTCGGACCGTTCGGGATCCGGGTCAACTCGGTGCACCCTGGATTCATCAATACCTCGATGACGACAAGGATCGACCCCGCGCATCTCGACATTCCGCTCGGGCGCCCCGGCGAGCCGGAAGATCTGGCGGGCACCATCGTGTTCCTTGCGAGCGATGCGTCGTCGTTCACCAGCGGCGCGGAGTTCGTCGTCGACGGCGGCATGATCGCCGGTATTCCGCACCGCTGAGATGTTCGCATCGCTAGGCTCTTCGCCCCGGTCCGCCCCGTGCTCAGACGGTGGCCGGTTGTCGATGGCGAGGTGGAGATTGAGGTCGTGGTCGCCCGGCCGGCCGCCAACGCTGTTCACGGTCCCACCAGAGGGGGCCGCGCACCTCGGGAACGCCGCCGTTCATCCGGATACGCCACTCTGACAGGTGCAGATTCCGGTGGTGCCACCAGCACAGCAGCACGCCGTTGTCAGTGTGCGTCGGCCCGCCGTCGGCGTGCTCACGAACATGATGGATTTCACACCAGGTGGCCGGGATCGTGCAGCCGGGGATGATGCAGCCACCGTCCCGCAGCGTGATCGCACGCCGCTGAAGGGCGTTGAAGATGCGGGCCGAGGTGCCGATCGAGACGATCCTGCCCTGGCTGTCGAAGAGGACGCGTTGGATGCCGCCCGCGCAGCCCGTTTGTGCGGCGACACGTGCAGGAATGAGGTCACCGGTGTTCTGCACGCTCGCGTGACCTGCGCCGGTGGCGTAATCGTCTGCGTTGACGGTCACCACCAGGGTCGGCGCGGCGCCGCCCAACGTCGGGAAATTGCCCGTGCGCGCAGCGGTGTTGAGTATCGCGGCGAACGCATCGTGGCGCTTCTGCGCACGGGTGCGCGAGTCGACGGGGGAGAGGCCGTGGTCGGCGTCAGTGCCCACGCTGGCGTCATCGTCCGTCGGCGCGAAATGCACTCCGCCCGTGGATGACAGGTCTTCCGGACCGTCGACCCGAGGATTCAGCAGGCTGTCGAGCAGAAGCTGCAGCTGCCCCGCCACCTCAGGGAGCAGGTCGGCGCGGACAGGAATGGTCCCATCACGCAGGCGCCCGATCGTTAACCCGCGTTTGCGGGTGGCGGTGTCATCCGTCGGCTCGGCGCCGTCTGGGTCGAGGTACGCGACGAGCACCTGCGAGAGGAGCCCGAGATCTTCGGGTGTCGGTAGCGGTCCGCGGCCGATGGAAGCGTCGGACTCCGCGTCGGTGTCGATCCCTCGAGCGAGCGCCCCGAGTTGCCGGTCGGCGTCGAGTCGCTGATCGTCGAGGATGCGCGCGCGTGCCTGCTCCAGCGGAGTGATCGCGGCCAGCAAACCCGACAGCCCCAGGTATCCGTCAGTGACGGCCTCGCGCAGCGCGGGATAGCGCGCCGGAAGGAACACGCCCTCGGTGATGCTGCGGGTGCGCTTCAGGAAGCCGGCGGCCCGCACCAGCCGGTGAGCCTGGCGGGAGTCGACCAGGGTGAGCATCCGAATGAGGTCCACCGCCGTCGCGCACCCGTAGGTGAGGGTGATCCGGTCGTCGCGCATCGGAGCCGAGCGCTCCTGCACCTGCACGGCCGCCTCGATCTGGAGGGCTTCAAGTCTGCGCTGAACTCGGCCGGTCGCAGCGAGCAGCGCAGCGACGTCGGCATCACTGAGATCGGGAATGACTTCGCGGCCGAACGCGTCCCGCGTCAGCACGGCGAGGGTCTCATCGAGACCCTCGAGCTGTGTGACGACGTTGTTCATACTGACCATTCAACACGGGGGCACGGACATTCGAATATTTGTTCATCACAAGCCCGCAACAACTACATACCGCCCGGTCGGTTTCTGATGTAGAGTGATCAAACCAGCGACACGAAGAGGTGCCGATGTACCCGCACACCCTGCAATCCGACCAGCCGCCCGTCCGGCTCGACGTGAGCCATCTCACGGTGACCTTCGGGGGACTCACTGCGGTCGACGACGTCTCCTTCGACGTCCGGTCCGGCGAGATCGTCGCCCTCATCGGGCCGAATGGCGCGGGTAAGACGACGGTGTTCAACGCGATCTGCGGTCTCGTTCGCAACCGGGGGACCATCTCGCTCGACGGCCGTCCCGCGCCGCGACGCACGGCTCGCCTCATCGGGCAGGGACTGGCCCGCACGCTGCAGGGACTGGGACTGTTTCCCAGCCTGACGGTGCGTGAGAACGTCGGCGTTCCGCTATCTGGGCGACGGGATGCCGAGACCGCGGTGACCGCGCAGCTGGAAGCCCTTGACCTCACCGCGCTGGCTGATCGTCCGGTTGCGGCGCTCGCGTACCCCGACCGCAAGCGTGTCGCCCTCGCCAGGGCCCTCGTCTCAGAGCCCACCATGCTCTTGCTCGACGAGCCGGCCGGTGGCCTCGGCGCCGATGACATCGATGCACTCGCGGAGACGGTTCGCCGGGTGGCGGATGCAGGATGCGCCGTGCTGCTGGTCGAACACCACGTCGACTTCGTGATGGGGCTTGCCGATCGCATCGTGGTGCTGGACTTCGGCCGCGTTATCGCCCACGGGACGCCCGATGCGGTGCGTAACGACCCCCGCGTGGAAGAGGCCTACCTCGGCGTGAAGGCGGATGCTGCCGCACCAGAGGGAGCCAGTTCATGACCGAAACCACCACGCGCACCGGCGCCTCTCTCACCATCAGCAGTCTCACCGTCGGCTACGGCGGCGCACCCGTTCTGCACGACGTCAGCATCGACCTTCGCCCCGGTGAGGTGGTCGCGCTGCTCGGCGCCAACGGTGCGGGCAAGACCACCCTGCTGCGCACCCTCGCGGGGCTCGTGCCCGCGGCATCCGGTTCCATCACGCTGGACGGAACCGATCTCGGATCCGTGCGCACCGAGGACCGCGCGCGCCGCGGACTTGCGCTGGTTCCTGAAGGGCAGAGCGTCGTCGCCGAACTCACCGTCGAGGAGAACCTCCGCCTCGGCGCCCTGTGGCGTCATCGCGGTGCCGCCCGCGAGCGCGCGATAAATGGCATCTACGAGATGTTCGAGCCGCTCGCCCGTCGCCGTACCGCCGATGGGCATCAGCTCTCCGGCGGTGAGCGGCAGATGCTCGCCCTGGGCCGGGCGCTCATTTCTGAGCCCCGAGTCCTCGCGCTTGATGAGCCTTCGCTCGGCCTCGCGCCACTTGTGGTCGCACAGCTGATGAGCACCCTTCGTGATGCCGCAGAGCAGCGCGGAATCACCGTGCTCCTCGCCGAGCAGAACGTCACAGGAGCCCTCTCGATCGCCGACCGCGGCGTTGTGCTCGACCTCGGTCGCGTGGTGGCGGATGCTCCGGCATCCGAACTCGCCGGCGACGCCGCCCTCCGACACGCCTACCTGGGGTTCTGATGGATCGTCTCGCCTTCCTGCTCGCCACCGGCCTCGCCCGCGGCGCGATCTTTGCGCTGTTCGCGCTTTCGCTCGTGCTGATCTGGCGTGCTGCGCGCATCATCAACTTCGCGCAGGGCGCGATGGCGCTCGTCGCCACCTACGTCGCCTTCGCGGTCAGCGCGCTGACCGGCAACTACTTCGCCGGACTCGGCGCGGGGCTGATCGCCGGCGCAGTCGTCGGGCTCGTCATCGAACGCGGTGTGATGCGATTCGCCCCGCACGCCAGTCCGCTCACCGGTGTGATCGTCGCGATCGGCCTCGTCATGGTGCTGCAGTCGCTGCTCGGCATCCTGTTCGGACCGCAGTATCGTCCCATGGCGGCGCCGTTCGATGACGCACCCATCCTCGTCGGCGGCGTGCCGCTGCTCTCACCGAACGATCTGTTCATCCTGATCGTCGCGCTGGTCGTGATGGCCGCCCTTGCGCTCTTGTTCACCCGCACCTCACTCGGCCTGCAGTTGCGCGCAGCGGCATTCGCCCCCGAAGTGTCACGCGTGCTGGGGGTGCGGGTGAACAAGATGGTGACGATCGGATGGATGCTGTCGAGCGCCGTCGCCGCCCTCGCGGCGATCCTGCTGGTGCCGACCGAACTCGGATTGAACCCGCACTCCACCGACATGCTGTTCGTTTACGCCTTCGCGGTCGCGGTAGTTGGCGGCCTGGATTCGCCCGCCGGCGCGATGCTCGGCGGCCTCGTCGTGGGCGTCGCCATAACCCTCGTCACCGGCTACCTCGGCGCCACGGTCGCCCCGATCGGCGTGCTCGTGCTGCTCGTCGCGGTGCTGCTGTTGCGGCCAGGCGGAGTGTTCTCCCTACGAGAGGCGCGCAGCGCATGAACCGCATCCTGCCCTCCCTGCGCGGCCCAGGTCGCACGATCGTGTTCGGCGCGATCCTCACCATCCTCGCGATCGGTGGCACATTCCTGCTCGATCCGTACCGCAACTTCCAACTCGCCACGATCGCCGCCGCCTTCTGTACGGTTGCAGGACTCACACTGCTGGTCGGGCAGAGCGGACAGCTCTCCCTCGGCCACGCGGCCCTCATGGCCACCGGTGGCTACGGGTATGCGCTGTCTGCCAATGCTCTGACCGAGGCAGGCATCGCCGGTGCGCCGCGATTACTGCTCTCCCTCTTCGTCGCCATCCTCGCTGCCGGTGCTCTCGGTCTGCTGCTGGGGCTTGCCGCCGCCCGCCTCCGTGGGCCCTATCTCGCCGGTGTCACTCTGGCGCTCGTGATCGCGGTCCCCGCCGTCACCGCGGTGTTCTCCGGAGTGTTCCGCGGCGACCAGGGACTGCAGATCTCCTATGACGGGGTGCCGGAGGCGCTGAGCGCGATCATCGCCCTCGAGCAGTGGCAGGCGTGGGTCGCCGTCATCGTCGCCGGAGTCGTCGTCACGACGCTCACCGTACTTCGCGGAGGCTCGCTGGGGCTGCGGATGCGTGCCGTTCGCGATGACGAGACCGCGGCCCGCCTCAACGGTGTCGCCGCCGCGCAGGTGAAGGTCACCGCTTTCGTAGTGAGTGCGGTTGCGGCAGGTGCTGGCGGCGCGGTGCTCTGCTTCGTCACCCAGTCGGTGAGCCCTGGCGCCTACACTCTGGCGTTCTCGCTGCTGCTGCTGGTCGCGGCCGTGCTCGGTGGCCTCGGCAGCATCGGCGGTGCGGCGATCGGCTCCGCGCTGATCGTCATGCTGCCCTGGCTCATCGGCACCGCGACCTCGGCGCTTCCGCTGCCGACGGAGGTCGCGCAACGCCTTGCGGGCAACCTCCCCGTGCTCGTTTTCGGCGCACTTCTCATCATCACGATGCTCGTGCGGCCCGGCGGTCTCGCAAGTCTTCGCATCCGTTCTGCAATCTCCCGTACCAAGAACGATTCCGGTCCCAAGAAAGACTCCCACTCCAAGAAAGAGGCGTTACATGTCACAGCAATCACCGCTCCGGCGGATCGCGACTCTCGCCATGGCATCCGCCGTCGTGATCGCGCTCGCCGGTTGCAGCACTCCCGCCCCGGCCGATCCTGAGGCCGCCACCCCCGGTGTCACCGACGACACCGTCACGATCGGCACACACACGCCGCTCACGGGTCCCGCAGCTGCGGGCTACTCGTCCATCTCGGCCGCAGCCACCGCCTACTTCGCGTACCTGAACGATCAGGGCGGCATCAACGGGCGCGATATCGAGTACATCGTCAAGGATGACGGCTACAACCCCGCCACCACTTTGACGGTTGTGAGAGAACTTGTTCAGGAGGACGAGGTCTTCGCCATCGTGAACGGTCTGGGAACCGCGCCACACACGGCCGTGCTCGACTTCCTGAACCAGAACGAGGTGCCCGACCTGTTCGTCGCGTCCGGTTCCACGAACTGGAACCAGCCGGAGAAGTATCCGTTCACCTTCGGATTCAACGCCGACTACATCGTGGAATCGGCTGCGCTGGCGCAGTATGCCACCGACGAGTACCCCGACAAGAAGGTCTGTCTGCTCGGGCAGGACGATGACTTCGGCGACGAGATGATCGAGGGCGCCGAGCTCGTCCTCGGCGAGGGCGGGCTCACGCACGTCGAGCGTTACTCGACATCCAACCAGGACGTCACTGCGCAGATCGGAGCGCTCAAGGCCGCCGGCTGTGAGATCAACATCCTCGGCACAATCAATGGGTTCACGGCGCTCGCGCTGGGTACCGCTGCACAGCTGGGCTGGTTCCCGCAGTGGTTCTCGTCCTCCTCCGGTGCCGACTACCCGACCCTCATCGGCTACCTCGGTGAAGAAGTCGGCCCGCAGCTGCTGCAGGGATTCGTGGGGACGAACTACCTGCCCGCACTCGGTGGCGACAGTGACTGGGTGACGCTGTTCCAGACGGTCAACGACGAGTACAACAACGGCGCACCGTTCGACGGCAACACCATTTACGGGATGAGCGTCGCGTACCTGTTCGCTGAGGCATTGGCTGCCGCGGGTGAGAATCCGACACGCGAATCGCTGGTGGATGCTGTGCGCTCCGGTGACCTCGCCGGCAACGGCATCCTGCCCCTGTCGTTCAGTGACGACAGCCATGCCGCCTACCTCGGCGTCGGCATCAGCATTGTCGATCAGGGTGTGCAGGCCTACGTCGGCACGACGTACTCGGTCGAGGGTGGCAACGTCACCTCGGTCGAACCGGCGCCGGTGGCGCTCACCGCAGAGGGCGTGCCAGGGTCCTGACCTCACGTCCTCGCGAAGAGGCGGCCCGGATCTGGGGATCCGGGCCGCCTCTTCATCTCCAGGATCTCTGTCTCTAGGATCTCTGTCTCTACGACCGCCGCCGCCTACTACTTACCGGCGAGAGTGGCGGTCAACAGGTTGGGGTTGTCCTGGGTGACATAGGCGGCGCTGGGCACGTAGATCGTGTCGTCCTGCACGAGCACCGAGGTCGGATTGCTGAGCCCGTCATCTTCGGTGAGCACCGTGGTGCGCTCACCATTGGTCACCAGGACGACTTCACTGCTCGGATCGAGGGTTGCGACGATCTGATCTTCGCGTCCGGTGAAGGCGAAGTCATCGACGCCGACAAGATCCTCGGCTGCGACGGTAATCTCACCCGCAGCCCCGTCATCCTGAATGTCGATCTGGAGAATCGTCCCGGCGTCGAGATTTGAGACGTAGACGTCACCGCCGTGCAGCTGCACACCGTTCGCACCGAGGAAGCCGTCCTGAGCGAGAACAGCATCCGCCGACCAGGTCGACACGTCTCCGTCGAGCGTGATGCTGTAGATCGCAGAGAGGACCGAGTCTGCGGCCAGAAAACGGTCATGCTGCTCGTCAAAGGCCAGTCCGTTCGGCAGGCCGGCCGACGGAAGCAACGCGACCAGGTCAAACTCCCCGGCGGCGTCAAGCTTCCACAGGCCGGTAGTGTCTGCCTCCCCGGTTGCGTACAGCGCGTAGTACGCGTCGTCGACGAGCGCGAGGCCGGTCGCCAGCGGGAATCCGAGCACGGGGGTGGCCGTGCCTCCGCCGGCGGGGGCGGGGAGTGTGCCCAGGATGTCGACGTCGCCGGCGGCGGAGATCTCGGCAATCTGGCGGCTGGCCGCGAAGGTGACCGCCACTGCGTCGCCGGCGGCGCTCACGATGTTCTCGGGCAGCTGCCCGGCGGTGAGGTCGAAGGACGCAACGATGGTGGCGTCGGTCGCTGTGGAGAAGACTGCGGGTGAGGCGTCGGCAGGGGCCGCGTCGGCAGGTGCCGCTGGCACAGAGCAGGCGCTGAGCGTGAGTGCAGCCCCCACGGTGAGCAGGCCGAGACTGGCGGTGGCGAATCGTGTGGTGAACATGAGCGTGTACCTCTTTGGTTGGTGTCGGTGCGGGGGGATGCCCGAATCCCACTGTGCGACCGTGGCCGAGAACGGACCAGCCCGCCGTGTGGGTATCCCTGAGCGGGATACCCAGCCGTCGGCAGTCGCAGGCACAATGGGAGGATGACCGAGAAGAACGGGCTGGGGATGTTCCTGCGTGCGAGCCGCGCCAGGATCACGCCGGAACAGGCAGGGTTGACGCTGTATGGCGACAACCGCAGGGTGCAGGGACTGCGCCGCGAAGAACTCGCGGTGCTGGCCGGAGTCAGCTCCTCGTACTACACGCGTCTCGAGCAGGGCCAGGCAAACGGCGCTTCCGCCCAGGTGCTCAACTCGATCGCGGCAGCCCTGCTACTCACCGATGATGAGCGCGCGCACCTCCACGAGTTGGCCAGCCATCACGATGGGACTTTGCGCACGCGCGCCATTCGCGGCGTCGAAACGGCTGATCGGGCGCTCCTCGAACTGATCGACTCGATGCCTGACGTCCCGGCGATGGTGCTGGGGCGGCGCAGCGAGGTCCTCGCGTGGAATCGGCTCGGCCACGCGCTGCTCACTCCGCATCTCAGTTACGAGGCCCCGCAGCATCCGCGGTCGCGGCCTGTGCTCGCAGAGCTGGTCTTTCTCGACCCGGCGCTGAGGACCCTCTACGTGGATTGGCCAGCGAAGAGTCGTGCCGTCGTCGGTGACCTGCGGTTGGCCGTGGGCACGTATCCGGATGACACCGCATTGGCATCGCTGATCGGGATGCTGTCGATGAAGAGCCCCGAGTTCGCCCGGCTGTGGGCAGACAATCGGGTGCAGGCTCGCAACACCGCCGTCTACGAACTGCGCCATCCTCTGGTGGGCTCACTCACGGTGACGAAGCAGTCGCTGCAGTCACCAGGCTCGCATGCGCAGTTGCTGGTGACACACACCGCCCCCGCCGGTTCGGCATCGCGGGAGGGACTGGCGCTGCTGCACCATGTCGTTCCACCCCATGCCGTTCCGGGCATGCTCAGCGAGAGTACTGCTCCACCAGCTCACGCTTGAGTACCTTGCCGCTGCTGCCAAGTGGCAGCTCGGTGACCAGATGCACGACGCGCGGGTACTTGTAGGCGGCGATGTGTTCGCGCACGAACGCGATGACTTCGTCTGCATCCAAGGACACGCCCTCACGGGCCACGACCGCGGCGTGCACCTCCTGACCCTTGACGTCGTCGGCGATGCCGAACACGGCGGAGACAGCGACACCAGGATGCCGCGCGAGCACAGCCTCCACCTCGGTCGGATACACGTTGTAACCCGAGCGCACGATCATGTCCTTCTTGCGGTCGACGATCGTCAGCACACCATCGGCGTAGGTGCCGAGATCACCGGTGCGGAACCATCCGTCCACGACCGCGGCGGCCGAGGCCTCCGCACGCCCGAGATAGCCCTTGAAAAGGTTGTGTCCGCGCACGACGATCTCCCCGAGCGCCCCCGGTGAATCGTCGAGCACGGTGCGGTCATCGATCTCGGCATCCGCGATCGCCACATCGACGCCCCACAGTGTGCGCCCGACGGTGCCGGGGCGGATCGGCGTGCCGAGCGGGTTCGACGACACCGTCGGCGCGGTCTCGGTGAGGCCATACCCTTCATGCACGTCCGCGCCATAGGCATCATGGAATGCCTCCAACACGGCGACCGGCAGCGCGGCCCCACCCGAGACGGCGAACCGCAGCGGTGGGCGTTCTGCCGAGCGGCGAGCAGCTTCCAGCATCCCGACGTACATGGTCGGCACGGCGGTGAAAACGGTCGCCTGGTGCGTCATCATCAGCGCGAGCGCCTCATCCGGGTCGAAGCGCGGCAGCAGAATCACCGCAGCGCCGACCCGGAACGCGATGTTCATCACCGCGGTCTGCCCGAATGTGTGAAACAGCGGCAGGCCGCCGAAGACGGTGTCGGACGCGCGGATGTCGAAGGCATCGATGAGAGTGCAGTGCACCTGCTCGATGATCGACAGGTGGCTGCCGACCGCGCCCTTCGGCGTGCCGGTGGTTCCGCTTGTGTAGAGGATCGTCGCAGGATCCAGTGGTCCGGTCGCGACATGTCGCACGATCGGCTCGGATGCCGCGGCCTCCAGTTCCAGGCGGGGAAGCTCGATACCGGCATCCGCAGGAAGCAGCACGGTGGTCAGCGGCACGCCCGCCTGCTGCGCGGCAGGGACAGCCTCGCCGAGCATAGGGGCGGCGACCACGAGCAGATCCGCCTCGGCATCGCGCAGTACGTAGGCGATCTCCTCCGATTTGAACAGCAGATGCACCGGCACCGCGATCGCGCCGAGCGACAGCACCGCGTAGTACACGCGGGCGAAGTCGGGCACGTTCGGGATCAGCATCGCCACCCGGTCGCCCTTGCCGATGCCCCGATCACGCAGCGCCCCGGCATACGCACGCGTCTGGTCCCACAGATCGCGGTAGGTGGTTGCGGTGCCAGCGAAGTGCACGGCCGTGCGGTCGGCATGCCGGACGGCTGATTCGGCGAGGATGGCGGCGACCGACAGTGTCGGAAAGCCGGGGCCGTCGATGGCGGGGTCAGCGGTGTGGGTCATCATGTCTCCTTTGACGTGAATATTTGAGATGAACAGGGCTCGATCAGAGGCGCAGTTGCGCGCGCCCGAGGCTCGACAGGTGCACCTCATCAGGGCCGTCGGCGATCCGCAGCGAGCGGATGCCGGCATACAGCTCGGCGAGCGGAGTATCACCCGATACGCCGGCACCTCCGTGCACCTGGATGGCGCGGTCGATGATCGTCTGCACTGCGCGCGGCACCGCGATCTTGATCGCTTGGATCTCCGTCGACGCCTGCCGGTTGCCCACGGTGTCCATCAGCCAGGCGGTCTTCAGCACGAGCAGGCGCAGGGCCTCCAGCTGGATGCGCGACTCGGCCACCCACTCACGGATCACGCCCTGCTCGGCCAGCGTGCGACCGAAAGCATGCCGTTCATTGGCGCGCGTGATCAGCAGTGAGAGGGCACGCTCACCCATGCCGAGGGCGCGCATGCAGTGGTGGATGCGACCGGGGCCGAGACGCGCCTGCGCGATCGCGAAACCGCCGCCCTCCTCTCCGATCAGGTTCGCAGCCGGCACACGCACGTCATCGAAGACGACCTCGGCGTGGCCACCATGATCGCGGTCGTCGTACCCGAACACCGTCAGCGGGCGCACGATCTGCACCCCAGGAGTGTCCCGCGGCACCAGGACCATCGACTGCTGGCGGTGGCGCGCAGCATCCGGATCCGTCTTTCCCATCACGATGAAGATCGCGGCATCCGGATTCATCGCGCCCGTCGACCACCACTTGCGTCCGGTGATGATGTACTCATCACCCTCACGGCGGATGCTCGTGCCGATGTTCGTGGCGTCGCTGGATGCGGCATCCGGCTCCGTCATGCAGAACGCACTGCGGATCTCGGCGTTCAGCAGCGGGGTGAGCCACTGCTGCTTCTGTTCGGGAGTGCCGAAGTCGTTCAGCACCTCCATGTTGCCGGTGTCGGGGGCCGCGCAGTTGAATGCGACGGGAGCGAGCCGGGGGCTCCATCCGGTCAACTCAGCCACCTGCGCGTACTGCAGGTTCGTGAGCCCTGCGCCTCCCGTCGCTGCGGCCTCGCCCGGCAGGAACAGGTTCCACAGTCCGCGTGCGCGTGCCTTCTGCTGCAGCTCGCGAACGATCGGGCGGAACGACCACTCGCCCGGCATCGCTGCGAGCTGCGCATCGAGGGTGGCCTCGGCGGGGAACACCTCCTCGTCGAGGAAGGCGCGCACCTGCGCGGTGATCTCGGTGGTTCGTGTATCCGGAGCAAAGTCCATCAGTGCACCTGCAGCCCTTTCCTTGCGAGCGGCTCGACGAGCCCGCCCATGCGTTCGAAACCTTCGCCGACGGTGTCGCCTGCGCGAAAGCGGTAGTGGATGCCTTCGAGGATGACGGCGAGTTTGTACGCGGCGAAGGCGCGGTACCAGCTGAGGTTCGGCAGCGTGATGCCGGCGTGCGCCGCGTATGCGTCGGCGAGCTCGTCGAAACCGGGGTAGCCGGCCGACGGATCGACGGCACTCGGCACTGCTCCGCCGCCACCGGGGAGGTCGGCGATGTCCCAGTACAGCGCGAAGATGCCGAGGTCGACGAGCGGATCGCCGAGTGTGGCCATCTCCCAGTCCAGGATCGCGGAGATGTGCGGATGCTCGCGCGGGCCGTCGACGAGGGCATTGTCGAGGCGGTAGTCGCCGTGCACGATGCCGGTGCGCGCAGTCTCGGGTACGCCGCCGGCGAGAGTCTCCTGCAGACGGTCGAGATCGGGGGTCGCACGCGAACGTGAGGCGTCGAGCTGTCTGCGCCAGGTCGCGAGCTGACGTGCCAGGTAGCCGTCGGGGCGGCCGAAGTCACCCAGGCCGACTTGCGCTGGGTCGACGGCGTGCAGGTCGGCGAGATGTCGCACGAGCTCAAGGCTCAGCGCGTGCAGCCCGTTGGGGGAGTAGTCGGCGTTCTGCGCAAGGGATGCCAGCACTCGGCCCGGCGCGCGCTCCATCAGGAAGAACGGGCTGCCGGTGATGGCTCCGCCGGTGTCATCGACGAGATCCACCGCCACCGGAACCGGAATCGGTGTGGATGCCAGGGCAGAGATCACGCGGTGCTCTCGCCCCATGTCGTGCGCGCTGGAGAGCACGTGTCCGAGCGGAGGACGGCGCAGGATCAGCGGAATCGTCGCCCCGTCGATGGCGTAAGTGAGGTTGCTGCGGCCGCCGGCAATGACCTCGGCGCGCAGGCCGTCACCTGTGGAAAGCTGCGCAGGCGCGAGTTCAGGGTGGGTGGTGGCCAGCCATGCGGTCAGCGCCGTCACGTCGAGCCCGGGTACCTCAGGCATCTGTGCCCGCCTTCCTGCAGCTCTGCGATGAGCCGTCATGAATACCATACCGGATGGTCGGTATGTCCACGACTACTCCTTGCGCGGCCATTCCTTGCACGGATGCAGGGAGATCGTACGCCTGCAGGGCGAAACGCCGGTGAATGGCCGTGCATCCGTTCATCGGCCCTGCATGTGTGCGGGCCTGGCGGGCCTGGCGGGCTCGGCGGGACGTGCGGGCGGATTCGACGTGTGGGCTCAGTGCGCGGGGACGATCTGCGACTCGATCGCCTCTCGGATGGATGCCGGAACTGGTGTGGGCTTTCGGGTCGCGGCATCCACGAACACGTGCACGAAGCGACCCGTCGCGATCTGCTCATCTCCGAGCAGGATGCCCAGCTTCCACGTGATGCTCGTGGTGCCCAGGCGCTCGATCCCGATGCCGACCGCGAGGGGATCAGGAAACGACGCTGAGGCGTGGAACTCGCACGAGGATGCTGCGCACAGCGCGATCGCGTCGCCTTGGGGATCGAGGCCGCCTTCCCTGATCATCCAGGTGTTCACGGCGGTATCCATTGCCAGGTAGTAGACGGTGTTGTTGATGTGGCCGTACTGGTCGTTGTCGTTCCACCGCGTCGGGAACGGCTCGTGCACACGAAAGGTCGTCATGGTCTGCTCCTTGAGAGGTCGCGAGTGGGGGCGGGTGCCGGCGAGTTCTGGTGAGTTCTGGCGAGTGACGGGGAAGCCTCAGGCGTCGACGCGCAGCAGCAGTCGGAAGGCGATGCGGGCACGCGCGGCGCTGGGCTGGTCGCCGGAGATCAGGTCGGCGTAGGTGAACGACTCCGACATCCGCACCAGCAGGTAGGCGAGTCCGGCCGGATCGATCGCGCCGCCCAGCGGTTCATCGCCGATTTCGCGACGCACCAGCCACTCGGCGGTCGCGACGTAGCGGCGCTGAATGGGACTCTCCTTGGTGGTGAGCAACCGCAGCGCGCGGGCGGGCTCGCGACGAAGAAACTGGCGGAAGTAGTCGGCCGTGATCAGGTCATCGACGAAATGCGTGAGGATGCTGGCGATGCGCTCGCCACCGCTCAGCGCGGCGGCCGCATGCTCAGCGTGTATGAGTGTGGGGACGGCGAGTGACCAGAGCACTTCGCCGAGCAGGGCATCGCGGTTGCCGACCCAGCGAAACAGCGAGGTGCGCTCGACGCCGAGTGAGGTGGCGAGGCTGCCCATGTCGATGCGATGACCGGCGATGAAGCTCTCCCGTGCCGCATCGAAGGCCCGCCGCGCATCGGTGTGCGTGCTCAGGCGATCGGATAACCAGGACGGTGCCGCGATTAGGCCAGAGTCGGCGATCGTCACTGCAGTCGTGGTCTTGGCGACAGCGTGGGTGGCGGCGGTGCTGGTCATGCCAGAACTCTACCCGCGCAACACTCGGCAAATGCAACGTTTCCAAATATGTTGTGCAACATTCTTGAAAATGATGCATACTCGATCGTGATCACCGACGATCGGAGACACAATGACGTCCACCCTGAGCCCGTCCACCCTGCCCACACCCACGCCGAACCCGACTGCACTGACGGATGCCCCGCGCGCTGCGCTGCTGGCTGCCGACTTCTACGAGTTCCAGACCCGACTCACCGACACCGAGCAGCGGGCGCTGACGTCGATTCGCGCGTTCCTCGACACTGAGGTGCGACCGTTCGCCGATGACCATTGGGAGCGCGCGGAGAGCCCGCGCCACCTGGTGCCGCGAATCGCGGAGCTGGGCCTGTACGGCAACGCATTCCCGGAGACCTGGCAGTTCGAGAACAGCGCGGTCTTCCGCGGGTGGGTGGCGATGGAGATCTCCCGCGCCGACCCGTCGACGGCCACCTTCATCGGTGTGCACAGCGGCCTGGCGATGACTGCGATCTGGGTCGGTGGCTCCGACGAGCAGAAGGCCGAATGGCTGCCCACACTCGCCGCCGGCGAACTGGTCGCGGCATTCGGTCTCACCGAACCTGACCACGGCTCCGACACGGCCAAGGGGCTGGAGACCACGGCGGAGCGCCGCGGTGATGAATGGGTGCTGAACGGCGCGAAACGATGGATCGGCAACGGCGCCTTCGCCGATCTCGTCGTCATTTGGGCGCGCGACGTCGCCGACGACCAGGTGAAGGGGTTCCTCGTACGCACGCCAGCGATCGGATTCACCGGCACCAAGATCGAGCGCAAGCAGTCGCTGCGCGCAGTCGAGAATGCCGACATCGTGCTCGAGAACGTCGTCGTGCTGGAAAGCGATCGGCTGCAGAAGATCGACGGCTTCCGCGACCTCGCGGTGGTGCTGCGCCTCACTCGTGGCGATGTCGCGTGGCAGGCGCTCGGTGTCGCAGTGGGTGCCTACGAGGCATCCGTCGAATATGCCAAGACTCGTATTCAGTTTGGCAAGCCGATCGCGTCGTTCCAGCTCGTGCAGCAGAAGCTCGCCGACTCGCTCGCCGACATCACGGCATCCATCGCGATGTGCATGCGCGTCTCGCAGTTGCAGGATGAGGGCGCGCAGCGCGATCATCACTCCGCGATGGCGAAGGCATTCGTGACGAAGCGGATGCGTGAGGTCGTGGCCCGCAGTCGCGAGATCTGCGGCGGAAACGGCATCCAGCTCGATCACGGCGTCGCACGGTACTTTGCCGACGCCGAGGCCGTTTACACGTTCGAGGGCACCTACGACATGAACTCGCTCATCGTGGGGCGTGCCATCACTGGCATCCCCGCCTTCGTCTGACTCATCACCCACACGCGCACACCCACAGGAGATCTCATGCCCGAGGCATACATCGTCGCCACCGCCCGCTCCCCGATCGGCCGTGCCGGAAAGGGATCGCTCACCTCGCTGCGCGGTGACGATCTCGCCGCGCGCATGGTGCAGGCCGCGCTCGACAAGGTGCCGGGCCTGGATCCGACTCGCATCAATGACCTGCTGCTCGGCACCGGGCAGCCGGCCGGCGAGCAGGGGTTCAACATCGCCCGCATCGTCTCAGTACTGCTGGGGCTGGACACCGTGCCAGGCACCACGGTGAATCGCTACTGCTCATCGTCGCTGCAGACCACCAGGATGGCATTTCACGCGATCAAGGCCGGCGAGGGCGATGTCTTCGTCTCGGCCGGCGTCGAGATGGTCAGCCGGTACGTACACGGCGCTGCGGATGCCTCGCCAGGGCATGTAATCGAGAACCCGGTGTTCGGTGCGGCCGGCGAGCGATCGACGGGACGCGCGGCGGCCGGGACTCCGGCATGGACCGACCCTCGCCTCGGCGGCGCGCTTCCTGACCCCTACATCGCGATGGGGCAAACGGCCGAAAACGTGGCCCAGGTGCATGGCATCACCCGCGACGAGCAGGATGCCTTCGCCGCACGGTCGCAGCAGCGGGCCGAGGCCGCGATCGCCTCGGGATTCTGGGCACGGGACATAACGCCGGTGACCCTTGCCGACGGCACGGTGGTCTCGGCCGACGACGGGCCTCGTGCCGGGGTGACGGCCGAGACGCTCGCGGGACTGCAGCCGGTGTTCCGCCCGGACGGCACGGTCACCGCGGGCAACTGCTGCGCGCTCAATGATGGGGCAGCGGCCGTGGTCATCGTGTCGGATCGCGTCGTCGACGAGCTGGGGCTCGAGCCGCTGGCGCGGATCGTCTCGACCGGGGTGAGCGCTCTGTCGCCAGAGATCATGGGGCTGGGGCCCGTTGAATCCTCGCGACGCGCGCTCGCCCTGGCGGGACTCAGCATCTCAGACATCGACCTGGTCGAGATCAACGAGGCTTTCGCGGCACAGGTAATTCCTTCGGCGCGTGAGCTCGGCATCGACGAGGGGCGTCTGAACGTGCACGGCGGGGCGATCGCCGTCGGGCATCCGTTCGGCATGACCGGTGCGCGCATCACCTCGACGCTGCTCAACGGCCTCGCCGTGACCGGTGGCCGCTACGGGCTCGAGACAATGTGTGTCGGCGGCGGCCAGGGCATGGCGATGGTGCTCGAGCGGGTGTGAGGTGATTCGAGCGGGAGGCCGGCTGGCAGTCAGTCGTAGATATCGCCGCGGTGCCCAAGGTCGAGGGCGACAATGACGACCTGGCCGCGGTTGATATCAAGGATGACGCGGTAGTCTCCCACGCGATAGCGCCACAGCCCGATCATCGGACCGCTGAGTGCTTTGCATGAGACGGCGGGGTCTTCGAGCGAGGCGAGCCGGACAAGCCCGTCTCGCACACGACGCGCGACTTGCTTGTCGAGCTTGCGCATTGCCTTCTCAGCACGAGGCGATAATTCAATGCTCCACACGGCTCAACCCCGACTCGCAACTAGCGAAGTTGCTCAGTCGAGTTCGAGTTCTGTCGCAACCTCGTCGAGGGAGCGGGTGCGAACTTCGCCTCGGCGAATCGCCTCAGCCTCCGTGCGGAGTGCGTAGGCATACTCGATGTCGGCGAGATGCTCGGCGACAGCTTCACGCACGTAAAAAGCAGCGGGGCGTCCCGTTGCTTCGGCGAGGGCATCCAGCCGAGCCTTGATCTCCTCTGGGAGTCGCACACTGAGAACGCCTGTAGACATGTTTACAGTCTCGCACACTTCCGTGCACGCGTCTCAGGGCGTATACCTGCAGGTATGACTGAGATCACCCTCACCGATGCTCGTGATCGCCTCGCCTTCGTGGTCGATCAGTCGCGACGTGAGCCCGTCTATCTGACTCGGGGTAACGTGCGAGTCGCCGTCGTCGTCGATACGGACTCACTTGCTCGACTCCTCAGTGACGCGGAAGAGCTCGCCGACATCCGCGCGGTGGATGCGGCGTGGGATGAGACTGACCGGCTCGGCGAGACGCCGATTCCGTGGAAGGACGTCACGCGTGAAGTCGGTCTGTGAGGCCGGTAGCTCCTGCTCCTACGCCGGGATGAACAGCGCGACCGTCTCGGCGACCAACGCCGGACGCTCAGAGTCCTCGATCTCGACCGTCGTACGCATCCCCACACGCCAGCCCTGCGCGCCGCCTTCGGCAGAAGTGACCTCGGTGACCGCGCGCACGCGGGATCCGGCCGTCACCGGCTGCAGGAAGCGCACCTTGTCGAGACCGTAGTTCACGACCATGGCGGCACCGTCGACCTGCAGCAGTCCTTCGGTGAGGCGCGGCAGCAGGGAGAGGGTGAGATAGCCGTGCGCGATGGTGGCGCCGAACGGACCGGAGGCCGCACGCTCAGGGTCAAGATGAATCCACTGCCAGTCTTCGGTGGCATCCGCGAACGCCTGGATGCGTGCCTGGTCGATCGTGAACCAGTCGCCGGTGGCGCTGTGTCCGATCGCTCCGACGAGCTCTGAGGGGTGCCCGGCGACGATGCTCATGATGCCGGCCCGCCTGCCACGTACAGCACCTGACCGGATACGAAGCCGGCCTGCTCGGAGATGAAGAAGGACGCCGCGGCAGCGATGTCTTCGGGCTGTCCCGCACGACCCACGGGGATCTCCTTCGCCATATGCTCAACGAAATCGTCGAAGCCGACACCCACGCGCTCGGCGGTCGAGCGGGTCATATCGGTGACGATGAAGCCGGGTGCGATCGCGTTGGCAGTGACCCCGTAACGACCCAGCTCGATGGCAAGGGTCTTCGTGAAGCCCTGCATCCCGGCCTTTGCCGCCGCGTAGTTCGCCTGGCCGCGGTTGCCGAGCGCCGAGGTGCTCGACAGGTTCACGACCCGACCCCAACCCGCGTCGACCTGATGTTTCTGCACTGCCCTGCTCATCAGGAATGCGCCGCGCAGGTGCACCGAGATGACGGAGTCCCAGTCATCCTCGGTCATCTTGAACAACAGGTTGTCGCGGATGATCCCGGCGTTGTTCACCAGGATTGTCGGTGCGCCGAGCTCGACGGCGATCAGGTCGACGGCCGCGGTGACCGCGGCGGCATCGGCGACATCCGCACCGACAGCGATGGCGCGGCCGCCCGCATCGGTGATGATCTGCACGGTGTCGGCGCAGGCGGCTTCATTCAGATCGAGCACGGCGACGGCGTGACCGTCGGAAGCAAGGCGAATGGCCGTCGCGGCGCCGATGCCGCGGGCGGCTCCTGTGACGATGGCGGTGCGGGTCATGGAGTGTCCTTTCGGTGGGGATAATCGCCATCATACCGACCGGGCGGTATGTAATCTAGTGTCGTGCGATCTTGGCGCCCCACTAGTGTGAGTCCCATGGATCTGCGGGTCGCAGCGTACGCGGTCGTCACCGACGACGAGGGCAAGGTGCTGCTGGCGCGCTGGACCGAGGGGCGCCGCGTCGCGTGGACGATGCCCGGTGGCGGGCTCGAAGCCGGTGAAGATCCAGAGGACGCTGTGCGCCGAGAGGTCCGTGAAGAGACCGGCTACACGGTGCACGTGCAGGAACTGCTCGGTGTGCATTCCCGAGTCATTCCTGCTGGTCGTCGGGTGAAGAAGGCCAACGTGCCGCTGCACACGCTGCGCATCGTCTACCGCGCGAAAATCTCTGGCGGCAAGCTGCGCTTTGAAGAGGATGGCTCGACCGACATGGCCGGCTGGTTCACCGTTCCCGCTGTCGCAGAACTGCAGCGCGTGAAGCTCGTCGACATCGCCCTGCGCATGGCCGAGGTTATCTGAGCCGGATGGTGCCGTTCGGGCGGGCCGTTCTTGTCAGGCGGTGCCGTACTGCTCGCGCAACCGCTGTGCGTGCGCCCCGGCCACCGCAGCTTCCGGTTCGTGCCCGACACGCGTGAGCACGAACACCTTGGCCTCCTGCAGCTGGATCTCGGCGAGCACGATGCCATCGCGGTGTGCGCGCGTCAGACCCTCGTCGAGCAGACGGCGCGATCCCTGCGGGTCGGTGTCGACGATCGACCGCGCGCGCCAGGCGAGTGCCAGCGCGATCAGCTCCGTTTCTCGGGTGCGTCGGGCAAGCTTCAACGCGGTTTCGAGGATGGCCGCCGCTCGGATGCCATCATCACGGACGAGCGCTGCCCGGCCCAGTACCAGGGTGGCGTAAGCCTCAATCACCAGATTGGCATGCTCGCGCGCAGCCTCAATCGATTGATTGGCCAACGCGGCTGCGCGGTCGACATCGCCGCTTTCGATCGCCCACTCGGCGAGATGGCACGCGCTGTACGCCAGCCTCGACCGTCGGCCCTGCGCGAGGTCCACCTCGTACCGCTCCACCAAGATCGGCTCGGCTTCATCGAACCGGCCCAGCTCGGTGAGCGTGGTGCCGATATTGCTGTCCGCGACGCGGATGCGTTCGGCATCATCGAGCTCAACAGCGAGGGCGCGCGCCTCCCGATACAGGTCGAGGGCTTCCTGTTGCCGGCCCACCACCGCCAGCAGTACTCCGAGATTGTTCGCGATGACCGCGCGGGTCGCGGGATCTTGGGCGCGCTCGGCCAATTCGCGTGCGTGCAGCAGCTGTTCGATCCCGTCCTGCGGCCGGCCGCGTCGATGCGCAGCGATGCCGATCGCCCCGATCGCGCGCGCTCTCGCAGAAAGATCCCCCAGGCGATCCGCCGCTGCGAGCGCACTCGCAAGCAGCCGATCCAGCAGGTCGTGAGCGGACGCCCGGAGCAAGACGAGATAGAGGCTTTGCGACAGCTCTACAACGGTGAGATCGCAGCTCACCGGCAGATGGGATGCGGTGTCGACAATGAGTGGCAGCGCGTGCAGGAGCCAGTCCCGCGCCGCATCCGAATCATCGAACTCGTCGGTTTCCGTACCGGTCTCCCACGCGTCGCGCGCAGCGCTGCTGCGCGCGAGCAGATCGTCGGCAAGCCCGATCAGCATGTGCTCCCGGTTGTCGTTCTCAAGCTCGCCTGCGCAGTCGCGGGCGTAGGCCGCGAGCAGGTCGTGCTGGTGCACCCACCCGTCCTCGAGGGTCGCGAGATGCGCGCGCACGAGCGCGTCGACGCCTCGGCGGGCCCGCGCAGTGTCGAATCCGGTCAACGCCTGGATGCCGGTGAGGTCGATCGTTGCGCTTGGCTGCACGCCGAGAGCGCGGAAGATGGCCGCCGCATCGTTGGGGAGTGCACGGTACGACCAGGAGAGCACGGTTCGTGCGCTGCCGGCGGGCTCGCCGAGCTCGAGCCGGTCGAGCGTCTCGCCGGTGGGCGCGGAGACCAGCGTGTGCAGCGCGGTCGGATCCTCGCGGACGAGCTCGCCGGCGACCCGCAGCGTCAGCGGCAGGCGGCCGCAACGGTCGGCGAGATCGAGCCACGCGGTGTCGGACTCTGAGGCGGCGCCCGGCGCATCGCGCGATGCCTTGCGCAGCAGCGTCACACTCTCGGCAGCGCCCAGCCCGCCGAGTTCGACGCGCAGCGCGTCGAACTCGGCGGTAAGCCCGCTCAGACTGTCGCGACTGGTCACCAGCGCGAGGCAGCTCGGGCCACTTGGTAGCAGTGGGCGCACCTGCTCGGCCGAGCGCGCATTGTCGAGCACGACCAGCACAGATCGGTGGGCAAGGATGCTGCGGAAGGTGGCGGTGCGCTCGCGGATGTCGCGGAGGCCGCTGGGATCTGCGCCGAGCGCGCGGATGAAGCCGTCGAGAACGGCATCCGGGCGTAGTGGTGTGGTCTCGCTGTAGCCCTGCAGGTCGACGAAGAGTTGTCCGTCGGTGAAGGCATCGCGGTGCCGTGACGCCCAGGTGACTGCCAGTGCACTTTTGCCGACCCCTGGCGGCCCGCTCAAGACGGCGAGGGTTCCGGACGCCATACCGTCAAGTACGTCGAGTTGTGTGAGCTCCGTCTCGCGGCCGATCAGGGGTCCTGCGGGCGGCAGCTGCGCGGGCGTCGGACCCGACTGGATCGACGCGATCGCATCCGAGCCGGTGAGCACCGCCTGCTGGATGCTCTGGAGCGCACCGGACGGCTCGATGCCCAACTCGTCGACGAGGGTGTCGCGCGTGATCCGGTAGACCTCGAGAGCATCCTGCGACCTGCCCGACTGGTGCAGCGCCGACATCAGCAAACCCTGCAGTTGCTCGCGAAGCGGGTGTTGCTGGGCTGCCCTGCGCAGGTCGAAAAGCACGTCGAGGTGGCGACCCTCGTCGATCTCCGCGGCGAAGAAGGCCTCGGCGACATCGATCCGCAGTGCATCGAGCAGTGCCGACTCGTCACGGCACGGCGGCGCATCGGCACCGGCGAAGGCGACACCACCCCATGGTTCCGACCAGGTGTCAAGCGCCGCGCGTGCGGCGGCGCTACGGCCCGGCGTACCGGGTGTGAGCGCGAGCGCGGAGTGTGCCGCGCGCTCGAACCGCAGCGAATCGACAGCATCAGGCGCCGCCTGCAGTCGGTAGCCGCCCTGCTCGCCGACGATCAGCTCGGGCTCTGCGAGTTCGAGGCGCAGTCGGTGGATGTGCAGGTGGAGCCGCTGCTGTGCGTTGGCGACCGGCTCACCCCACAGAGCCTCAGCGAGCGCGTCATACCCCACGAGCTCGCCCGGGCGGGTGAGTAATACGGCTAACAGTTGTTGCCGGAGCTTTCCGCTCGGTCGCCGCCAGACACCGCCCGAACTGAATGACACCGGCCCGAGCACGCGGAATTGCATGACCTCGCCCTTTCAGCCGCGAGGCTGCTCAGGAACTGAGATGTCGGCAACCGTTGCGCCGTACGCGGCGATCAGCGCATCCGCGTCGACGAACAGGCTGAAGCCATGCGAACCTGCGCCCATGGCGACCTGCTGGCCGACGATCGACTCATCGGCGTAGATCGGCCAGTCGGTGGTGCTGCCGATCGGAACGATGGTGCCGCGCGCGTAACCGGTCGCGGCCAGGGCCAGCTCGGGTTCGGGCAGGCGCAGCTTGTTCACGCCGACCAGAGCGCGCAGCTTCGGCCACGAGATCGAGCGCCCGCCCGGCACCAGCGCGAACAGGTATGTGTTGTCTGCGCGCTTGACGACGAGCGTCTTCACGATGCCGGACGGGTCGATGCCGAGCAGCGAGGCAGCCTCGTGCAGGCTGTTCGCCTCTGGTCGTTCGCGGATCTCGATGTCAAGACCACGGGCCGCCGCAGCTTCCCTCACCCGCGAATGCAGGTCAGGTGAACTCACGCGTCCGGTGCGGAAAGCGGGTCGTCAGCAACCCAGAGCTCATCGTCGGTGCGCAGCGCCTGCCACGCGGCGTAGAGCACACCAGCAGCTGCAGCGACACCGAGGATGACGGCGATGACCGATCCGAGGCCGGGGCCGTTCTTCACGGGAGCTGCGGGCTGGTGCGAGAACGACAGGCCCTGACGCTTCGCGTTCGCGACATCCCACGCCGACAGCGCGGTGCCGACGACGCCGCCGACGATCGGGACAACCTTGTCGTCCATCACCTGGCGGCCGATCTTGATTCCGCGATCGACGGTCGGTGCGACACGACGGTTGTAGGTGTCCTGCACGACAGGAAGAACCTGCTCGCGGCCGACGTTGCCAAGCTGGCGACCAGCTTCACGGGCGACGTCTGCTGCATGACCGACGAGTACCTGCTGGGATTCCCAGAGTTCCGTGGCGTCGTTCTGCAGACGGCGCAGTTCCTTCTTGCGCTTGCGGGTGAGGCTCACAATGTTCTCCTGCCGAGTTGGAGTACGGGGTTCCCCATCTTGCCAGACGAGTCTGGATGCAGGGGGAGAATCGACCATCTCATATGAAGCTCTGCGAGAATGTAGTCATGGCTCAGCACTCTCACATTGCAACTCTGCACACCAACCACGGCGATATCGTCGTCAACCTCTTCGGCGACCACGCTCCGAAGACGGTCAAGAACTTCGTCGGACTCTCCGACGGCACCCAGGACTGGACGAACCCCGCCACCAACAAGCCGGGCGAGGGCGCACTGTACAAGGACGTCATCTTCCACCGCATCATCCCGAACTTCATGATCCAGGGCGGCGACCCGCTCGGTCAGGGCGTCGGCGGCCCCGGCTACAACTTCGACGACGAGATCAACATGGAGCTCAACTTCAGCGAGCCCTACATCCTCGCCATGGCGAACGCCGGCCTTCGTCGCAACGCGATCACCGGAAAGCCTGAGGGCACGAACGGCTCGCAGTTCTTCATCACCACCGATCCGACCCCGTGGTTGCAGGGCAAGCACACGATCTTCGGCGAGGTTGCCGACGACGCCTCCCGGAAGGTCGTCGACGCGATCGCCGCTGTTCCCACCGCCGCTGGTGATCGCCCGGTCAAAGACGTCGTCCTGCAGTCGGTCGACATCGTCGCCGTCTGATCACGTCAGCTCTGGCCGATCCGGATGACTTCGCCTGAATTCGCGAACAATCGCGAGAATTACTGCTATCGCCATCCGGATCGGCAGAGCTTCGTGCTCTGTCAGCGGTGCATGCGCACCGTCTGCCCCGAGTGTCAGACTCAGGCGCCCGTCGGCGTCATCTGCCCGGAGTGCATGAAAGAGCAGCGCACCAACCGCACCCCCGCGCAGAAGCGTGCCCAGCGGCAGTGGGGTCGCCGCTCCACAGTCTCGATGGCCACCGTTCAATCCGGCAATCCGGTCATGACCTACAGCATCATCGGTGTCACCGCATTCGTCGGCCTGCTGCAACTGGTACCCGGTCTGAACATCACCGGACTGTTCCAGTTCTGGGTGGGCTACCTCTTCCCTGAACTTTCCGGTGCGCCCTTCCAGCCCTGGCGTCTGATCACCGCGGCGCTCGTGCACAGCGGAATCTGGCACATCGCTCTGAACATGCTTGCGCTCTGGATGCTCGGACGCAGCCTCGAGCCCATGCTGGGCCGCTGGCGCTTCCTCGCCCTGTACGTGCTCGGCGCACTCGGTGGTTCGGTCGCGGTCGCTCTGATCGCGCCGGACACGGCGACGATCGGCGCATCCGGCGCGGTCTTCGCCCTATTCGGTGCCCTTTTGGTGATCGGCCTGCATCTCGGTGCCAACATGACCGGGCTGTTCGTCCTGCTCGGCATCAACCTCGTGATCGGATTCGTGCCGGGCTTCAACATCGCGTGGCAGGCGCACCTCGGTGGTGCCGTTGTCGGCGCACTGGTCGGACTCATCGTCCTGCGCACGCGCAAGCGCTCGCAGCGGCGCTGGCAGATTCTGCTGCTGATCGCCCTCGCCGTGATTCTGCTCGCAGCCGTCTTCATCGTGCCGCCGTTGATTCTGACCTGATCAGAAGTTGTTAACAGGGTTTTCCACCCCTGTGAATAACAAGCGTGTAATTCTCCCCAGGCTGTGGATAACTCTGGGGATAACTTCTGGGCATGCGAAAGGCCCCTCGCCGAGCTTCACAGCGAGGGGCCTTTTCAGAAAACTGGGTGCGGGGCTCAGCGCCAGCGCGTGGTCATGAGGAAGCCGATCATCGCGATGCCGAGGCCGATGGCAAGGTTCCATGAATCGATGCCGGGAATGGGGAACTGCATCCCTGAGACGTAGAACACGAGAATCCACGCCAGGCCCAGCAGCATGAAGCCCAGCATCACCGGCTTGAACCACACGGCATTCGGGGCCTGTTCGCCTTCCGCGCGCTCAACAACGGGTTCTTCGCTCTTACGGTCACGTGCCATGGGGTCATTCTACCCAAGACGGTCCGGTTTGCAGTTTTCACGGGTTTCCGTTCACCCGCGGGGGATAAGATCGCCCCTATGACTGCCTCCGCCGCGCCGCTGACCAGGCGTGCCCGGCGTCAGCGCAGGCGCCCTCCCGCCACCGTCACCAGTGTGCTCGGCGAGCTTCTGCTGACGGCGGGAGTGGTCGTGCTGCTGTTCGTCGCCTGGCAGATGTGGATCGGCGACCTCATCATCAGTGCACAGAGCAACAGCCAGGGCCAGGAGATCACGCAGGAGTGGGAGCAGTTGCCCGTTCCGGAGCTGCCGCCAGTCATCGAAGACGAAGAGACTGGTGCCCTCTGGTACGAACCGCCGCTTCTGGAGCATCCGGGCAGCGGTCAGTCTCTCGCACAGATGCGCATTCCTCGCTTCGGCGACGACTACAACGTCACCATCGCGGGCGGAACCAGCCGTTCCGTCACCCTCGATAACGGTTGGATCGGTGTCTACGATCAGTCCGTGATGCCGGGGCAGGTCGGCAACTTCTCGGTCGCCGGTCACCGGACGACCTGGGGCTTTCCGCTGAACCGCATGGACAAGCTCCGCCTGAATGACGCCATCGTGATCGAGACGCAGGAGGGCTGGTACACCTACCGGTTCCGCACGCTGGAATACGTCCAGCCGAACGAGGTCGATGTGCTTTTGGATGTTCCCCAGGTTCCCGGTGTCGCCACGGGGGAGCGATACCTGACACTGACCGCCTGTTCCCCCCTTTACTCGCTGGCCGAGCGCATCGTTGGTTACTCCGTATTCGAAGGCTTCCAGCCTCGCGCCGAGGGGGCGCCAGAATCAATGGCATCCGTCGACGAAGTCGCATCCCTGTCATGGTGAGGAAGATCTGATGTACGCAGCAATCTGGCGCATCCTGCCCGGCCCGTGGTGGATACGAGTGCTGATCCTGCTCGTCGTGGTCGCCGCGATCCTCTACGGGCTCTTCTTCTACGCCTTCCCGTGGGTCAGCCCGCTCATCACCCCGGGCGAGGTCGATCTGGAGTGAGCGTGCGCGTGCTCGTGGTGGACAACCACGACAGCTTCGTGCACACGCTCGTCGGCTACCTTCGTGAGCTCGGTGCGGACGCCGAGATGATCGAGGCGGATGCCGAGACGGCAACGGGCTTCGCCCGAATACTGCCTGCGTTCGATGGCGTGCTGCTCTCGCCCGGCCCCGGCCGGCCACGGGATGCCGGAGCGTCGGTCGAAATCGTCCGCCTCGCGGCCGACCGACAGCTGCCACTACTGGGGGTCTGCCTCGGACACCAGGCGATCGGCGCCGCCTTCGCCACCGAAGTTTCCGAGGCGCCGGAGCTCATGCACGGTATGGTCTCGACGATCACGCACGACGGATCGGCGCTGTTCGACGGCATCCCCTCACCGTTCGATGTGGGTCGGTACCACTCACTGGCCCTGCCGGAGGCAGAACTGACGCCGGAACTCATCGTCACGGCACGCACTGCGTCGGGCACAGTCATGGCGCTCTCCCACCGTGAGTTGCCGATCCGAGGCGTACAGTTCCACCCGGAGAGCGTGCTCACTCAGCATGGCTACCGGCTACTCGCCAACTGGCTCAGCGAGGTCGCGTCAGCGGCTGGAGTAGCGTACGACGCGGGAAAGGCATCGGCGGGGCTGACGCCGCTGCCCTCGGATCACTCGCAGTAGCGCAGTTCGACCTCAGAGTGCACCGGAACATCACCCGGCGCGAGTGACAGCGACAGCACCACCCCAGGAGAATCCTCCGCACCGCACGCGCCCATCAGCGTCGGCACGGCGGTGAGTTTGAGATTCTCCAGCTCAGCCGTGGCAGCATCCAAGGTGAATCCGGTCACATCGCGCATCGCGACTCGCCCACTGGCAACGACGAGATCCACGATCGAGCCCGGCGCGACTTCGTCACCTGCCTCGACGTTCGTCGTCTCGAGCACCGTGTCGGCGGCGCTCTCCGCATCGTTTCTCGGATTCACATTGCCCAACGTGAGGCCCTCTGCCACCAGAGCCTCCATCGCCGCTGCTTGCGAGAGACCGATGATCGTTGGCACGATCACCGTCTCGACGCCCGCAGAGACATAGACGGTGACGGTCTGTCCGACCTCCACCGACTGCTCGGCGTTCGGATCGGTGCGGATCACATTGCCCTCGGTGACCTCGGCATTGGCTTCGGTGACGATGGTGGAGAGGAGGCCGAGTTCTTCGAGGTCGGCCTGTGCGCGCTGTGAGGAGACATCGATGAGGTCGGGCACGACGCGAGATGAGGTCGGAATCTGCTCGCCACGTGGCATCAGAATCACCCACAGCAGCACCGAGACGAGCAACACGGCCAGCAGCGCGACGCCTGCCCAGATCCACACCACAGGCGGACCCGACTGGGTACGGGCCATCGTCGTGTCGGTGCTGAGCTGACGAAGGGAGCGCGCCGTCTCCTGCGCTTGGCGCGGGCTCGGTCCATACAGTTCGCTGGTGAGTGCGCCGAGCTGCTTCTTACTCGGAGCCTTGCCCGCGGCGGCGCTGTCTAGTGCCGCACGGAAGCTCGCTGCATCCGGATAGCGCTGATACGGGTCTTTCGCGAGAGCACGCAGCACGATCGGGTCAAGAGCGCCGGGGGCGTCCTCATTGACCTCAGTGGGCGCCAGGGGCGTCTCGCTGACGTGCTGGTACGCGACAGCCACCGGCGACTCGCCGCGGAACGGCTGACGGCCGGTGAGAAGTTCGTAGAGCACGACGCCGGTCGAGTACAGGTCGGCACGTGCATCCACCGGCTCGCCCTTGGCCTGCTCGGGAGAGAAATAGGCGGCCGTGCCGATGATCTGGGTCGTCTCAGCCACGGTCGATGATGAGTCGGACACCGCTCGCGCGATGCCGAAGTCCATGACCTTGACCTGGCCTTTTTCAGTGACCATCACGTTGCCGGGCTTGATGTCGCGGTGCACGACGCCGGCGCGGTGCGAGTAGTCGAGCGCCTCAAGGATGCCGTCGACGTAGCGGAGCGCATCCTCGACCGGCACGGGGCCTGCAGCGATGATCTCCTTCAGCTGGCGTCCCTGCACGAGCTCCATGACGATGTATGGCTCGCTGCCCGGCGAGCCGGCCACAGCAGAACCGTCGCCACCCGACATCGGGTCTCCGGCGTCGAACACGCGCACGACCGATGGGTGCGACATGCGCGACGCCGCCTGTGCTTCCAGACGAAAGCGCGTGCGGAAAGCCGTGTCGCGAGCGAGGTCAGGATCAAGGATCTTGATGGCGACTTCGCGACCGAGCGTGATGTCGTAACCGCGATAGACCTTCGCCATGCCGCCGTGGCCGATGGGTTCGTCCACACGGTATCGCTCGGCAATGATGCGCGGCTCTGCGGACACGGAAGGCTCCCCCTGGTCTAGCAACGACGTGAATCTACCAAGGATACCCTTAGCTTTCGCCGGTCTTGTTGTCGGTGCCGTCCTTGTTGACGACGTCGCCGCCATCGACGACTCCGCCAACATCGCCGCTGTCCGCGCCAGGCGTAGGCGTCGGCGGTGTCGGCTCCGGTGCCGGCTGGGTGATGGTCACCGAAAGATCATTCGAATTCGCCGAGGTGCGCGGTTCTCCGCCGCCAGCGCAGATCCCGGCGTAAGAGGCGACCATGCGCTCGGCATCGGAGACCAGAACCTGCACGCTGCGCACGTCCGCGGCGAACGTGGGTCCGACGCCGTCGACGAACGTGGCACCGGTGAGATTCACCGTGTAGCCGTCGACATTGGTTCCGCTGGGGCACGTGAACCCTGCGCCCCACGTGATCGTCACGGTCGAACCGGCCTCGACCTCGGTCGGGTTCCCGTTGATCACCGGGGTGTCCGACGGCGCAGTCAGCGGTGTGCGATCCCCGTAGTGCGTGAGCGTGATTGTCTGGTCGACCGCCACGTTGCCGCCCGGCTCAACCTGGTAGATCCGGCCCACCTCTTCGTCTGAACTTGCCGCGTTGCCAGGGACGCAGCTGAACAGCGTGAAGCCGTTCTCGGTGAGCGTTGTCGTGGCCTCTTCGCAGGTCAGCCCGCTCAATCCCAGCGAATCGACGTTCACGCGTGTCGGCTCCGGTGCCGGGGTGGGAGTGGTGGGTGGTGGTGTCGTCGGCGCTGCGGATGTGGGCGTATCGACCGGCGTCGGATCACCCTGGTTCGTCAGCGCGTACACGGTGCCGGCGAGCACGATCACGAGCAGCGCGATCAGTGCGATCAGCGGCCACGTCCACGAGCTGCGCTTCTTCTTCGAGTGACCTTCGTCATCCGCGCTGCCGGCAGGCAGCTGCGCCGTGGTCGCGAGGATGCGCGTGGCGCCGTCCTCGCCGTTCGAGGTGAGGAGTCTGGTCACGTCATCGGTTGCGACGCCGCCGGATGCGATCGCCGGTACGGCGATCGCTGCGGAGTTCAAGTCGCCGCGTCGCAGGGCCTGCGCGGCACGTGCGACGGTTGCCGAGGACGATGGTCGGTCGGCCGGCTTCTTCGCGATCATCGCCATGACGAGGTTCTGCACCGGGATCGGCACCGTCGGCGGCAGCGGCGGGGGCTGCTCGTTGATCTGCGCCATTGCGATCGCGACCTGAGACTCGCCGGTGAACGGGCGCTTGCCTGCCAGGCACTCGTACGCGACGATTCCCAGCGAGTACGTGTCGGTCGCCGGGGATGCCGGGTGACCCGAAGCCTGCTCAGGCGACAGGTACTGCACGGTGCCCATGACCTGACCGGTCGCCGTCAGTGGCACCTGGTCGGCGATTCTGGCGATGCCGAAGTCGGTGATCTTCACCCGGCCATCCGGGGTGATCAGCAGGTTGCCGGGCTTGATATCGCGGTGCACGAGACCAGCGGCATGTGCGGCCTGTAGAGCGGATGCCGTCTGCGCGACGAAGTCGAGCGTCTTGTCGGCGCTCAGTGCACCATCGCGCTCGAGAAGCGTGGAGAGTGCCTCACCGGGCACGAGCTCCATGACGAGGAAGGCACTGCCATTCTCTTCGCCGTAGTCGAACACGCTGGCGATGCCCTCGTGGTTGACGAGTGCGGCGTGCCGGGCCTCAGCGCGGAAGCGCTCGAGGAAGCCCGGATCCCCCATGTACTCGTCCTTGAGGATCTTGATAGCGACGATGCGTCCGATGACGTGATCAGTCGCTTCCCACACCTCGCCCATACCGCCGATCGCGATACGTGACTGGAGCTCGTATCGACCACCGAACGACACACCCTGCGTCGGCCTCATTTGTAAAGCACCGCCTCTATGACCTTCTTCGCGATCGGGGCGGCGAGCAAGTCACCGGATCCCGACTGTCCCATTCCGCCGCCGTTTTCGACTACGACCGCCACCGCAACGCGGGGGTTGTCCGCCGGCGCAAAACCGGTGAACCACAGCGTGTACGGATCGTCATCATCGTGCTCGGCCGTCCCCGTTTTACCGGCGACGTCGATACCGTCTATTCTTGCACCCGTCGCCGCGCCGTTCGCGACGCTCGCCACCATGGAAGCGGTGACCGCATCGGCGACGTCGGCATCGACTGCGCGGTCGAACTCCGTGTTCTCGTATTCACGGATGACCGAGAGATCGTTGCCGATCACGGCATCCACCAGGCGAGGGTTCATCACGACTCCATCGTTAGCAAGGCCGGCCGAGATCATCGCAACTTGCAGCGGCGTTGCCGTGACGTCTCCCTGACCGAACCCGGTGAGCGCCGTCTTGTCGTCGCTCAGCCCGCGGGGGTACTTGGAAATGGCGGATGTCAGCGGCGTGTCGAAGCGCTGATTGAAGCCGAACTTCTCGGCGGTCTCGAGGATCGCCTGGTCACCGATCTCGACGGCGAGCTCCGCCATCGGGATGTTGCAGCTCAGGCGGAGGGCCTCGGCGATCGTCACAGTCTCCCCGGATCCGCACGTGCCGTTCCAGGCGTTGAACACCGGATCCGTGGAACCAGGCAGCGTGTAACGGGCAGGGTTGGGCAGCGTCGACTGCGCAGTCCAATCCCCGGTGGCGTATGCCGCGGCCGCGACCAGAACTTTGAAGGTCGACCCGGGCGGATTGAGTTCGCCGATCGCGCGGTTCGCGAGCGGGTTGGGCTTCAGGGCGTCGAGAGCATCGTAGGCGGCTTCGGCCTGGCTGCCGCTGTGCACCGCGAGCGAGTTCGCGTCGTATCCGGGCGTGGAGACCATGGCGAGGATCCTGCCCGTCGCAGGCTCGATGGCGACCACGGCACCCTGCAGATCGCCGAGTCCTTCGTACGCGGCCTGCTGCGCTGCGGCATCCAGAGTCAGCTCGACGCTGAATCCGCGCTGCGGCTGTCCCGAGAAGATGCGCTCGATCTCCGTGAAGAAGGCGCTCGCTCCGGTTCCGGAGAGCTCCGGGTTCAGGGCGTTCTCGATACCTGTGGAGGACTGCAGCACCGGGTTGAAGAAGCCGGTGACGGTCGACCAGATCGGCGAGTCGGTGTACACGCGCTGGTACCGATACTCGTCGTCTGAGGTCACCGACGTCGCGATCGGCATACCATCGGCGATGATCGAGCCGCGCTGGATCTCAAAACTGTCCAGCACAGCGCGCCGATTGCCCTCCGCCTGCGCGAGGGGGTCGGCTTCGATCACCTGAATCCAGCTGGTCGCAGCGAACAAGGCCAGGAACATGAACAGCATCACGATGCTGAGGCGTCGGAGTTCTTTTGTCATCAGCCGATCACCACCCGGGGTTGGCGCCGTACGCCGTCAGAGATTCGCAGCAGCAACGCCACGATGAGCCAGTTCGCGACCAGCGACGAGCCGCCGGCGGCGAGGAACGGCGTGGTGAGACCGGTGAGCGGAATGAGGCGGGTGACGCCGCCGACCATGATGAACACCTGCAGGGCGATCGTGAAGGAGAGGCCGATGGCGAGAAGCTTGCCGAAGTCGTCTTGGCCGGCGATGCCGATGCGCACGCCGCGACTGACGAACACCATGTAGAGGCACAGGATTGCGAACAGGCCGATCAGGCCGAGCTCTTCACCGAGGCTGGGGATGATGTAGTCGCTCTGTGCGAGCGGGGTGATGTCGGGCCGACCCTGACCGAGACCGGTACCGATCAGCCCGCCGTGTGCGAGTCCAAAGATGCCCTGCACGAGCTGGTATCCGGAACCGGAAGGGTCGACCACTTCCGGATCGAATGCGAACAGCCAGTTCGTGAAGCGGCCGCGCACGTACGCCAGGATCTGGGTGGCGGCGAACACTCCGGCCGCCACGAGCGTCAACCCGATCAGCACCCAGCTCGTCTTGCCGGTAGCGACGTACAGCATGGCGATGAACATGCCGAAAATCAGCATTCCGGTGCCAAGGTCGCGCTGCACGACGATGATGCCGAGCGAGATTACCCAGACGACGATGACGGGTCCGAGCTCTCGCATCCGGGGCCAGGTCATGCCAAGGAATGACTTCCCCACCGAGGTGAGGCTTTCGCGGGTACGCACCAGGTAGCCGGCGAAGAAGATCGCCAGGCAGATCTTGGCGATCTCACCGGGCTGGAAAGAGAAGAGGCCACCGAGTGAGACCCACACGTCGGCCCCGGCGTCGCTGACGCCCAGCCCGGGGACGAACGGCAGCAGCAGCAGCACGATTCCGGCGAGACCGAACACGTAGGTGTACCGGAAGAGGATGCGATAGTTGCGCAGCAGGATGACGATCGTGATGGCGCCGGCGAGTGAGATCGCCGTCCACACCAGCTGCTTCGTCGAATACGCCGCCCACCCGGTGAGGTGCTCGGCGATGTCGAGCCGATAAATCATCGAGATACCGAGGCCCGTCAGCAGGGTAGCGATGGGCAGCACGAAGGGGTCAGCATCGGATGCCACGAACCGCAGCACGAAGTGCAGAGCAAAGGCGAGCACGGCGAGGCCGCCGCCAATGAACAGGATGAACGGGTCGATACCCCCGAGGGCACCCAACTGCACGAGTGTGAGCGCCGCGCCGCTCAGGGCGCAGGCGAACAGCAGCAACCAGAACTCACGGTTGCGCTGCGTCTGCGGCATCCGCATCCGGCGCAGTGCCTTGATGACCGCGGTATCGGCGGCGACGTCGGCGCTCATCCGGCGTCCTCGCCTTCGGCAGGGGCAGTCGGGGTCGCGGGCGGCGCCGTGGGAGTGGGCGTCGGCGTGGGGCGGGGCATGGTGGTTTCGCCGGTGACGGCTTCTGCCCCAGCGCGCAGGCGGTCAACGATCGCCATGGCATCGGCGAGCGAACGCGCGTTGATCGTGCGCTCCACGGAGGAACGCTGGTACGGCGGCAGGTCGGCGAGCAGGATGTCGGTGTCTTCGAACTCGGTGGACAGCGAGATCGGGCCGATGCTCTGCTGCACGCCCTGGAAGATCACGACACTGTCTTCGTCAGCGCCGATGAAGTAGCGCGTCTGAGTCCAGCTGTACGCGAGGAATCCCGCGCCGGTGAGTGCGAGGATCACGACGACCAGCGCAGCGATCCAGCCGATACGACGGCGCTTGGCGCGGCGGCGATCCTCTTCGATGAGTTCTTCGAGGTAGTCGGCGGCCGGCTCGAAGTGCGAGGGCTCGTTGGCGGCCTGCCGCACGGGGTGCAGCCAGCTGGCGCGGCCAGCGCGCGCGGCCGGGATGAGCATGCCGGAGGGGTTGGATGCGGATCCGACGATGGTCGCGGGGCCGGAGGAGAGCGGATGCGCGCCACCCACCTCGACCAGCACGA
The DNA here is from genome assembly GCF_051842835.1 of Microbacterium sp. A93. Classification (NCBI taxonomy): domain Bacteria; kingdom Bacillati; phylum Actinomycetota; class Actinomycetes; order Micrococcales; family Microbacteriaceae; genus Microbacterium; species Microbacterium sp. A93. The sequence continues at coordinate 145,445 of NZ_JBPXMT010000012.1, forward strand.
TCGTCACGTTGTCGGGGGCGCCGCCGTCGAGTGCCTGCTTGAGCAGATTGTCGGCGGTGCGGCCCGGGGGCAGGCCCAGACGCATGGCCTTGAGGATGTGCGGGTCGTCGACGACACCCGTGAGGCCATCGGAGCAGAGCAGCCAACGGTCGCCCGGGAGCGTGGGCATGACGAAGAGGTCGAGCTCTGGGTCATTGTCCATGTCGCTGAGCACGCGCATCAGCACCGAGCGGCGCGGATGGTATCGAGCCTCTTCCAGGGTGATGCGGCCGGAGTCGACCAGGCGTTGGACGAAGGTGTGGTCGGCGGTGATCTGCGTCAGCTCGTCATCGCGGTAGAGGTAGATGCGCGAGTCGCCGATGTGACCGATGACGGCGTGGTCATCGACCATGATGATTGCGCTGACCGTGGTGCCGAGACCGGCAAGCTCCGGGCGCTCTTTGGCAGCACGGATGAGGTCTGCTGCGGCCGTGGTGACCACCGCCTGGAGGGACGCTTGCGCATCATCGGTGGAGTCGTAGTCCTGGTCGAGGCGTTCCAACCGTTGGATGGCGATGCTGGATGCGACATCGCCTCCGGCGTGGCCGCCCATGCCATCGGCGACGGCGAACAGGTTGTCGCCGGAGTAGCCGGAGTCTTGGTTGTTGGAGCGGATCTTCCCGGTGTGGGAGATCGCAGCACTCGATCCTTCGAAGACCATGCCCGCGTCAGGCTCGCAGCTCGAAGGTTGTGGCGCCCACCTTGATGGAGTCGCCGATGCTGATCGGTGCCGGAGCCCCGCTCACGCGTGCGCCGGCGAGGAACGTGCCGTTCGTGGAGTCGAGATCCTGGATGATCCAGCTGTCGCCACGCAGTAGCAGACGGGCGTGGTGGCTGGAGGTGTAGTCGTCGCGGATGACGAGGCCGGATTCGCTCGAGCGGCCGATCGTCATCGGCTCGGTGCCGAGGGGAAGCTCAAGTCCCGCTTTCGGGCCGGAGGTGATCATGAGCTTGGAGACAGTGCGTGTGGTGGCGGCTCCGCTGGTGCGCGGTGCGCCCTGCGGCCTTGCGGCCGGTGATGCCACTGCTGCGGTGACCGCGGCCGGTGTGGCGATCGGTGCCGGTGCGCCGGCCGCTGCCTCGGCGGGAAGCTTTCGCACTTTCACGCCGAACAGGTCGGCGCGCAGCGAGTAGACGACACCGAACACGAAGAACCACAGGAGTACCAGGAATCCGATGCGCAGCAGCAGGAGCGTCAGTTCAGGGACATCGCTCATCGATTCACTCCCGACGTGCGATCGATGGTCACGGGGACGATTCTAAACACGAGGTCGGTGCGCCCGATCGTGATGGTGGTGTCGGTGGGCAGTGGCGCTTCGCGCACCTTGTCGCCATTGACCTTGGTGCCGTTGGTGGAGCCGAGGTCGCGCATCATGGCGCGCTCGCCGTCCCACAGAATTTCGACGTGCTTGCGACTGGATCCGGCATCCGCGATCGTGATGTCCGCGTCGCTGCCGCGCCCGATGACGCTGCGCGCGTGGGTGATGGTGTGGCGGCGTCCGTCGACGTCGACGACGGCCTGCCAGCTGACCCGACCTTCGACGGTGCCGGAGTCCACACGGACTGTTCCGGTGGCGACCTTTTCATCGGCTTCGAGTGCGATGGAGACGGGGCCAGCGAAGCTGTAGCCCTGTGCCTTCGCGTGGGTGTCGATGAGTGCGTGCAGTTCGTCGGTGAGGGTGCCGCCGAGTGCGCGCATCCGGTCGAGGTCGTCTGCACTGAGGTGCACGACGTAGCTGTTCGGTGCGATGATGCGATCACGGCTGACGACTGCGGCTTTGATGTCGGCTTCGCGGCGGATGGCCGAGGCGATCTCCACCGGTTGGATGCCGCTACGGAAGGTCTTGGCGAATGCGCCGTTTACGGCGCGCTCAAGACCTTTCTCAAAGCTGTCAAGTAGTCCCACTGGGCTCCTCTGGCATTGCCGACCGGTAGACACATCGTAGCCAGGTGAACTGAATGTGCGCCTGCCGGGTGTCGCAATTGGCGTTGTTCCGGTCGCGCTGAGGTCGAGAATGGCTTTCCTGCACGAGGCAGGGCTTGGCATCACCCGTCTCATGCCGCAGGGCCTTTCTCGCCGGCGTGGGGCGTGAGCGGGGCGGCCCTGGCGAGTTCAGGGAGAGCGATTCTGCGTGATATCCTCTTCAAGTTGAGTTCTTCGGAACAAAACGTTCGCGCGAGTGGCGGAATGGTAGACGCGCTGGCTTCAGGTGCCAGTGTCCTTACGGGCGTGGGGGTTCAAGTCCCCCCTCGCGCACGCGAATGAATACAGCCCTTCACCAGGTCTTCGGATCCAGGTGGAGGGCTGTTTCGTTTCGCGGCCTGATACTCGCTCATCGTCGGTTCGCGACCGTTCTCCTGCTGGAACGTCGCGGCCCACTCTGCTGCGGCCACAGGGGCGGGGCCCTGAGGCTCTGGCGGCAGTAAATGCCGACATGTCCTTGGCTGGGCGCACACGGCCGCGCCGTTTCGTGCAGTGCCCGTGTCATATTGCGCAGCCCGCGTGCTGCGCCCTCTGGTTCTTCATCTCCTCTGTGAACGCCCGAAGACTCGCTCGCTCGAGATCCGCAGGAGTTCTGAGCGGTTGCCGACTGGCATCCGCCCGCAGATCGAAGGAAAGAACCAGTGCCCGGACGTAGGGTGCACCGCCTCGGAGCGGTGTTGGGGATGCCCCTTCACGGATCGAGAGGATTGTCATGAACACGAGATATCGAGACGACGAGAGAGGTCCTCGGCTGCGAAAGGTGTCGTGGGCGGTGGCTATCGCAACCGGTTTGGTGCTCGCTGGCGGAGTAACACCCGCATCTGCGGCAGCAACGGTGATTACGCCTGACTACGAGTCGTCAGAGGATGCGCCGGGTGGCGTGTATACGGGGTTCGTTCTTGCGCCGGACGGGTTTGGTGCCTCTTTTGATAACCTGCCGACTTCCGCCACACCGACAGAGCTCATGGCGCTGGACCCGAACGTCCCCGGGTACACAGTAGATGCATCAATGCATGGCACCGCAACCATGACGAGCGAGCTGATCCTCGCTGGCAACGTTTCTGCGGCCCAATTCTCCACCGGTGGTTTCCAGCCGCCTTGGGGCCATGGAGCGCCCAACGACACGTTCCATGGTTCGACATTCGTCCGTACCCTCTGGAACGGAACTTGGCGATTCACGCTGGACTTCAGCGGCCTCGACGCTGGCGTTCTGCCCGCCGGGTCTCGGGTTTTCTTGGCTGATCTGGATCTGGCTATCGGCGCAGGCGAGAAAATCACGCTCACCTCTGATGCCGGAGGACCATGGTTGAGCTATGACTACGATCGCGTTCCGGATGGTAACGCTGCGCCCGCAGTGGAACCCGTAGTCACCTACGACCCCGCGAGCAATGAGTACGCGGCGACGGGACAAGGGCCCAACGTTGAGCTCTCCCACTGGTTCACCTTGACTCAGCCAGTGTCTAGTCTGGTCATCGAGGCCATCCATGCGGATTCGCCACACCGTGGCGCGCTGGTCTGGGGGCTTGCGATTCCGCTCGTCGACGCTGAGCCTGCCGTGGGGTTGGATAAGCGCGTCGCCGAAGTAACGGATGTGAACGACAACGGCGTCACGGACACGGGTGATGAGATCACGTGGGAGTTCGAGGTCACAAATACAGGCAACGTGCTCCTTGATGATGTTGCCGTTGACGACACCATGCTCGAGACCGTGGGTATCGGGGTCACGTGTGACCCCACGACCCTCTCGCCCGGCGAAAGCACAGTCTGTACGGCTGACGCACCGTATGTGATCACGGCAGCCGATGTCGATAACGGCAAGGTAGTGAATACCGCCATAGCGGAAGGCACCCCTCCGGGACTGCCCCCGGTGCAGAGCCCTCCGGACACGACCGAGACACCCACGGAAATCCTGCCGGAGCCGTCACCTGAGCCGGAGCCGTCACCTGAGCCGGAGCCGTCACCTGAGCCGGAGCCGGCGCCTGCACCTGAGCCGTCACCTGCGCCGGAGCCGGCGCCTGCACCTGAGCCGTCACCTGCGCCGGAGCCGGCGCCTGCACCCGAGCCGTCACCTGCGCCGGAGCCGGCACCAGCGCCCGAGCCGGCACCAGCGCCCGAGCCGGAGCCGGCACCAGCGCCCGAGCCGGAGCCGGCACCAGCGCCTGAGCCGGAGCCGGAGCCGTCGCCTGCGCCTGCGCCCGAGCCATCGCATGCGCCCGTTCCGAGCGAGCCCGAGGAATCAGGTCTCGCAGCGACGGGAAGCGATATCGCGGGAGGAACGATCGTAGGAGCGATTGCCGCCATCCTCATCGGTGGCAGCCTCTTCTTTGGCACCAGGAATCGTCGTTTCGGTAAGGACGGCAAGCTGATCCGCTGAAGTTGACAGACGGTCGGCCCGCTCCCGTCAGGTCCGATCCAAGTCCCAGGAGGGGCGAACTTTTTGAGCAGATCGCCCCTCCTCGTCTGTCTCTCGCCGAATCGCCGGTTTCACCTCGGCGGACGGCGCCCGGCGCGTCCGAGAGCCAGTGCTACAGTTCGGGAACCTGCACCCAGTCGTTCATAGGTGACGCCTATGTCGCCTCCATGATCGGGCGCACACCGTGAAAGGAAGCTGCCGTGCGAACGCTACGCGCTCGTTATCGCACACCTCTCCTGAAGGAGGAGTTCCGCATCACTGATCCGTCTGACGGAGCGAGCAATGCGGGCCTCGGAGAATATCTGCGCAGCGCGAACTTTGAAATAACGGAATTGGGGCGGGAGTTGGCCCTCGACGCACGCCTCGCTCACTATGCGCAGACCACGTTGGCGATGGTCACGACGCCTCGTGTGAGGGTTCGCTGGAAACGCGACGAAGCATCGAAAGCGCGCACCCTTCTCCTGTTCGCGCGCAAGGGCAAGCTGTCGGTGTCGACACAGGGACCCGTTGTCCGCCGCGGGGATAACGCCATCATGCTCTTGCCGAGTGACCGTCCGGCTGAGATTTCGGTCACGGGACCACAGAGCGAACTGATGTACATCAGCGCTGGGGCCGGAGTTGTGCCGCCACTCGCCCTTAATCTGTCGAACGACGTGCAAGGAACAGCTCTCCCCTGGCACCGGATCGCGCCGCTCTACGCTTTCGTGCACGCCGTGTGCGCCTCGCCGCCGCCCGCGGAGGATGAGCCGGATGCTCTTGCGGCCTGTTCGGAGGCGATCGTCGAATCCTGCGCACGAACGATCATCGGAGACATCTCTGCGCAGGGGAGTGTCGTTCTTCAGGTCCGAGCCTTCATCGCCGAATATCACACCAATCCGAACCTGACGCTGCCTTCTATCAGCGGTCGTTTCGGCATCGCAACCCGGACGCTGCAGGCAGCTTTCTCGACACAGGGCTCCACCGTGCGTCGGGAACTGCGAGAGGCACGCACGCGCACGGCGCAGGGGCTGCGTCGAACCCACTCTCAGCTTTCCCAGTCGCAGGTTGCACGTCTGTCTGGTTTTACATCACTTTCCGCCATGTACCGTTCACTTCACGCAGAATCCGACGCTGCGGTGGCCGCCACCGATAATTTGGTCATGACGCCGCCAGGCGTCAGCTCAACCCGATGAGCAGCTTCCCTCCCCAGGGCAGGGGGCGGGTACCGAAGTTGGTGCTCGCCCCGTTCGGATTCTGACCTTCGCGCCAGTTGATCAGCGGAACACTCGACTGATCGCTCCGCCGGTCTGGAACAGTTGCAGCCACACGAAGAAGCGCTGCAGCGGGCGCAGCAGAAATCCGACAATGCGGCGCCAGCCGCCCTGGCGCTGCCAGGATGACGTGAGAGTGACTTGCGTGCCGCCTGCAGCGGGCGAGAGCTCGATCGCCAGCGTTCGGGTAATCGCCTGAGGGGCGTCGCGGAACTCGATCAGCCAGACCACCGATGTCGGCTCCAGCGCCACCGCCCGCGTGACCCGTCGCCGCCGAAACGACTCCTTGATCTTGGCAGGCTTGCCATCGGGGTACTCGGTGCGTGAATGGACGATCCAGGTGTCCGCGGTCTCCGCCTCGACGGTTCCCGATTGCGGTTCCCACTCCGGCATCCGCTCAGCATCTGAGACGAGTGCCCACACTTCCGCGATCGCAGCGGGGACAAAAGTCTCGAATCGTCCCTGCACCATGTTCTTTGACGACGTCGGATGCTCGGGAATTCGTTCGGCATCATCGAGGCGTTCGGTCACAGCGGCTGGTGTCGTCCCTACTCGTTGAAGGATGCCCGCGATCAGCCCGCTCGGTTCCGTCAGCAGCTCGCGCAGAATCGCGGCTGCATCTCCTGTGCGCCGGCCCTCGCCGGCACGGGACATGATTCCCAGCGCTCGCTCACTCCATTCGTACCCTTCGGTCTCATGGAATGTAATGCGACCCGGCTCATCCTGCGCGATCGAGACGCCGAGCGACCGTAACTGCGCGGCGTGCTGTTCTCGTGTGGCGTCGCGCGCAGCATCCAGAGTGATGCCCAGCCCTCGCAATACCTGACCTGCTTTCTGCTCGCTGAGCACCAGCGCGAGCAGAAGATGTTCGATGTCGGCCTCACGACGACCCTCGCGGGATGCCTCTTCCATGGCAGTGGCGCTCAGCGTCTGCATGGTCGCGGCGGCGGTAAGGAAGCGGCTCATGAGGTCCTCCTCGGGACGGGGATGGTCGGATCGACGCGTTTGGCGTATTTCTTGTGCACGGCCTGCCGGCTCACACCGAGCGCATAGGCGATCTCCTGCCAGCTCATGCCCGCTCGCAGCGCGGCCTCGACCTGCTTGAGCTCGAGCGTGTCAGCGAGAACGCGCAGCGATGACACCGCGCGTAGACCTGCCCGGGGATCACTGAGATCGGCGGCGACGGCCGCAATGGTTGTTGACTCCATGTTGTCAACTTACGTTGCTTACGCGGATGCTGTCAACTTGGGTTGCTAGTGCCTTGCCAGCACCTGGCCGATGATGTGCGCGGCCTCGGGAAACGCGCCGGGATTCGGTCCGGAGTAGTTCAGGCGCAGGTACCGGCCGGTCGGTTCGGCCGGGAACCAGTCGTCGCCTGCCGCGAGGATGACTCCGCTGACTTCGCATTCGCGCGCGAACCGTACGAGAACGGTCTCATCGGGTAGTTGCAGCCAGAGATTCAGGCCGCCGGCGGGCACGGACTCCAGGTGCGCGGTAGGCGCATGCTCCCGCAGCGAGTCGACAAGCAGATCACGGCGTGCGGCCAATTGCTGCCGTAGCGACTTCACATGTGTGCGCCAGGCGGGCTGGGTGACGACATCGAGTGCGGCGGTCTGGAGTACTCCACTGACATACATCGCCTGCGACTGCGTGTCGGCGAGGATGCGGTCATGCGCAGGTCCGCGCGCGATCAGGCCTGCAACGCGGATCGCCGGTGAGACGCTCTTGGTCAGTGAACGCAGGTACACGACGTGTCCGCTGTCATCGCGGGCCGCCAGCGGTGCGGCTGTGGTGGTGATGCCGAAGTCGTGCGCCCAGTCGTCCTCGATGAGGAATGCACCTCGTTCGCGCACGATCCGCAGTATTGAGTCGGCGAGGTCAGGAGACCACTGCGCCCCGTTCGGGTTGGCGAAGTTCGGCTGGGCGTAGAAGGCACGCGCACCGGTCTGGGCGAATGCCCGATCAATCTCATCGGGGTCTGGGCCGTGGGGTCCGCTGGGGATCGGGACGAGCTGCACTCCCACCTGGGCGGCCGCGAGAATCGCGCCCCAGTAGCTCGGTGACTCGATCAGCATGGGCCTGCCGGCTCCGACGAGTGTGCGAAAGAGGGTACTCAGGCCGCTCTGGCTCCCCGGCAGAATCACCACATCGCTCGCGGTCGGAGGTGTGAGTCCCGTCGGCGTGTGCGCGCCGAGCTCGGATGCGAACCAGGCCTGCAACTCGGGCAGACCCGCGGCGGGAGTCTTGCTCATCACTGCATCCCCGCGGGCAGCCCTGGTGAGCGCAGCGCGCACAAGTCGTTCGGGGAGCAGTTCTCTGTCCGGGTAACCGGAGTGCAAGGCGATCACATCGTTGGGCGTCGCGCGCAGTGCGGCTGAGGCGTGTGGCATGCGATTCTGAGGTGAACCGAGCGCCGCGGTCTGCCAGCCATAATCGTGCGGACGAGCCACGCGGATGCTGCGCACGAAGGTGCCCACGCCGGGCCGGGTCTCCACCAGCCCCTGTCCGATCAAACTCTGCAATGCCTTCTGCACGGTCACCGGGCTGGCCTCATATTCAGCGACCAGTGCACGCGTGGAAGGGAGCTGTGCACCGGAAGGTGCGTTCGACACCCACTCGCGGAGTCGCTGCGCGATTCGCTCACTGCTACTGTCGGACATGAAGCAACATAGTAGCGCTACTCTGCAAATCTCGCCTCCGATATCGAGCGCACACGCCGGGCTCTGGTGGGGCCTGCTCGGAGTTACCGCCTTCTCATTCACCGTGCCGTTCACCCGCCTCGCAGTCGAAGGCGGTCATATGTCGCCACTGTTCGTCGGCGCCGGTCGCGCGGTCGTTGCCGCCCTGCTCGCCATCGCCGTGCTTCGCCTCACCCGTCAGCGGATGCCGCGGGGCACCCAGTGGTTTCGACTGGCGATTGTCGCCGGCGGCGTTGTCCTCGGATTCCCCCTGCTGACCTCGTACGCTCTCACCACGGCATCGGCCAGTCACAGCGCAGTTGTCATCGCCCTGCTGCCCGCCGCGACCGCGGTGATGACAGTGCTGCGCGGCAAAGAGCGACCCAGCCGGTCATTCTGGATCGCCGCCGCACTCGGTGCGGTCGCCGCCATCGGGTTCGCCCTGGTCCAGAGCAGTGACATCGTAGGGCTGAGCTGGTCAGACCTACTGCTGTTCGCTGCCGTCATCGCGTGCGCGATCGGATACGCCGAGGGCGGTCTCCTTTCCCGTGAGCTGGGATCGTGGCAGACGATTTCCTGGGCCCTTGTCGTCGCTTCACCCTGACGCTGATTCTCACCGGCCTCGCGATCATTCAGCATCCGCCGACCGGAGGGGTGATCGAATGGGGCGCATTCGGGTATCTCGCCGTCGTGAGCATGTTCTTCGGGTTTTTCGCCTGGTATCGGGGGCTGGCGATCGGTCCGATGGCGCAGGTCAGTCAGGTGCAGCTCGCGCAGCCGGTGATGACCATCTGCTGGGCGGCGCTGCTGCTCGCCGAGCAGATCGGGTGGCCCACCATCCTCGGTGGCGCCGCGGTCATCGCCTGCGCCCTGCTCGCCGTGCGAGCCAGAGTTCTCAGGCGACGATGAGCGCGCAGTAGATTTGCAGCACACCTCCCCTCACCACACGGAGTGCCTCATCATTCGTTCTGTTCTCTCCCAGGCTGCCGGTCGCGGCATCGCGGCATCGCTTCTGGCATCCGTGCTGTTCGGCGTGATCAGCGTGCTGGGCGGCCATCTCGACGGCTTCGCGCCGGCGGAGACGACGGCGTGGCGTGTGCTGTTCATCCTGATCCCGCTCCTCGCGGTGCACGCGTCCTCGAGGGCGCGCACCGCACTGAAAGCCGTGACCGTGCGTATCACGCGCAGCCCGAAGCTGCTGCTGATCGTTCTCGTCAACAGCGCGATCATATGGGTGCAGTTGTGGGTGTTCATGTGGGGGCCCGCCAACGGGCACGCGCAGGACATCGCCTTTGGCTACTTCCTGCTGCCGCTGGCGATGGTCGTCGTGGGGCGCGTGTTCTTCCGGGACCGGCTGAACAGGATGCAGTGGTCCGCTGTGGCGGCCGCGTGCGTAGGCGTGCTCGCGCAGCTGCTGATCGCCGGGGGCGTGAACTGGCCGGTCGCCATCATCGCTGGCCTCTACCCGATCTACTTCGCTCTTCGCCGCTGGACGGGTCTCGATTCGATGCAGGTATTCCTGATCGAGATCATCGTGCTCATCGTGCCGGCGGTCGTCGTGATCGTCGTCTCCTACGCGTCCGATCCCGCGCGGACAATTCCGGATACCTGGCCGTTGATGTTGCTGATGGCATCGCTCAGTGGCGTGGCGATGACCCTCTACATCCTTGCCTCGCGCCTGCTGCCGCTGTCGCTGTTCGGCCTGTTGTCATATCTCGAGCCGGTGCTGCTGCTCGGCGCCGCACTTCTGCTGGGTGAATTGTTCACGGTGAACGATGCGTTCGTCTACATCCCCATCGTCATCGCCCTCGCGCTGCTCGGAATGAGCGGGCGTCGTTACCGTGGCCGCTCCCGCCTCCATCTGGAAGAGCCGCCGCTCTGACGTCGCATCACAGGTCAAGTCGGGCGAACGGGATGCCGCGCACGCCGCGGCGTCGGTGGCGCATCGGGCGCCACATCGATCCGAAGGGTCCGAACACCGCCGTCAGTCCCCCAGTGCGGCGGTGAGCGCGGCGTCGACGTGAAGCGAGGTCGTGGGATAGACCGGCACTGCCGCATCGTCGGAGCCGATGAGCAGCTCGATCTCTGTACAGCCCAAAATGATCCCCTCGGCACCGCGATCGACGAGGTCTTCCATGACGCGTTGATAGCACTGCCGAGATTCCTCCCGGACGACGCCGTGCACGAGTTCGTCGTAGATCACGTCGTGCACCGCCCGTCGCCCTTCTGCGTCGGGGACGATCGTCCGGATGCCGTGAGCACCGAGTCGATCCGCGTAGAACGGCCGCTCCATGGTGAAAGCCGTGCCAAGCAACCCGACGGTTCGCACACCGGTGGGGTGGATCGCCTCGGCCGTGACGTCGACGATGTGCAGGAACGGGATGCTGACGGCATCCTGTATCCGTTCTGCCACGAGATGCATGGTGTTGGTGCACAGCACCAGCAACTCGGCTCCCGCGTCTTCGAGGGCTCGGGCGCGCCCGGCGAGCAGCTGTGCGGCGGCATCCCAGTCGTCTCGCGCCTGCATCGCCTCGATGTCCGCGAAGTCCAGCGAATCCAGCAGAATTCGGGCGGAATGGTGCCCACCCAGACGCTCCCTGACGCGCTCGTTCGCGAGGCGATACCACTCCAGCGACGACTCCCAGCTCATCCCGCCGAGCACTCCGATCGTCTTCATGGCATTACCTTTCGAGTCAGATCCAGCCACGCTCTTCGGCCATCAGAACCGCCTGCTGGCGAGTGGCGACGTGAAGCTTCGCGAGCACCGCCGAAATGTGATTGCGCACGGTCCCCGGTGCGAGTAACAGTGAGCGCGCGATCTGACCGGTCGTCTCACCGCGTCGCCCTGCGCGCAGCACGTCGAGCTCGCGATCGGTCAGCGGGCTTCGCTCATCACTCAGAGCATCGGCGGCGACCTCTGGGTCGACATAGCGCCCGCCGGCAGCGACCCGACGGATCACCTCCGCCACCTCATTCGCACCGCGAGACTTCGGCAGGAAGCCGGCGACTCCGGATGCCAGCGCTCGCCGCAGGACGCCGGGACGCGCATGCCGCGTCACCACTACGCAGCGCGTCGCCGGCAGTGTGCGGCGCAGCCGCTCGGCCACCTCGACACCGTCGAGCCCAGGCATATCCAGATCGAGCAGGCAGATGTCGGGCTGCAGCCTCTCGGCCATGACGACCGCCTGCTCGCCATCGGCACACTCTGCGACCACGTCGATGTCGTCCTCGAGCCGCAGCAGCGCCGCCAGGGCGGAGCGAATCATCGCCTCATCGTCGGCAATCAGCACGCGGATCATCGCTGCTCCCCCGGATCAGTCACATCGGCCACTGCATCGGCCACTGCTGGCACGCTCACGACGACAGTGAACTCATTCTTGCCTCGCTGCACTTCGACGGACCCGCCGACTTCTGCGGTGCGGCGGCTGATGCCGTCCAGCCCGGATCCATCGTCGCTCGCGGAGGTGTCGGATGCTGCGTCGTTCGAGATCTCGTAGCGCCAGGACTCCGCCTGCCGCACGAGTGAAAGACGCGCCCAATGTCCCCCGCCATGGCGGAGGACGTTCGTCGTCGTCTCACGGATCACGGGCCCCAGAACGGATGCCGGTGCACGATCTGCATCCTCATCCACGCGCGCTTCCGCTGCCGTACCCGCCGCCCGCAGCAGATCGACGGCGTTGGCGATCTCATCCCGCAGCGGTACAGAGCGGAAGCGCAGGGCGAGGTCGCGCGTGCCCTGTTGGGCTTCGGCCACGCTGGCTCTCGCCGCGCGCAGCTGCTCTAGCGCAGCATCCGTGTCTTTCGTCATCAGGCGCTCCGCGAGTTCGAGCTGAAGCGCGACCACCTGCAGGTGGTGTCCCTGCAGGTCGTGCACGTCCGTCGCCACCCGCAGACGTTCCTGGGTTGCGGCGAGGCGACTCTCAGAGGCTCGCGCCCGGTCGAGCCGGGCCAGCACATCCCACCACCACAACGAGGCGACGGTCATCGCGGGAAGAATGACGGAGAACGAGACGAGTAGCCCCCAGCCCGACGCCGCGGTCCCGACGTCTGTCGCATTCGCGTCGATCACGGCGAGTGCGACGAGCAGACCAGTTGCGGCGAGCAATGCCCGAACCCGAACGCCAGACTGCCAGTTGAGAAGCATGAGCGACTGCAGCAACGGCAAAGCGCCGACGATCCACAATCCGCAGACCGCGCCGGCCGTCACTCCATATGCCAGGGACAGCAAAAGTGGCAGCAGCTGCCTGCGCCACCGCACCAGCGGTGCGGAGTCCGTCCGATGCCGGTAATCGATCAGCAGCGCCACCGTCGCTGCAACCCACGCCAGACCGCCGAGGCCGACTCCAGCGATCGCGACGGGCGGTTGGGCTGGGGAGGAGGCGACGACGAGGAGCGTGGCAAGCACGATCCCCAGTTCGAAGAAGAGGAGGGCCGCGACCGTGTACCACCAGGTGGCCGACACACCGCGTGCGAGCCGCAGTGAGCCGCGCTCGGCCACAGCTGCTGAACCGGCCGGCACCGGGGTGGATTTGTTGCTCATGCGTCCAGCCTACGGGCGTGACACATGTCACCCATCAGCCATGCAAAGCACCCTGCAAGAGGTGACAGAACGACACTTCCCGCAATCGATGAGAAGCGATGGACTGGTTTCACACCGAGATCCGGTGCAGAACGGCAGGAGCAAATCATGAACCTCATCGAGATCTTCCAGAACCTCGTTGGCCAGGTGCCCGAAATCGTACAGCCCCTCATCGTTGTGCTGGCCGGCGCGATCCCCTTCATCGAGGGAGAGGGCGCCGTCTCGATCGGCATCCTCGGTGGAATCAACCCGGTCATCGCGGCGATCGCGGCGATCGCCGGAAACTTCCTCACGGTCGCACTGCTCGTGCTGCTCAGCTCGGGTGCACGCACCGCGGTCGTGAACCGTCGCCGTGCCAGCGTGCTCGCCGGATCAGGCGGCAGCGTCGATCTGGATGCCGCAGCCGAGGCGCTTGCGGCCGAAGACGGGAGCGAGCGCAAGACCGCGCGTCGCCAGAAGTTCCTGCGGGCGCTGGAGCGCTACGGTGTTCCCGGTGTGAGCCTGCTTGGCCCGCTGCTGCTGCCGACCCAGTTCACCGCGACCATGCTCGCCGCCGTCGGCGTCGGCAAGGCGCGCATCCTCATCTGGCAGGCCATTGCGATCATCGGCTGGACGACCGTGTTCGCGGTGATCATCAGCGGCGTCGTCCAAGCTGTGAGCTGAGCATCATCGGGCCAGCATCGCTGGGCAGCGCCGCATTGATGGCGCTGCCCAGTCGACCTACTTCTTGAAGGCGTCTTTGACGTTGTCGCCGGCCTTCTTGAGATCGGCCTTGGCCTGGTCAGTCTTGCCTTCTGCTTCCAGCTTCTCGTTGTCGGTGAGCTTGCCGGCGGCTTCCTTCATGTGACCGGCCATGTCCTCAGCGACGTGCTTCGCCTTGTCTCCAATACCCATTGATCCGTTCCTTTCGTCGGGGATCAGGTGATCCATGCCATCGACTGTCACACGGATCTCGAGGTGGGCCGACGGGGTTGACGCGCGGTGGTGGGGAAGGTAGTGCGACTACTCCTACGTCGTCGGGGCGGGTTTGCGGTAGGCCTCGCGCATGTGGTCGCTCGTGAGGAAGTCGGCGATGCCGATCATGATCAGGCTGAAGATGATCTGCTCGGTGACCATCCACGCCGGGTACAGGCCAGGAATCGCCGCCATCACCAGTGTGATCACGGGGAAGATCTGTGCGAACAGGCGAAGACGCTGATAGCCCCACCGCCAGCCGAGCTTCGCACGCCATGCAAAGTAGAACAGCGTCACGGTCATGCCGAGCACAACGACCGTGCGCATCCAGACTGCGAAGCCCACTGATTCACCGTTTGTCGCCAGCAGCATGGCCACGACGAGGGCGCCGACGCCGATCACGAGTTCGGCGACGAGCAGCCACGTGATCCAGCGGAATGCGCGCACTGTCTTCGGATGGGTGCGTGCATCTTCGGAGATCATGATTCCGGACCCGCGGCCGCCGGCGAGTCGATCTACCCGCAGCAGAAAAGTTTCGAGCGACATACCCGGAGCCTATTGCGCTGTTCGTCTGCGGGCGAGTTCGCGGTCTCCACCTTTTGAGCGATGCCATCGAGTGAACTGCTTGGTGAGCTTGAGGCATGACAACTTCTCGCGCGCGCTTCTCCGACCGACTCACCTCGCGGCGCGGTGCATGGATCTCGCTCGGCATCGTCCTGATCGTTTTCACCGCGCTGTTCGGCCTGTTCAGCCGGATCGATGCCCCCTCCGCAAACGAGGCGGCGCCCGCCGACTCGGAATCCTCCCGCGTGAGTGCGCTGCTGGACAAATTTCCGGATGCTGACGAGCAGTCGGTTCTGGTGGTTGCTTCACGGGCGGATGCCACGATCCTGACCGATTCCGACATCGAAGCGCTGAAGGAAGTCGCTCGCGTGCTGGGCGCGCACACCGGCCTGGCGTCGTCCGGTCCGAGCATCAGCGATGACGGAGAGGCAGCGGTGATCGTCACCCCGATCACTGTCGGCGCCGACAACGCCGAGACGGCCACCGTCATCAAGGACCTGCGCGGTTCGATCGCGGGCCTCGCTCCAGACGGCATCATCCTGCAGGTCACTGGCGGGCCGGCCTTCGGCGCCGACATCACCTCCGCGTTCGATGGCGCCGACTTCACGCTGCTGCTGGTGACGATCATCATCGTCGCGCTGCTGCTGATCATCACCTACCGCTCCCCCATCCTCTGGCTGCTGCCGCTGACCGTGGTCGCGTTCGCAGATCAGCTCGCTGGCAAAGTCACTGGCGCCGTCGGTGCATGGCTCGATCTGCAGTTCGACGCCGGCATCATCAGCGTGCTCGTCTTCGGTGCCGGCACCAACTACGCCCTGCTGCTGATCTCCCGGTACCGGGAAGAGCTCGCAGTGAACGAAGACCATCGCCAGGCCCTGAGCGCCGCCTGGCGCAAGACCGTGCCCGCGATCGTGGCATCCAACATCACCGTTGTGCTCGCGTTGCTGACGCTCGCGCTCGCAGTGATCCCCGGTACCCGAGGGCTCGGTGTCTCGTCTGCCGTCGGCCTGCTGATCGCGCTCGCCGCCGTGCTGTTCGCGCTTCCGCCGGTGTTGGCTCTGTGCGGCCGGAGGGTGTTCTGGCCCTTCATGCCGAAGCCGTTCACGTCTATGGCCGGTGCAGATACCGCGCGTGACACGATCTGGCACGGCATCGCGACACGGGTCATGCGGCGACCGGTGGTGAGCCTGGTCAGCGGCCTCGCCCTATTGGCGATCATGACCACTGGACTCCTCGGAACTTCGGTCGGTCTCGATCAGGTTGAGAAGTTCCGCGTGCAATCCGAATCTGCTGCCGGACTCGAGGTGCTTGC
This sequence comes from Microbacterium sp. A93, assembly GCF_051842835.1. Lineage (NCBI taxonomy): Bacteria > Bacillati > Actinomycetota > Actinomycetes > Micrococcales > Microbacteriaceae > Microbacterium > Microbacterium sp. A93. Next base: position 161,218 of record NZ_JBPXMT010000012.1, read on the forward strand.
CGACCACTTCCCGCCGGGAGAGTCTCAGCCGATCTTCATCGTTGCCGACAGCACGCACGCAGACGAGGTCGTGAGAGCCGCAGCCGATGTCGACGGTGTGCTGCGCGCGCATCCGCTTGGCGAGACCGACGATGGCTCGCTCACCAAGATCATGGTCATCGGTGAATATGCGCCCGGTACTGCCGAGAGCCTTGCGCTCGTGACAGAGCTACGGACGACGGCCCACGACGTGCCGGACGCCGACGCTCTGGTGGGCGGCGCGATCGCCACGGATCTGGATGCCAGGGCAGGAAATGAGCAGGACCTTCTGCTCATTGCGCCGCTGGTGCTTGCCGTCAGCTTCATCGTGCTTCTGGTGCTGCTGCGATCTGTGCTCGCACCTGTCGTGCTGCTGCTGGTCAACCTGGTCAGCGCCGTCGCAGCGATTGGCGCCGGCGCCTGGCTGAGCAGGGTGCTGTTCGATCAGCCTGCACTTGATCTGCAGGTGCCGCTGCTCTCCTTCCTCTTCCTTGTCGCGCTGGGGATTGACTACACGATCTTCCTCGTGCATCGTGCGCGCGCTGAGGCCGAGACGCTGGGCACGCGAGAAGGCATGGTGCAGGCGGTCACGCACACCGGTGCCGTCATTACCAGCGCGGGGATCGTGCTTGCCGCTGTCTTCGCCGCCCTCGGAGTGCTGCCACTGGTCACGCTCGGGCAATTGGGCTTGATCGTCGGGGTCGGAGTGGTAGTGGACACTCTGATCGTGCGCACTGTGGTCGTACCGGCGCTGTTCGGGCTGCTGGGCGAGCGCATCTGGTGGCCGCGCAGGTGATCCCGCAGTTTCGGGAGAGGCGAGGCGCCGGATCAGATCCGTGCTGTGCGTCCCATCTCATCCCGAAACCTGTGATCCCTACGGGATCAGTCCCCGACCTCTGCCGGACTCGACTCCCCGAATACTTCGTGGACGAGTCATGCATCCTCCCCTAATGTGAGGTGCATGCGCACGGGGTTTGACCGTCACCGTCGTCCCCAGCTCAAGCCCGACGATCCGCGCATGCGAGTGGGCCCTCGTGAATAATTCATTCCCCAACGGACTATTCCAGAGGGCCGCTTTCGGGTTATCCTCCCACGTTTTTTCGAATTTGTCCCCCATATGGGGGACAAGAGTAACCATTTAGGGATAGGGTGTTTTCTGACGCACCCTCCGGTCGTCTTTGGCCCTCATCGCTCCCCCCGCGATGAGGGCCGTCCTCTTCTCTACCGTCGTGCGCCACGATGTGTACATTGCAGGCGAAAACTCCCCCCGAAAGTGGGTAGTTTCGGCGATTCTAGGTTTCTGTGTATGCACAAGATCCGGGTTGGTGTGTCAGAATCGCCGCACGCGAAGGAGAGTTCGATGATGAACAAAGCAGGCGACATCTACCGCGAGGCCTACCGGAAAAGTGTCGAGGACCCCGAGAAATACTGGCTTGACGCCGCACAAGCGATCGACTGGTACCGCGCACCGAGCCGTGCGTTCGATCCTGACAGTGGTCCCTACGGGCGTTGGTATCCCGATGGTGAGCTGAACACCAGCTACAACGCGCTTGATCGGCATGTGCTGGCTGGGCACGGTGACGACGTCGCTCTCATCTACGACTCCCCCGTCGTCGGCAAGGTGCGCGAGTACAGCTATGAGAATCTGCTCGGCCGAGTCGCACGCTTCGCGCACGTGCTCGCGGATGCCGGAGTCGCGAAGGGGGATCGCGTCATCCTCTATATGCCGATGATCCCGCAGGCAGTCGTCGCGATGCTCGCGTGCGCTCGTCTGGGAGCCGTGCACTCCGTCGTGTTCGGCGGGTTCGCAGCCAAGGAGCTCGCTGTGCGCATCGATGATGCTCGACCCAAGGCGATCATCACCGCATCCGGCGGTATCGAGCCGAGCCGCACCGTGGAGTATCTCCCCACTATCCGCGACGCGCTCGCCCTGGCATCACACACGGTCGAGACGGTCATCGTGAAAGATCGACCCGAGATTCCGGGTTCCGCGGCGGATTTCGAGGGCACCACCGAAGGCACCCGATGGTGGGATTGGGCGAGCAGGTCGATTCCGACCACGCCGTACCCCGCCATCCCGGTGCGGGCGACCGATCCGCTCTATGTTCTCTATACCTCTGGCACGACAGGTACGCCGAAGGGTGTACTTCGTGACAATGGTGGGCACGCGGTCGCGCTCGCATGGTCGATGAAGAACATCTACGACATCGGACGCGGTGACGTCTTCTTCACCGCCAGCGACATCGGATGGGTCGTTGGCCACAGCTATATCGTTTACGCACCTCTGCTCGTCGGCGCGACCACGATCCTCTACGAGGGAAAGCCGGTCGGAACCCCGGATGCGGGCGCGTTCTGGCGGGTGGCAGAGCAGCATGGCGTCAAGGCGCTGTTCACCGCACCGACTGCCTTGCGCGCCATCCGTCGCGTCGACCCGGAAGGCGTGTTCGCGAAGGGACGCGACCTGTCGAAGCTGTGTACCTTCTACCTTGCCGGCGAACGACTCGACACCGATACCCTGCGATGGGCGCAGGAGCTGCTCGGCAAGCCGGTGATCGATCACTGGTGGCAGACCGAGACCGGCTGGTCGATATCAGCGAACCTGCAGGGGTTCGACCCGATGCCGGTCAAGCCAGGATCGCCCTCGGTACCGGTGCCCGGCTATCAGATCGACATCCTCGACGAGCACGGCCGATCGCTGCCGACGGGCGAAGAGGGCAACATCGCGATTCGTCTCCCGTTGCCACCAGGAGCGCTGTCGACGCTGTGGGGTGGTGACGATCGATTCGTATCGTCATACCTCAACGCCTTCCCCGGCCACTACGCGACGGGCGACTCGGGTTACCTCGACGAAGATGGCTACCTGTTCGTGATGGGTCGTGCGGATGACGTCATCAATGTCGCCGGTCACCGGCTGTCGACGGGGACGATGGAGCAGGCGCTGCTGGAGCATCCTGCGCTCGCCGAATGCGCGGTCGTCGGCGCCGCGGATGCGTTGAAAGGCCAGGTTCCGGTGGGTTTCGTCGTGACGAAGGCGAACATCGATCAGGGCGAGGCTGAGCTGGTGCGCGAGCTCGTGCAGCGCGTGCGGGATGACATTGGCGCGGTGGCCGCGTTTCGAGACGTGGTCGTCGTGGCCAGGTTGCCGAAGACGCGGTCGGGCAAGATGCTGCGTAAGACAATTCGCGAGATCGTCGACGGGGTCGAGGATGTGAAGATCCCTCCCACGATCGAGGACATGAGCGTGATTGATGACATCCGGGAAGCCGCTCTGCGATTGAACGCCACCCGCAATCGCTGACGTGCTTCCGCGGCGTATCGCTCGTGCAACATTTGGATTACCTTCTTGCGAGAGCTATTCCACTCAGGCGCTACGCCGATAATGTGGGCTTCGTCGGGGCACCCTGCGTCGACAACATTCCAGCAGAACGGCAGTACATGAGTACCCAAGGCACGGTTAAGTGGTTCAACTCGGAGAAGGGCTTCGGCTTTATCTCCCCCGATGACGGCGGCGCTGACGTCTTCGCGCACTACTCCGCCATTGAAGCAAGCGGCTACCGCTCACTCGACGAGAACCAGCGCGTCGAGTTCGAGGTGGCGCAGGGCCCCAAGGGCCTGCAAGCCGAGAACATTCACCCCATCTAAGGGCGATAACACCGCACTCCCCGCTCCGGCGTGCGTCACCTCGTGCGCTGGCGGGGAGTGTTGTGTTTTCTACGCGGTCAACTGCGCCTGCTTCTGCGGGAGCAACAGCGCTCGCAGTGCCTTCGCGTCCGTGGCGCGGAACGCGGCCGGGTCGCCTTCTGCTGAGTCACCGAATCCCCATTCGGCGAAGATGACGGGGATGCCGAACCGTGCGGCGCCCTCGACATCGTGATGACGATCACCGACGAGCACAGGCTTCGAGGTGTCGGCGCCCGCGGCCTGTAGGCGTTCGAGGGCCCAGCCGACGACGTCGGACTTGCTGTCGCTGCGTCCGATGGTGCCACTGCGCGCGCCCGAGATCGCGGTGAACAGGTCGGTCAGGTCGTTGTGATCGAGAATCGCCCGCACCTGGTTCTCGGGCTTCGTGCTCGCGGTTGCCTGAGGAATGCCGGCCGCTGCCACGGCGCGGATCACGTCAGGGACACCGGGGTAGATATCGACGGATTCCGCGTATCCATCACGCGCCGCGAGCTCGCGGTAGCGACGGAGCGCATCCTCGGCCTGCTCTGGGCTCAGACCCGCGAGGAGCTGGAAAGATTCGTACATCGGTGGACCGACCCAGCGTGACAACGCGGTGGGATCCGGCGCCGGAACATTGAAGGATGCGAGCACCTCGAGGAGTCGAGGGAAGATGCCGGGCGTTGCGTCGGCGATGGTGCCGTCGACATCCCACAGCACGCAGGAATAAGGGGAGTGAGGCATGCTTCCAGCCTAGGCGCGGGTGGTCGTTCCCTCGGACCGATGGCTGACGGGACCTCTTAGTCTGCACCAATTCGATCTCATTGCGGTTATCCACAGAACACGTCTCTGGCGCCGATGGCTATCGGATCCTCGTGACAATCTGAACAACCAGGGAGACAATGGAGGTGTGTTCGTGTCAATGGATGTGGTGACGATGCTCGCGAGTCTCGCGACAATCCTCGTCGCGCTCTTCGGCGGGTTCGCGTGGATGATTCGCCGAATGGACGTCGGATTCGAACGGGTGGACGCGCGGTTCGCGGCGCAGGATGCGCGGATGGATGCGAGGTTCGACCGCGTTGATGACCGATTCGATCGCGTCGAGGATCGACTGGGTCGTGTCGAGCAGGAACTGACAGAGGTGAAGATCGCGATCGCGCGACTGGAGGGTCCAGCGCCGCGTCTCGTCACGACGCGCTGATCGGGCTCAGAACAGGCGCGGCACTCCGGACTCGATGCCCTTCATCTCGTCGTAGTCGAGCACGAGGCAGCGGATGCCTCGGTCCTCGGCCAGGACGCGCGCTTGAGGCTTGATCTCCTGAGCGGCGAAGATGCCGGTGATCGGGGCCAGGTGTGGATCGCGCCCGAGGAGTTCGAGGTAACGCGTGAGCTGCTCGACGCCGTCGATGTCGCCGCGACGCTTGATCTCCACCGCGATGGCGGCACCATTCGCATCCCGCACCATCAGGTCGACCGGACCGATCGCGGTCGGAAATTCGCGCCGTACCAGCGTCGCGCCCTCGCTGATCAGTTCGACCTGCTCGGCGAGCAGACGTTGAAGGTCGGCTTCGACGCCATCCTTCTGCAGTCCGGGGTCGATGCCGAGCTCGTGTGAGGAATCGTGGATGACCTCGTAGATCTGTACGCGCAGCGCATCGCCGGTCTTCTTGTGGGTGACGCGCCACACCTCGACGACGCCGGCGCTGCCTTCGCCCTCTCCTGGCTCCTCGGTGGTGAGGGTGCACGGCGGGCTCATCCAGTTCAGCGGCTTGTAGCTGCCGCCGTCGGAGTGCACCAGAAGACTGCCGTCACCCTTGTGCACGAGCAGACGCGTGGCGAGGGGGAGGTGGGCGTTGAGCCGCCCGGTGTAATCCACGGAGCAGCGGGCAATGACGAGACGCACCCGACGAGCCTACTTCGTCGTCAGTAGATCACGTGACCTGCCGGGTCAGGGACGCCAGACTTGCGGAAGAAATATGTCCGCACCTGGTCCCTCCACTCGACTGCGTTCCGTCGCTGTTCGGCGAGGAGTTCGCGCATGCGTTCGTCGTACTTCGATGTCAGCGCCGTGGTGCCGATGAGATCGGCGAGTGAATCCCACGCCTCGTCGACCGCGTCGAGCTGCTGCACCGCCTCCTGGCGCGAGTCGTAGATGTGCTGGATCACGGTCTTCCCAGAATGCAGCGCATGCTCGTATGGCACATGGTGGAAGAACAGCAGCAGCTCATCGGGGCAGGTCTGTGCTGACTCATAGATCTCACGCCAGGGCGAGGGGTACTGCCCTGCATAGCCGGTTCCTGTAGCTACCGAGCGATCCACACCCACGCCGTCGCGGTCGGCAAAGTGGTATGTGCCCCACTTGGAATACTCGTAGTCGTCTATGCCCGGTCCGTAATGATTCTGCGCGCTGACCATGAATCCGACCCCGAGTGGTGCGGTGTAGGCCTCGTAGCGGAGCCAGGACTCGTCCATCATCGCGTGCAGCGCGCTGCGGATCCGTGGCAGCTGTGCCTCTGATGCCGCGGCGAACGTGAGCGCGATCCATTCGTCGAGAAGCGCGATCGGCTCTGCCATCGGGTCCCAGCTGAGGCGTCCGAAGGCGTACAGGTTCGCCTGGGCGAGAGGATGCCCCGTCCAGAACATGTCGGCGCCGATGTTCGATACCGCGGTGATGCCGCCGCGTGCGCCATCGGAGCCGGCGACGATGTCGGCGACGCTGCGCTCTCCGTCCATCCGGAACCGCAGGTACTCGCTCCATGCGGGGGCCAGATAGCAGACATGCTTCTGATGACCGGTGTACTCCTGCGTCACCTGCAACTCCAGCGCCAATCGCGTGTTCGGCATCGCGGCCAGCACAGGTGACAGCGGTTCGCGCACCTGGAAGTCCAACGGTCCATGCTTGATCTGCAGGATGACGTTCTCGGCGAACGATCCGTCGAGTGGTGCGAAGTGGTCGTGGGCCGCGCGGGCGCGATCAGTCGAACGATCTTGCCAGTCCTGGCTGTGGTTGTAGACGAACGCGCGCCACAGCACGGTGCCGCCGTGCGGGCGAAGCGCCTGGGCGATCATGTTCGCGCCGTCGGCGTGGGTGCGCCCGTAGGCGAAGGGTCCGGGCTGACCCTCGGAGTCGGCCTTCACGAGGAAGCCACCGAAATCGGAGATCGCCGCGTAGACGTCCGCTGTCGTCGCGGACCACCAATCGGCCACGGTGCCCTCGAGCGGATCGTTCGTCGAGAGCCCGCCGAGCATCATCGGTGAGCCGAACGAGACCGACAGGAAGGTGCGGATGCCGTAGGCGCGGAACATTTCGGCGATGCGGACGACCTCGTGCAGATCGTCGGTGAGCAGCCGTGCTTCCCGGGCGTGCACGTTGACGTTGTTGATCGCGACGGCATTGATGCCGCAGTTGGCGATCAGTCGCGCGTATGCGCGCACACGCCCCAGATCGCTGCGGATGTTGCCCGCATCGTAGAAGATCGAGCCGCCTGCGTAGCCGCGCTCGACCTGTCCCATCCAGGGGTGCACGTCGATGTTGTCCCAGTGATCGAGCATGCGAAGTGGCTCAGCTGCAACGGAGATGCGTGTGCCGTGGGGGAGAGGCTCGCCGGTCAGCCTGGCCGTCGCCTCATCGCGCACCAGCGCGTAGAAGCCGCGGAGCGCGTCGGCATCCGTTCGTCCGATGATCAGGACGCGGTCTGCCGTACGGACGGTGACGTGGCCGTCGATCGGGGCATCGGGGAGATCGTTGAGCCCGGCGATAGCTGCGGCATCCGCTCGTGCAACGACGAGCTGCGCGTCAGCGACGCTTTCCGAAGGGGCTCCGGCGAGCTCGGCGCGCACCGTGTCAAGACACGGGCCTTCGCCGAGCACAGCGACTGTGCGGGTGAGTAGTGCAGCGAACGCCGCGTCGGGTAGCCAGGCGGGATGGGGCGTCAGGTCGGGGGAAGACATGATTCCGATCAGGGTCAGCGAGGGTCAGCGAGATTCGGCGACCAGCGGCGGCACGAGGAGGGTGGTCAAGGACGCGCGCCACAGCGGTGCGATGTGCCAGCCGATATGGAGGCCATCGCCGCCGCGGGTGACGATGAGCCGGTGCGGTGAGGTTGGCACGACGACGTGAACGAGAACGCTGCCGTCTGCGCGCTGCTCACCACGTGTGACAAGGACAAGCAGCTCGTCGCCGTCGCCTACCACTGTGCGCTGCCAGCCGTCGGCGCGCACTGTGATGACGCCGTAGGGCGTCATCAGCTCCCACTGGCCGGACTCGGTATCGACGAGAGCCCACCCTGTCGGATCCTCCACGGGAGTGGTGACGGAAAGAGTGGCCCGCGCATCCCAGGAATCAAGCCTGGCGGCACGCGTCGCGAGCGCAGCCGTCGCGGAAGCATCATCGGCGACCGCCGTGTTGTCGATGACGTCCACCAGTCGCCAGAATGCGTCAAGGACGGCGCCGGTGTCCGTCGTCGCGCCCTGGTAAGCGATGACGATGTTGCGCTCGGGGACCACGAGCACGAACTGGCCGAAGGCCCCGTCGAGGCGGAAGCCGTACCGGCTGCGCCACAGCTGATAGCCGTAGCCGAGCGCCCAGTCGCCGCCGCCTTCATCGGTCGTATCCGACCACGGGTGCGTGGCATCCGCGATGAACGCCTCCGGAATCACCTGGCGTCCACCGAAGCGTCCTTCATCGGCGAGGGCGATTCCGATTCGACTGAGGTCGTCGACGTTCAGGTGCAACCCGGAGAAGCCCTGCTCCAGGTCGTCCAGCTTCATCCACCAGCGGGGTGTGATTCCCAGCGGCTCGAACAGCCGCGGCGTCAGGTACTCGGTCAACGACAGACCGCTCACCGTCGTCACGATGGCGGAGAGTGCGTAGGTGGCGGGGGAGTTGTAAGCGAAGGATGCGCCGGGCGCATGTGCGGCCGGAATCGTCAGCACCGCCTCGATATCGAACGAAAGCTCCAGCGTCTGCTCGCGGCTGTGCCCGGTATTCATCGTAAGGAGGTGGCGCACTGTGATGCCATGCGGATTCGGTGTATCGAGATACCGGTCGACGGGGGCGGAGACATCGACGAGCCCCTCCGCTTCGAGGAATCCGATCGCGAGGGCGGTGAAGGTCTTCGAGACGGAGTAGACCAGGGCAGGCTGATGCATCGCCCATGGCTGCCACGCTCCGCGGAACAGCACGTGACCGCCCCGGATGACGGTGAGCGCGTGTGGATCCAGCCCGGCGTTCTCTAGTGAGTCGATCAGGTGCAGCAGGTCGGCCGAGCGCAGGCCGTGCTGCTCAGGGGACGCGGTGGGCAGGGGCATCGTTGCTCCGGGTTCGGGTGTGGTGGGGATCAGAGAGACGCGGGGGCAGCTGTGGATTCGCGCACGACGAGTTCTGTCATCAGATCCACCCGGGTCGACGACGGGGCGCGGCCGTCGGCGAGGGTGAGCAGCATCTGTGCGGCGAGGCCGCCCATCTCCCGCAGTGGCTGGTTGACGGTCGTCAGTGCAGGATTCAGCCATGCGGTGATGGGCAAATTGTCGTAGCCGACCAGGGAGAGGTCGTCGGGGATGCGAAGGCCGCACTCGCGTGCCGCGCGGGTTACGCCGAGTGAGATCTCGTCGGACCCCGCGAAGATCGCGGTCGGACGATCCGGGCGTGAGAGTAGATCGAGACCGTGCTGGTAACCGTTCACCGCCTCGAACTCGCCCCAACGCACCAGTGCCGGATCCCACGTGACCTCGGCCTGATCGTGCGCGCTGCGGTATCCGTCGACGCGGGCGCGGGAGCACAACACATCCGAGGGGCCCATGATCACGGCGATGCGCGTGTGGCCGAGTTCGAGTAGATGCTGGGTCGCGATGAGGCCGCCGTTCCAGTTGTTCGACCCGACCGTGGGGACATCCGTGGGCGGCTTGCCCTGGGTGTCGAGCACGACGAAGGGGATGGAGCGCGCACTGAGCTGGTGGCGCTGAGCCTCATCCAGATCGGAGAGGGCGAGCAGCACACCCAGCGGGCGGCGGGCCATCACATCGTCGAGCCACTGCTGGGTCGGACGGTGCGATCCGCCGAGCTCGGAGAGGACGACGCCGACCCTGGCGGGGCCGGAGATGCGCTCGACGCCGGCGATGATCTCCTGCGCCCAGAGATTGTCAGCCTCGTGGAAGACAAGATCGAGCAGTCGTGCCGACGTGCGGGGTCGTCCGTTGCCGCGCGCTGTCGCAACCGGCTTGCGGTACTCGTGGGCGGAAAGTGCAGCCTCGATGCGCGCGCGGGTGGCGTCTGCAACATCGGTGCGTCCGTTGAGGACTTTAGAGACGGTGGGCGCGGACACGCCCACCTCGGCGGCGATCTCGGCGATCGTCGGACGGCCATTCGCCATTGTGCACCCCTCGAAACTATCGGTAAAGCGTATCCAAGTCGTGTGGTGATTGTCACGTCTTTCACCAACTTTACGAAAGGGATTGACGACAGCGCCGTGTTTCCATAGTGTCAACCGATGTAATTGTTTCGCACTAAGTACCGAAACTTTCGACCTCCCGAAGAAGTGAGATTCATGCTCGACTCGTCTTCCACCACCCGCGTGGACGGTGCATGGCACGACGTCACCCTGCCCGCGACCGACAGGGCCCGCGCACTGGTGGCGCAAATGACCCTCGAGGAGAAGACGAGTCAACTCGTCGGCCTCTGGGTCGGTGCGGATGCCTCCGGCGGAGACGTCGCCCCGTTCCAGAGCGAGATGGTCGATGCGGGGCTCTCCTTCACAGACATCATCGCCAACGGCCTCGGCCAGCTGGTGCGGCCGTTTGGCTCTGACCCGGTGGATCCTGAACTCGGAGCGCAGTCGTTGGCCCGCGCGCAACGGCAGATCATGGCGGCTGGCCGATTCGGCATCCCGGCACAGGTGCACGAAGAGTGCCTGGCCGGCTTTGCCGCCTGGCGCGCAACCGCTTATCCGGTACCGCTGTCCTGGGGTGCCGCGTTTGACCCCGACCTGGTCGAGGAGATGGCCACGCAGATCGGCGAATCGATGCGGTCAGTCGGCGTTCATCAGGGCCTCGCCCCCGTGCTCGATGTCGTCCGCGACTATCGCTGGGGACGTGTGGAGGAGACGATCGGCGAAGACCCCTACGTCATCGGCGCGATCGGCTCCGCCTACGTGCGCGGTGTCGAGTCGACCGGCGTGGTCGCGACTCTCAAGCACTTCGCCGGCTACTCCGCCTCGCGTGCCGCCCGCAACCACGCACCGGTCTCGGCCGGCCCTCGCGAGATGGCTGATGTCTTCCACCCGCCCTTCCTCACTGCGCTACGCGAGGGCGGTGCACGCTCGGTGATGAACTCCTACGCCGAAGTCGACGGAGTGCCAGCCGCCGCCGATGCGTCGCTGCTAACCGGACTGCTTCGCGAGAAGTGGGGCTTCGGCGGCATCGTCGTTGCCGACTACTTCTCCATCGCGTTCCTGCGCACCATGCACCGGGTCGCAGCCACCGACGGTGAGGCGGCCGCGCTCGCGCTCGCCGCGGGCATCGATGTCGAGCTGCCATCCGTTGCCGCCTACGGCGAACCACTGGTGGATGCCGTGCGCACCGGTCTCGTCGACGAAGCGCTCGTCGACCGGGCCGCGATCCGCGTCCTGACGCAGAAGGCGCAGCTCGGGCTGCTCGACCCCGACTGGGCTCCCGAGATCGACGAGACGCCCGACTTCGACACGCCTGCTCAGCAGGAGACCGCGCTGAAGCTGGCACAGGAGAGCATCGTGCTGCTCGAGAACAGCGCCGGCATCCTGCCCCTGTCGCCAGCATCCCGCGTCGCCGTCATCGGTCCGCTCGCCGAGGACGCCTTCGCGATGCTCGGATGTTATTCCTTCCCGCTGCACGTCGGCGTGCGCCACCCCGACGTCGAGGTCGGCATCGAGATCCCCAGTGTGCGCGAGGCGCTCGAGGCTGCTCACGCCGGCGAGATCGCACACGCTCGCGGATGCGACGTGATGGAGCCTGGTCGTGAAGGATTCGCGGATGCCGTGGCCGCCGCCCGCTCGGCCGACATCGCCATCGTCGTCGTCGGAGATCGCGCTGGCCTGTTCGGTCGTGGCACCTCGGGCGAGGGTTGCGACGCAGCCGATCTGCGACTGCCTGGCGAACAGCACGCCCTCGTCGAGGCTGTGCTGGAATCGGGCACACCGGTCGTTGTGCTCGTGCTGTCCGGTCGCCCGTACGCGCTCGGAGAGTTCACGGGACGGGCGGGCGCGATGGTGCAGGCGTTCTTCCCCGGCCAGCGCGGCGGTCAGGCCATCGCCGAGGTTCTGACCGGGGTCGTCAACCCATCCGGACACCTGCCCGTCGGCATCCCCCGCCTGCCGGGCTCGCAGCCGTCGACGTATCTGGCCCCGCCGCTCGGACTCGCTGACGCTCCATCGGATATCGACCCGACGCCGCTGTTCGCGTTCGGGCATGGTCTCTCCTACGGCGAGCTCACCTGGGGTGCTGTTGCGGCCTCCGGTGCCGAATGGGCCGTGGATGGCGAGACCACCGTCACGGTCGAGCTCTCCAACGATTCAGATCGGGCCATCGCCGATGTCGTACAGCTCTACCTGCATGACTCTGTCGCTCAGGTGACCCGACCTGACATGCGCCTGATCGGCTTCCGGCGCGTCGAGCTGGAGCCGGGTGAGAGCTGCACCGTGACCTTCACCGCGCACGCCGATCTCACCTCCTTCACCGGGCTTTCCGGCGATCGGATCGTCGAACCAGGCGCTGTCGAGCTGCGCATCGGACGCTCCAGTGCTGATGTGCACCACGCCGTTGCGCTGACGATCGTCGGTGATACGCGCCGCATCGACGACACCAGGGCGCTGCTCAGCAGTGCCGAGGTGTTGGTGGGCGAAGGGACCCGCGGATGAGCGAGACCAGAACCCTCATCACGCCGAAGAACCCCAAGGAGCGGCGGCGCCGGATCAAGGCGGACGGCGGCAAGCTGACCTGGCGCCGGGCGCTCACCCGCGACTGGCGGTTGTACACGTTCCTCGTCATACCGGTGATCTTCCTGCTGATCTTCCGGTACGTGCCGATGATCGGAAACATCATCGCCTTCCGCCGGTTCCGTCCCGGTGGATCGATCCTCGGCGACGAGTGGGTCGGTTTCTACTACTTCGAGACCTTCATCCACAATCAGCAGTTCTGGACGGTGTTCTGGAACACCGTCATCCTCGGCGGGCTCACCCTGCTGATCTGCTTCCCTCTGCCGATCGTGCTCGCACTACTGCTGAACGAGCTGCGTTCGAGCCGGTTCAAGCGGATCGTGCAGACGATCTCGTACCTGCCGCACTTCATGTCGATCGTGATCGTGGCAGGCCTTGTGCTGCAGCTGACCTCACTCACCGGAACGATCAACCAGGTCGTCGAGGCCTTCGGCGGCGATGCGGTCGCGTTCATGCAGAAGCCGGAATGGTTCCGTACTGTCTATGTCTCGTCCGAGGTGTGGCAGACCGTCGGCTGGGGCACGATCCTCTACCTCGCCGCCCTCACTACGGTCGATGACCAGCTGTACGAGGCCGCACGTATCGACGGCGCCAACCGCTGGCAGCAGACCTGGCACATCACGCTCCCCGGCATCCGCCCCACGATGATGGTGTTGCTCATCCTGAACATCGGCTCGTTCATGGCGGTCGGCTTCGAGAAGGTGCTGCTGCTGCAGAATCCCCTGATCTACTCCACTGCCGACGTCATCTCGACCTACCTGTACCGCGTCGGCATCCAATCTGCCCAGTTCTCCTACGCGGCCGCCATCGGCCTCTTCGAAGCACTCATCGGCCTCGTGCTGGTGCTGGGCGCGAACTTCATCTCCCGTCGATTGGTGGGTACCTCGCTGTGGTGACCGAAATCCTTCCTCCCAAGCCCGATCTCGCTCACGTCCGCAAGGAAGGCGGTGTCATCAAGGAGTCCGTTGGATTCCGGGTCTTCCGTGGGGCGAACGCCATCGTGCTGATCCTGGTGTGCGTGGTGACGTTGTACCCGTTCGTCAACCTCATTGCGAAGGCGTTTTCCTCGGAGGGTGCGATCTCGGCGGGCCAGGTAAACATCATCCCGGTGGGGTTCAACGTCGCCACGTTCGGAGTAGTGCTCAGCGACTCGATGTTCTGGACAAACTACGGCAACACCGTGCTCTACACCGTCGTCGGAACGATCATCGCGATGGCGATCACGACGACGTATGCCTACGCGATCAGCCGTCCGCACCTGAAGGGACGCACCTTTTTCGTCGGCATCGCCGTGTTCACGATGTTCTTCGGCGGCGGGCTCATCCCGAACTACATCCTGGTGGCGAGCTTCCTCGGCTGGCGCAACTCGATCTGGGCGATCGTCATCCCTGGCGCGCTGAGCGTCTTCAACCTGTTGGTGATGAAGTCGTTCTTCGAGAATTTCCCCGCCGAGCTGGAAGAGGCAGCAGCGATCGACGGACTGTCGACGTACGGCGTCTTCTTCCGAATCGTGCTGCCGCTGTCGAAGGCCGTGCTGGCGACTATGACCCTGTTCTACGCGGTTTCACAGTGGAACTCGTGGTTCAGTGCGTTCCTCTACCTCGATGACAAGCGGTTGTTCCCGGTGACCGTCTACCTGCGCAACCTGATCGCCGCTGCGACCGGGTCGCAGGAGATCTCCGGCGGTGCCGGTGACGCCGTGCAGATCGCGTCCAACATTCAGTCGGTCACCATGCTGCTGACCGTGCTGCCCATCATCTGCCTCTATCCGTTCATCCAGCGCTACTTCGTATCCGGCGTGATGCTCGGCTCCGTCAAGGGCTGATCGCCACCTCCCCCCCCACCTCGTATGTCGAACGACGATGTCCATCACGAGGAACCAATCACAGAGAAGAGAAAGCACCATGAAGACAACTCGATTCCGGCTTGCGGCTGTCGCGGGCATCGCCATCGGCGCTATCGCGCTGAGCGGATGCTCCGGTGACAGCTCGGATGCCAGCGCCAATGGCGATGACGCCACGATCGACGCGGAGCACTCCGCCGGTGCGATGGAGAACTTCGCAGCAGGAGACACATTCAAGGCCACCGAACCTGTCGAGTTCTCGCTGATGTATCGCGACCACCCGAACTACCCGGTGCAGGAGGACTGGTCGATTCTGCAGAACATCGAGAAGAACAACAACGTCACCTTCGACCGCACCGACATCCCGCTGGCCGATTTCGATGCGAAGAAGGCTCTGCTGATCGGCAGCGGCGAGGCGACCGACATCATCTCCGTCACCTACGCCGGTCAGGAGACCCAGTACGTTTCCGGCGGAGCCGTTGTCCCCGTCTCGGACTACTTCGACTACATGCCCAATTTCCAGCAGAAGATCAAGGACTGGGGCCTGCAGGAAGAGCTGGACACCCACCGCCAGGAGGATGGCAAGATCTACATCCTTCCCGGCTTGCGTGAAGTTCCGGACGTGCAGTACTCCGTCATCATCAACGAGACGATGTGGGACAAAGCCGGTATCACTGAAGACCCGACGACGTGGGATGAGTACCTCGAGGACCTGGTGAAGGTCACCGAAGCCAACTCGGAGATCGCGTACGGCATGTCGGACCGCTGGACCGACTCGAGCACGCTCGGTGCATTCCTGCAGACCGCGGCACCGAGCTTCGACACCGTCGCCGGATGGGGCTACGCGAACTCGTACTTCAACCAGAAATCTGGCGAGTTCGAGTTCACCGGCACGACCGACGGATACAAAGATCTCGTCTCCTACGCCGCCGGCCTCGTCTCCAGCGGCGCACTTGACCCGGACATCACCCAGAGCGACGATCAGGCCGTGCAGAAGTTCATCTCTGGCGAATCGTCTGCGATCTCCGGCAACACGCAGATGCTTGCGGACTACCGCTCCAAGCTCGCGGATGCCGGCAAGAGCGACGTCACGATCCGCATGATCAACGTTCCTGGCGGACCTGCGGGCAGCAACCTGACCGGTAGCCGCTTCACCTCGGGCATCATGATCGGCAGCGACGCGGTCGATCAGCCGTACTTCAAGGCGCTGCTGCAGTTCGTCGACTGGCTGTACTTCTCCGACGAGGGCATCGAGTTCGCACAGTGGGGCGTCGAGGGTGAGACTTACACGAAGGATGCCGATGGTGTCCGCACCCTGGAGAGCAACGTCGGCTGGAGCGCGCTGAACCCCGATGCGGAGAAGCAGCTGAACGCTGACTTCGGCTACAGCAACGGCGTATTCATGTTCGCCAACGGCTCGTCGGCCGAACTCACGCAGTCGATGATGACCGACGAGATCGCCGACTGGACCGCGGCCCAGCTCGACGCGAAGACCGTGCTTCCGGTCACACCTGCAGCTCAGCTCAATGACATCGAGCTCGAGCAGATCACACTCTTGGACACCCAACTGAAGGACGCCGTTGCCACCGCAACCGCCGCATTCATCACCGGCCAGAAGTCGATCGACGCCGACTGGGACAGTTACGTCAGCCAGATGCAGAGCCTCGGCGCAGACCAGCTGATCGATACGTTCAACACCGCGCTCAAGCGCGCTTCGAAGTAATCCACCTGGCGGTCGGTCGTGCCACGTGCACGGCCGACCGCCGCATCAGTGAATCAGGAACATCCTCATGATCCGCGTCCCGTCCCAGCCAATCGCCTCGCTCGGCTCCGCTTGGCGCGCCTGTGTGGGGACCGGTCGCACGCGCGAGGTGCTGCATGCCGATTACCGCGACAGTCTGGAGGTCGTGCAGGCCGAGATCGGTTTCGCGGCGACCAGGGCGCACGGCATCCTGCATGACGACATGGGGCTGGTGCGACGCTACGAGCATCAGGGCCGGACGGCGACCAGGTATGGCTTCTCGTATCTCGATCTCGTGATCGATACCTGGTTGGATGCCGGGATCGCTCCGTTCCTGGAACTGGGGTTCATGCCGGAGGCGCTCGCTTCTGGCCCAGACACTGTGTTCTGGTGGCAGGGCAACATCACTCCGCCCCGTGATCAGGCAGAATGGGCCGAGCTCGTACAGGCCGTGCTGCGGCATCTGATCGACCGGTATGGGATCGAGCAGGTGCGCACCTGGCCGATCGAGGTGTGGAACGAGCCGAACCTCCCCGTCTTCTGGAAGGACGCCGACGAGGCCGCCTACCACCGCCTGTACGCGACCACCGCGCGGGCCGTCAAAGAGATCGATGCTGCTCTGCAGGTCGGCGGGCCGGCGATCTCTCCCGGCTCGGATGAATGGCTGCCGAACTTCGCCGAGTTCGTGGCGCACAACGACGTCCCCTGCGACTTCATCTCCAAGCACGCCTACACGACGGGGCCTGCCCAGCACGTGCCGTTCGGTGTGCACCAGACACTTCGCCCGCCGCAGCATCTGCTCGAGCAGTTCGCTTCTCCGCAGCATCTGCTCGCCGGGACCTCGCTGGCCGGTCTCCCCGTGCACATCACAGAGTTCTCCTCCTCTTACCGGCCGGACAACCCGATCCATGACACCGCCTACCAGGCGGCCTACCTCGCTCCCGTGCTCGCGCGCGGAGGAGAGCACGTGGCCTCCTTCTCGTACTGGACGCTGTGCGATGTGTTCGAAGAGGTCGGCATCCCCACCGCGCCGTTGCATGGCGGGTTCGGCCTGCTCGGCCACCGGCAGCTGCGCAAGCCCGCTTTCCATCTCTACGCGTTCATGGCGCGCATGGGCGACACGATCCTCGCCCAGGGCGACGACCACCTCATCACCCGGCATGCGGACGGGCGGATCGCAGCCCTCCTCTGGCAGTCGCTCGATGGCTCCGCGGTCGCCAGCACCGGCCACCGCGTGCGGCTTTCGCTTCCGGCATCCGGCCCCGCTCATGTCGTGGAGCGGCATGTGGATGCCGAGCGCGGCAACGTACGCGCCGCCTGGCAGGCGATGGGCAGCCCACTCGCTCCGGATTCCAGAGCGATCGCCGACCTGCATGACGCGTCCTCTCCCGCCGTGCGCATCCACCGGGTGCAGCCCAGCGAGGGCCGCTGGGAACTCGACGTCGCTCTCGGCCGGCACGGCATCGCTCTCGTCGAAGTCACCGGTTCCGCCGATGAGGTGCCGGAGTGGTTCGACGAGCAGCGCCTCCTCGGCGCCGATGGAGGTGCACAGTGAGCGAGCCGGCCGCACGTCGCAACTATGCGGACGAGGTCGGCCGCGGTCCGCTGTCGCGCGGCGCGGCGGCCATCTATCGGACGCTCGTGCTGGAGGGGCTGCTGCTGGTCGCCATCCTGCCGACGATCGCCGTGCTCCTGCTTCTGGGCAAGGACGCCTCCAACATCCCACTCTTCATGCTCGCCCTGATTCCGGTCGCCCCGGCGCTAGTGGCCGCCATCGCTGCCGTGCGGGCCTGGCGTGCGGCGCCCGATCTATCGCCTGCGCGCGCCTACGTCCTGGCGTATCGGCGCGACCTCGTGCCCACGCTGGTCTGGGCAGCGCCGGCGTTCGCCGTCCTTGCGCTACTTACCTTCAACCTCGTGCACCTGAATGCTGTCGCCGGAGGCGATCTGATCCGTCCTGTGCTCGTCGTCATCGCCGTACTCCTGCTCGTGTGGAGCGGGCACATGCTGCCGCTCACCGCCGGATTCCACTTCCGCACGCGGGATGCCGCGCGCATCGCGCTGGCGATGATACTGCCGCAGTGGCGCTTCTCGTTGGGCATCATTTCCCTGCTGATCGTCGCCGGCGCCGTGGTGCTGGCGGCATCCGAGATGGCGCTCCTGCTGTTCTTCTGGGCCTTCGCAATGATGCTCGCCCTGCTTTCCCGTCCGCTGATCACCACCGTCACCGAGAGGTTCACCTGAAATGCCTGAATCGGCCCCCGCGCGCCTGCCGCGCCTGGACCACGTCGCCTACGGTGGCGACTACAACCCGGAGCAGTGGGATCGGGAGGTGTGGGACGCCGACTACGAGGCGTTCGAAGCAGCAGGCATCACCCTGGTCACGGTCGGCGTCTTCATCTGGTCGCTGACCCAGCCCGATGAGGACACCTTCGATTTCTCCGAGCTCGATGACATCGTGCAGCGTGCGGCCGATGAGGGGCGCAAGGTCTGCCTCGGCACCGGCACCGGTGCGCTCTCACCGTGGATGGCGCGCAAGTACCCCGATGTCACGCGCACCGACCACGAGGGGCGTCGGCACGGCTACGGCCAGCGACACAACGCGTGCTGGAGCTCGCCGGACTACCGGCGCCTGGCCGCGCAGATCGCGGGCCGGATCGCCGAGCGCTACGCATCGCACCCCGCCGTTGTCGCCTGGCACATCGGCAACGAGTACGGCGGCCGCTGCTACTGCGAGCGGTGCGCTGCGGAGTTCCGCCTGTGGTTGCAGCATCGATACGAGACCCTCGAGGCGCTGAACACGGCCTGGAACACGACGTTCTGGTCGCACCGGTTCACCGGCTGGGACGAGATCGAGCCGCCGAGCGCCCTGACCGAGCACTGGCGCGGGCCCGGCTACACGGCGTTCCAAGGCATCACGCTGGACTACCACCGCTTCTCCACCGACAACGCGATTCGCCAATACAACGAGGAGAAGGCGGCGATCCGCGCGCACTCCGACCTGCCGGCGACGACGAACTTCATGGGCTTCTACGAGCCGCTCGACTACCATCGCTGGGCGGCGCACCTCGATTTCGTCTCCTGGGACAACTACCCGCGCAGCGTCGACGAGCCCTGGGTCACAGCGCTCGCCCACGACCTCATGCGCGGGCTGAAGGACGGCGCGCCGTTCTGGCTCATGGAGCAGACGCCATCGGTGACGGCATCTCGAGACGTGAACCCGGTGCGCCGCCCAGGAATCATGCGGCTGTGGTCGTGGCAGGCCGTTGCGCACGGTTCGGATTCGGTGCTGTTCTTCCAGATGCGGCAATCGCGCGGCGCCTGCGAGATGATGCACGGTGCGGTGCTGGACCACTCCGGCAGGCTCGACACCCGCACTTTCCGCGAGGTGGCCGGGCTCGGTGCGGAACTGGCCAGAACCGGGGATGCCGTGATCGGCGCGCGCACGCCGGCACGCTGCGCGATCGTCGTGGACTGGGACTCGTGGTGGGCCGTCGAGATGGCCGACGGGCCGAACCGTCTGCTGCGCTACATGCCGACCGTGCAGGCGTGGGGGCGGGCTTTCTGGGAGGCGGGAGCTCAGGTCGACATCGTACCGGTGACCGCTGACCTGACCGGATACGACGTAGTGGCAGCGCCGCTGTTGCACATGATCAAGGGCGATGTGGTCGAGCGGCTGACGCAGGTCGCCGAGCGCGGCGGAACCGTGATCACCGGTTACCTGTCTGGCCGTGTCGATGAGGATGATCGCCGCTTCCTCATGGATGGGCCAGGCCCGCTGGCATCCCTCGCCGGGGTGCGCGTAGCCGAGACGGATGCCGCCGAGCCAGAGGTGGGCAACCGCATCCGCTTCGAGGGTGCGGATGACTCCGTCGGGCGGATGCTGTTCGAGGTGCTGATCGCCGATGGTTCCGAGGTCGTCGCCCGCTACGGTGACGACTTCTATGCGGGTGAACCAGCCGTCACCCGGCGCGAGACTGAAGAGGGTGGCCACGTCTGGTACCTGGGCACGCAGCTCGAGCAGGCTGGCCTGTCCGGGATCATCCGGCAGGCGCTCGCCCGGCATAATCTCGTCGGTCCGTACGCGGATATCGCGGGGCTCGAGCACGCCGTCCGGGTCGCCCCTGACGGAACCCGGATCGAGTTCCTGCTGCATCACGGCGCCGAGCCCGTCACTGCAGCGCTGCACGCCGGCGGAACTGACCTGCTGACCGACCGTGTGTTCACCGTCGGGGATGCGGTGACGCTGCAGCCGACGGACGTGCTCGTCATCCGCTCCGCGCCTGCGAACGACTGAGGCGCGGGCATGGAGCACACCTGGCGCTGGTTCGGGCCGAACGACCCCGTGAGCCTGTCGGAGATCAAGCAGGCGGATGCGACCGGCATTGTCACGGCGCTGCACCACATCGACGTCGGTGAGGTCTGGCCGTTGGAGGAGATCCGCCGTCGGCAGGCGGAAATCGAGGCGGAGGGGCTGACCTGGTCCGTGGTCGAGTCCATCCCGGTGCACGAGCACATCAAATGGAGCGGCCCGCGGCGCGACGAGGCCGTCGAGAACTACGCGCTGACTCTCGAGAACCTGGGACGGGCGGGGCTGCGCACCGTCTGTTACAACTTCATGCCGGTGATCGACTGGGCGCGCACGGACCGGCGTTGGAAGCTGCCCAACGGCGGCTACGCCATGCGATTCGACTTCGCCGCGTTCGCCGCCTTTGACCGCCACATCTTGCGTCGTCCCGGGGCGGAGGACTCCTACGATGCCGAGGATCTGGAGCGCGCGGACCGCTGGTTCGCCGAGGCCGACGACGAGGCGCGCGCAGCCGTTCGACAGACGGTCCTCATCGGACTGCCGGGATCCTCGGACGCGCGGGAACTCGACACGCTGCGCAGCGGATTCGAGCCCTACGCCGATCTCGACGCGATCGGACTCCGCTCGCACTTGGTCTCGTTCCTGCGGGAGCTGATGCCGGCCGCGGAGGCCGCCGGCATCAGCCTCGCCATCCATCCGGACGATCCGCCACGGCCGCTGTTCGGGCTGCCGCGGGTCGTATCGACGGCCGACGATGTGCAGGCGCTGCTGGACGCTGTGTCGTCGCCGTCGAACGCACTGACGATGTGCGTCGGCTCATTCGGCTCGGTGCCGACGAATGACGTCGTCGCGATGACGGAGCGCTTCGCTGGCCGCATCCGATTTGCGCACCTGCGCAACGTCACCATCGAGGCCGACGGAAAGAGCTTCTTCGAGGACGACCACATCGACGGCGGCACCGACATGATCGGCGTCGTCCGCGCGCTGCTCGTCGAGGAGCGCCGGCGAAAGGATGCCGGAGAGCATGCCGCGATCATCCCGATGCGGCCGGATCACGGGCACTTTCTGCTGGACGACCTCGAGCGTCCCACCTACCCCGGCTACGCGCTGGTCGGGCGGCTCAAGGGTCTAGCCGCGCTGCGTGGTGCCGAGCGGGCGATCGCCGCCCAGCTCGATGCCCAGCTCGATGCGCAGCGGGCATGAGCAGGGGGCCGACTGCCGCCCGCCCCGACCACGTTCACTTCGTGCCGCGGCCCACCTTCGTATCTGCGTTGAGCGGTTTCGCGGCTCCCGTGAAGAGACCGGATGCCACGACCAGCGCGACCAGAATGAACAGCGTGTTCAGCAGCCCGATGTGTTCGCTGATCAGGCCCAGAATCGGCGGACCGCCGAGGAATGCAACGTAGCCGATCGTCGCGGCCGCGCTCACGCGGGCGGCCGCCTTCTCCGGTTCATCGGCTGCCGCTGACATGCCGAGCGGGAACCCGAGTGAGGCGCCGACGCCCCAGAGCGCCGCACCCACGAACACGAGGGGGAGCGACGGCGCGAGGATGAACAGCAGAATGCCTCCCGCTGCGGCGACAGCGAGGATGCGCAGCACGAGCACACGGCCGAACGTGTCAACCAGTGGGCCGCCGAAGATCCGTACCGCAGTCATGCACACCGAGAAGACGGTGAGTGCGGCGGCGCCCATGGCCGTTCCGCCACCATGGTCTTCAGAGACACCGAGCGCGAGCCAGTCATTCGCTCCACCCTCGGCGAACGCCATGCCGAGCATGACGACCCCGAGCGCGTAGGTGCGAGGCTCGCGCCAGGCCGACAGTGCGACGTGCATTCGCTCACGCCAGTGCGGCTTCTCGCCGGGCTCTGCCGGATCGAGTGTGGCCTCGCGGTTCGGCACGTTCGCGATGCAGACGAACGCACCGACGAAGATGATCGCGGCGGCGATGAGTGCGTGTGTGGCGACGCTGATGTGCCAGTTCGTCGCAGCCCACCCCGCGCCCGCGCCGATGACTGTGCCGAAGCTGAAGAACGCATGGAACAGCGGCAGGATCGTCTTGCCCGCCTCCTGCTCGATTGCGGTGGCCTCGACGTTCATCATGACGTCCAGGCATCCGTTGCCGAAACCGAACAGAGCGAGACCGATGATGACGACGGGGAACGACGCGAGCACGGTCGTGCCCACACCGATCAGGGCGATGCCGATCGAGAGCGTGATCATCAGGGCGAGCATCCCTCGTCGCGCGCCGGTGCGCGCCATGACGGCGGGGCTCGTCGAGATGCCGAGAATCGAGGCGATACCCATGCCCAGCAGCAGCAAGCCGATCTGTGCGTTATCGATCTCGAGTGTGAGCTTGATGTCGGGTACGCGTGAGGCCCACGTGGCAATCGAGACGCCGCTGGCGAGGAAGATCGCGAAGATCGCGTTGCGCCAGCGAACGTACTGCGAGCGGGTGAGGGCAAAGTCCATGCACAGAGCGTATCGAATCGATTCGATCTACGCCAACGAATTCGGGTTATCCTCGGGATATGACCGCTGACTCTGCACCACGACGTGCGACCATCGCCGATGTCGCCCGCGAGGCGGGAGTGTCGACATCGACGGCATCCGTTGTGTTCAGTGGCAAGACGAAAGTCTCGGATGCGACGCGCGAACGGGTCCTCGTCGCGGCCACGAAGCTGGGTTACGCCGGTCCTGACCCGAGGGCTGCGTCCCTGCGCAGGGGCCGCAGCGGCATTGTTGCGGTGGTGCTTGAGGGTCAACTACGCGCCGCCTTCCTTGATCCGGTCACCATTGCGATGATGGATGGGCTCACGGATGGGCTTGCCTCGCTCGGGGCCGGTGTGCTGCTGCTGCGAGATGATCCGGAAGATGACGAGGCCTCAGCGCTGACGACGGCGCCGGTGGACGCTGTCGTGCTGATCGGATGCTCCGGACGAACTCGCGAGTCGCTGGAGCTCGTGCGAAGTCGCGGACTGCCGGTCGTCGTGATCGAAGGGGACGCGGGGGAGGGCGTCCCGCGCATCACTCTGGACAATGGTGAGGCGGCCGCTGAGATCGCGCGGTACGTGCAGAGCCTCGGACATGAACGCGTCGCCACCGTGACTCTGGCCCTCGACAGCGATCGCGTGCGCGGGCCGATCAGCCCGGATCAATGGAAGCGGGCAACAGTCGACGTCACGCGTGATCGTTTCGCTGGCGTACGGGGAGTCTTCCCCGATGTGCAGGCGATTTCGGCCGGCGGCAGTTCGATCGACGAGGGTGTGATCGCCGGGCGTGCGTTGCTCGCCGATCCCACCAGCAGGCCGTCGGCCGTACTCGCGCAGAGTGACCTGCTTGCGGCGGGCGTGATTCGCGCAGCGGAGGAGTTGGGGCTGCGCGTGCCAGAAGATCTCAGTGTGGCCGGCTTCGACGGCATCCGTGTCGACGGCATCGGTGAGCACGTTCTCACCACGATGGTGCAGCCTGCCGTCGAGAAGGGGCGCGCCGCCGGGGAGCAGGTCGCGCGGATGCTCCGTGACGAACCCTCGTCATCGTTGCACTTCACATGCCGTTTCCGCGCGGGCACGACGACGGCGGCGCCCGCCTGAGTTTCGCAATGTTTCGTTCTTGGGTGTCAATGGCGTTGAATTCGTAGCTTCGAAACTAAACGCAACATGAAGATGCAACTTCATAAGTAAACGCAAGATGACGTCTCAGCCAATCTCACTCAAACGAAGCATCTTTCGGCCGGATGGACAGGTATCTCTAGAGAGGTACAGGTCAGCAATCTGGGTGGAGGACGCCGCGTGGGATCGATTGAGTTTCGAAGGATTACGAAGAGTTTCGGTGACAACACGGTCATCGATGACCTGAATCTCAAAATCGAAGATGGCTCGTTCACGGTTCTCGTAGGTCCGTCCGGGTGCGGCAAGACCACGCTTCTGCGGATGATCGCAGGACTCGAGACTCAGACCTCGGGACAGCTTCTGATCGACGGGCGGGACGCGACGCACACTCGCCCAGGTGAGCGGGACATCGCGATGGTCTTCCAGAACTACGCGATCTATCCGACCATGACCGTTCGCGGCAACATTGAATTCGGCTTGAAGAACAACAAAGTCGGACGCGCTGAACGCCGCGAGCTTGTTGAAAGCATCAGCGAGACCGTCGGCCTCGCGGACTACCTCGAACGCAGCCCGAGCACACTTTCCGGCGGTCAGCGGCAGCGGGTAGCGCTCGCCCGCGCGATGGTCAAAAAGCCTGGTGTCTTCCTCATGGACGAGCCGCTGTCGAACCTGGATGCCAAGCTCCGATTCCAGATGCGCGTGGAGCTCATCGAGCTGCACAAACTTCTCGGCACCACGTTTGTCTACGTCACGCACGATCAGGGTGAGGCCATGTCCATGGCAGACACGATCGTGTTGATGGACGCGGGGGCGGTGCAACAGCAGGCCGCACCAGAGGAGATGTACCGGCATCCGGCGAATGTCTTCACCGCGCAGTTCATGGGGATCCCGCCGATGAACGTCGCCGACGCCGATGTCGACGGCATCCGCATCGGATTCCGGCCCGAGGATGCCCTGCTCTCCTACGGCCCCGCGACTGAGGAATTCTCGACGCGAGGCACCATCGTGACACGCGAGATGCTCGGTTCAGAGACGGTCTACCAGGTGCGCACGCAGAACCAAGTCTTCATGGTCAAGTCGACTGATTCGAGTCTTGACGTCGACCGAGAGGTGAACCTCGCAGTGGCCGCCGCGAACCTGGTGCGGTTCGGCACGGACGGCATCCGGATCGAATCCAATGCGGCGAGCATCCATGCCTGAGAACGTGGTGACGGAAAAAACCGCGCACCGGGAGCAGGCGAACCGGAGAGCGCCGAAGCGGATCACGAGTTCGAGGACAGTGGGCTCCCGCCTGCGGCCATATCTCATGGTCGCGCCGGTGCTCGTCGGAGTCGGCTTGTTCGTCTTGTACCCCATCATCTACCTGGGCCTTCTCAGCGTGCAGGACTACAACCTGCTCAACCCGGCGATGAATGAGTTCATCGGGTTCGATAATTACCTGGAGATATTCTCGCGCGGCGATTTCTATGTCGCGTTGGGTAACACCCTGATTTACACCCTGGGCACAGTCACGCTGACTCTGGCCTTCGCGATCATCTGTGCACTGTTCCTGAAGAAGCACGGGGCGTTCAACTCCTTCGTGCAGGCGGGTATCTTTACTCCCCACATCATCTCGATCGTGTCGATCTCCCTGGTCTGGCTGCTGATGATGGAGCCGAGCTTCGGGCTGATCAACACCGTGCTCAAGTCGCTCGGGTTGCCGACCTCGATGTGGCTTCAGAGTTCGGAAACCTCGATGCTCTCGATCATCATCGTCTCTGTCTGGCACAGCACCGGGTACTTCACGCTCATCGTGCTCGCCGCGTTGCATTCCATCCCCGCTTCGATCTACGAAGCGGCCGCGCTCGACAACGCCGGTGTCTTCCGCGTCTTCTTCCGCATCACGCTGCCGATGCTGTCTCCGCAGCTGTTCTTCATGCTGATCATTTCAACCATTGGCGCATTGAAGGTCTTCGACACCGTGAACATCATGACCGGAGGCGGTCCGAACAACTCCACGACGACGCTCGCCTACTACATCTTCCAAAACCGCACGAGCAACATCGGCTATGCCTCGGCGTCCGGCATCGTTCTCATGCTCATCGTGGCGGTGTTCACCGTGGTCTACTTCCGCGTTCTCTCGAAGAAGGTGCATTACCAATGAGCATCGACATCAAGGAACCTGTTCTCGTCGCGCAACCGGCGGAGCCTGAGCGCGACGTCATCCTCCCCCCGCGCAAGCCTGTCCTGGCGGCTGTCGGGCGTGTGCTCGCCGTAATCCTCAAGGTCCTTCTTCTGTTGAGTTTCATCGGACCTTTCCTCTGGATGCTGTCGACTTCGCTGCAGACGACAGATGAGACCATGCGGTTCCCGTTGACGCTGATTCCCGAGGTGCCGCAGTTCAGCAACTATGTCGATGCGATGACCGCCGGCCCCTTCTTGACGTACTTCCGAAACTCGGTTGTGGTCACCGGCAGCATCATCGTGTTGCAGTTGGCGCTCATGATCCCGGCGGCATATTCTTTCGCCCTGTACGAATTCCGGTTCAAGAAGATCCTGTTCGGCGTGGTCCTGTTGGCGTTCATGATCCCGGGCCAGGTGACCTTCATTCCGGTATATCTGATGATGGCTGACTGGGGCCTGATCCAGACCCTGATACCGCAGATCGTGCCGGCGATGACCAACGCATTCGGCGTCTTCCTGCTTCGTCAGTACTTCATGCAGGTGCCCAAGGAGATCATCGAGGCTGCGCGTCTAGACAACGCCAGCGAATGGCGGATCATGCTCCGCATCATGGTCCCGATGTCGATCCCCGCGTTGGCAACCGTCGTGCTGTTCAGTTTCGTCTCCCATTGGAACGACTACTTCTGGCCTCTGGTGATGACCGACTCGGCAGATGTGCGGCCGTTGCCGATCGGTATCGCGATGCTGCGCCAGACCGAGGGCATCAGCCAGTGGAACGTGATTATGGCCGGAAACGTCATCCTCGTCGTGCCGATCCTGATCATCTACTTCTTCGCGGCGAAGCACATCATCCGTGCCTTCGCATACTCCGGGATCAAATGATCGTCCCCCCTGAACCATTCCTTTCCCTGAAACATCCCTGTTCCGCGCGCTTGCGCACATCACGAAAGTTAGGAAATCCATGAAGATCTCGAAGGCGGTACGCACAGGCCTTGGCCTCGTGGCTGTGGCCTCGTTGGTTTCGCTCGTCGGTTGCTCGAGCAGCGGCGGCAATGACGGCAATGACGGGGAGTCGTCGTCGGACGGCCCTGTCACGATCCAATTTTGGCACTCGATGGGCGGCGCGAACGGTGAGAGCCTTGATCGCGTCGTCGAAACGTACAACGAGTCGCAGGACGATGTCGATGTCGTCGCCACATTCCAGGGCGGCTACGGTGAGGCGCTCACCAAGCTGCAGCAGGCGATTCCCGCAGGAACCGCGCCGGACATCTCAATGCTCGAGCGTGCGTTCGTGCCGCTTCTGGCGGAGTCCAAGGTGCTCGCCGATATCAATCCGTACCTCGAATCGTCCGGCATGTCGGAAGACGATTTCGTCGAGGGGCTGATGGGCAACGTCACCTTCGACGGCGCGTTGAATGCCATCCCGTTCAACCGCTCGAGCCCGATGCTGCATGTCAACAAGACGGCGCTCGACGAGGCTGGGCTTGAGATCCCGACGACATGGGAGGAACTCGAGACGGTCGCCAACGCGCTTGTGGTGAAGGAGGGCGAAGAGGTCTCCCGATACGGCGTCACGATGAACTATGAAAGCTGGTGGCCGATCTCGCTCATCGTTCAGCAGGGTGGTGGCTTCTTCAACGAGGACGCTACTGACCTCGGCTTCGATGAAGAGGGGGTGGAGGCATTCGACTTCATCAAGGGCATGCAGGAGACCGACGCGCTGTACTACCCGCCGACGACCGATTCCGGAACGGTGGTGTCGCAGATGTTCCTGAGCGACCGAGTCGCGATGGTGATCAACTCCAGTGGCAGCATCGGCGGCTATATCGAGGGTGCCGATTTCGACTACCAGACAGCATTCCTCCCCGAGGGTGAGCGTGCAGCGGCACCCACCGGAGGCGCGAATCTCATCATGCTAGATGCGTCTGAGAAGAAGGATGCCGCGTGGATGTTCCTCGAATGGCTGGTGACGGACCCAGAGGGTGGCGCTCAGTTCATCATGGACACCGGCTATGTTCCCTTCACGCCTGCGATGGCGGAGTCCGATGCGTTCCAGGAGCTGTTCGAGGCTGAGCCGCAGCGTGAGGTGGCGTACGAGCAGCTCGCGAACTCGATCGACACCAACAACAGTGCACACTTCGCTGAGGTCGACGCAGAGTTCCTCAGCACGATCCAGGCGATCATGTACGACGACGCCGACATCGAGGGGTCGCTGGCCGAGTTCCGTCAGCGCGCACAGGCGATCCTGGCCGACTGAGCAGTCTACGCAGGCGGCCCGGGTGGGCGTGAGCCCGCCCACCCGGGCCCGGATGAACGGAAGAGCAATGAAGATCAGAGGCATCGCCCACCGCGGATACTCGGGCAAGCACCCCGAGAACACACTCACCGCGCTGAGGGCAGCGGTGGACTTGAACTACAGCCACGTCGAGTTCGACGTGCAGCTGACACGCGATGGCATCCCCGTCTTGATGCACGACTACACGGTCGACAGGATCGCCGGTCGCCCGGGGGCAGGTGCAGTAGCTGATCTGACGCTGGCCGAGCTGCAGTCATTTGAGCTTGCCGAGGGTGAGCGTGTGGCGACGCTGGAGGACGCGCTCAACCTCGTCCATGGCAGGATCACCGCGATGGTGGAGATCAAGCAGGCAGGCCACCTGTATCCCAGGCTTGAGGAGAAGACCCTCGAGTTGCTGCACTCGACGGGGGTAGCCGATGACTGCATCGTCATCAGCTTCGATCACTTCGCCATTCAGCGACTGCGACGCCTCGACGATGACATCCCGCTCGGGCTGACCAGCAGCTGCGCTATGCCATATGTCTTTGACTTCATGGACGAGACGCGGTGCGAGTTGCTTGGCGTGCCGGTGCGAATGCTGACACCGGAGTACGCCCGTATGATCTCTGAGCGCGGACACATCGTGGGTCCGTGGGTGGTCAACTCGATCTCGGACATGGAGCTCATTGCTGCTTCCTATCCCGACACGCTGATCACGACCGACGAGCTGGAGCGTTGGTCTGAGTTCTATCTGTCTCATCCGGAGCTGCACCGCGAGGGAACGGCATGACGGTCGTCGATGCCAACCAGCCGATGATGACCGCAGCTGTGCTGCACGGTCCGAACGACCTGCGCGTCGAGCAGATTCCGCGACCAGCTCCCGGGCCCGGCGAGGTATTGGTCCGCGTCATGGTCAGCGGAATCTGCGGATCCGACCTGCCACGCGTGCTCGCAGGCGGCGCGCACTTCTATCCACTCGTCCTCGGCCACGAGTTCTCGGGAATCGTGGCCGAGCGCGGCGCCGGCGTATCGACAGCTGTCGGCACTCGCGTGGCGGGTGCGCCGCTGCTGCCGTGTCGGGACTGCGAGCACTGCGAACGCGGTCACTTCAGCCAGTGCGGGCAGTACTCCTTTCTCGGATCGCGCATCAATGGTGCGTGGGCGCAATACGTCGTCGTGCCGGAGACCAACGTGCTGCCAATCGCGGACAGCATTTCGTTCGAGTCGGCTGCGATGATCGAGCCGTCCTCCGTCGCGCGCCACGCCTTCTCGCTGGCCGAATATGCCGGTGGCGGTCGTGTCGCGGTCGTAGGGGCGGGCAACATCGGGGTCATGGCGATTCAGTGGGCGCGCATTCTCGGTGCCGAGCAGATCACCGCGTTCGATGTCGACGACTTACGGTTGCAGACGGCAACACAACTGGGCGCGCATCTGGTCGTGCGGCCCGATCAAGAGAGCGATCTCTGGCTGAACGCCACGGAGGGCCACGGCTTCGATCTTGTGATCGAATCGTCCGGCGTTGCGGAGATATTCGCCCAGACTCTGCAACTGGTCGCGAAGAAGGGGCAGATCGCCTTCGTCGGCACGCCTACCCGAGCGGTCTCCTTCGAACCAAGCGTGTTCGAGCTCCTCAATCGCAAAGAGGCGAAGATCGTCGGCTCTTGGATGTCATACAGCGACCCGTTCCCTGGACTGGAATGGACCGAGACCATAAGCGAGCTCGAAAGTGGACGGTTGGTGTGCGAAGACTTCGTCGCAGCACGTGTACCGCTGAACGACGCAGATCAGGCCTTTGATCTTTTTCGCGCAGATGAACCAGTTCGTGGGAAAGTGCTGTTGTGCGATGCAGGGTACTTAGCGACCGGGAGGGTGTGATCGGATGATGGTCAAAGAGGAACGTCGTCGCTATCTGGCGATCGAACGGCGGGAGCTGATCCTGGATCTGCTCCGCGAGCACCGAAGCGTTGAGGTGTCGGCTCTCTCAGAGGAGCTCGGTGTCTCTGAGGTCACAGTTCGCAAGGACCTCGAGAAGCTTGAGATCGAGCGGCTCATCGTGCGCAGCCATGGTGGGGCCGTTCTCAGCGCCGGACTTCTCATCGAACCCTCATTCGTGGAGAAGGATGATCAGCTCGCCGAAGAGAAGGCAGCGATCGCCGCCGAGGCGGCATCCTTGGTCGGTGACGATTCCATCGTCGCGCTCGCGACCGGCACGACCGTCGGTCGGCTGCCGGCGATGCTGGCGGGCCGTGGAGGTCTGCGAGTGGTCACCAACGCCGTCAACGTCGCAACCGCCTTCCTTCCTCATGGTGTGGATGTCTTCCTCACCGGAGGAACGATCCGCCCTCGTACCTTTGGTCTTATCGGCGAGGTGGCGGAGCGTTCGTTGGATGGTGTGATGTGCGATTTCGCGTTCATCGGCACGAACGGCATCAGCTTGGAGAGCGGGCTCACGACCCCGAACATGGACGAGGCTCGTGTTGTGCGCGCCATGATGAACAGCGCTCGCCGCGTGGTTCTGCTCGCAGACCACAGCAAGTTCCCGCACACCGCGTTCTACCGCATCACGCCGGCGGAGCGTGTGCACATGATCATCACGGACGCCGGAGCGCCCGTGGAAGAGGTCGAACGGTTGCGCGCGGCCGGAATCGAGGTACGCGTCGTCTGAACAGGAGAACGAAACCCCACCTGTTCGTGATGACGGTCGACGGAGTACGAGCTAAGGCAGCTAGGAGCGCGGCGGACCCAGCGGCAGCGCGACCGGCGTGAAGTCGTAGATCGTGTACTGACCGCACTCGATCACGTCGGTCGGCAGCGCGTTCGTGTGCAGCCCCCAGGCGACGCTCTGCGCATCCTCGATCAGGAACGTCACCTCGCCCACCTCGAAGTCCGTGCGATTGACGAGCCACGCGTAGGCGTTCAGCTGGTGGTCGACCTGCACCAGTTGCGATGGGTCATCGAGGTGCAGCTTCGGAAGACGGACGGTCCAGAACTGTCCGGCGCCGGTCTGGCCCGATGCGCCTATCCAGTCGTTTACACACGCCAAGTCATCGTTCGGATGCTGCGCCGCTGTCGCCAAACGCGGGACGCTGAGGCCCCCACCAACGACAAGCACGACGCCGACGGCCGCGGTGATCGCCGTCATGGTGCGTCGCGGCATCCGCACGGCGCGAGGCGATGCGACCAGCGCGAGTATCGGGGCGAAGGCAGCGGGCTCAAGGTATCGAGCGGCGTGCGTGCCCAGTGCCACTGCACCGACCGTCACGAGCACCGGCATCACCCAGGCGGATGCAGCGACGAGCCGGGCTCCCACACTCTCGGCGCGCAGCGTCTGTCGCACGGCGAACAGCAACAGCACCAGCAGCACGGCGCAGCTGATCGCACCGAGCGGTGAAGAGAGACGGTCGGCGAGCAGGTCTCCGTAGTACCGCACAGACTCGGGCCAGAGCGCGGGTCGGGCGTACTCGGCGCCGGTTTTAGTGATCCATGCTGAAAGTGGAATGCGTCCGATGAAGCCCAGCACTGTGCCGCCGACGAGCCAGCCAAGAAGCATCAGCGCGCGCTGCCGAGATGCGGCGTAGACGGCAGCTGCGCCGAGCATGATGCCCAGCGGCACCGTTGCCCATGCGGCAAAGAGTGGATTTGAGAGCACGGATGCGGCAGCCACGACGCCCAGCCACACGGGAAGTGCCCGGCCCAGAATCGGTCGGTCAAAGCTGCGCCGGATGATGCCGACACTCAGTACGACCGCGATCACGGTCGCCGAGTAGTACGTCGTCGTCGTCAACAGCGATGCCAGCTCGAGAGAATCACGCGAGCTTGTGGTCTCAGTGGCGGCGATCAGGCAGAAGGTCGCGATCGCGATGACAGACCACGCGACGGGGGCATAGCCGCTGCGTCGGCGCCCAGCGGCCAGGCGTACGGCGCCGTACAGCGCCACCAGATTAACCACTGCGCCTGCGGCCAACACGACGTTGATGTCGAGGGACAGCAGCTGGCCCAGCATCCAGAGCACACCGAAGACGAGAATCTCGGGAAGGAAGAGCACGCTCGACATCGCCCAGTCGAAGCGCTCTCCATCTGCAATCGACCGCACTAGCAGCGCGACGGCCATGGAGTCTCCGTCACGGAAGACCAGCTCCGCGCGCGCCGTGGACGCGATCTGAGCCACCGTGGCGATCGCGATCAGGATAGCGGCGATCCAGCCACTGGTCTCTCGTGTCCACGTGCGCCGCATCTGTCCACTCTTTCATGCTGGTCCCGGTCGGAAGGCCGAAGCCCATTTTGGGGATGGCGTGACTATGCGGCGGGTAAACTGTGAAAAACCCCTGCCCGCCTGTGCCGCAAGGCCGACGAGCCCTTTGAGGAGCCGCCGATGCTAGTGCTCCTCGTCGTGTTCCTTCTCGGGGCTCTTCTTCTTCCCGTGTTGGTCCGTTGGCTCGGAGCGCAGGCGTTTGCCATCGCCGCACTCATTCCCGCTGCGGCATTTGTGCACGCGCTGGTGTTGACGCCGCAGGTGCTGGCTGCTGATCCGGCGCCGTTCGAGACGATCGAGTGGATCCCGCAGCTGGGGCTGAATCTCTCCATGCACATGGATGTGCTCGGGTGGGTGCTCACTCTCATCGTTACCGGTGTCGGTGCGCTCGTGCTGCTCTACTGCCGTTGGTACTTCTTCGACGACTCCACCGATCTCGGTCAGTTCGCCGGCGTCCTGCTCGGTTTCGCGGGTGCCATGTACGGCCTGGTGCTCACCGACGACCTCGTCCTGCTCGTGATGTTCTGGGAAGTCACCAGCATCCTCTCCTACCTCCTGATCGGTCACTATCGTCGTCGCGCGGCCAGTCGTCGTGCGGCGCTTCAGGCGCTTCTGGTGACGACCCTCGGTGGACTGGTGATGTTCGTCGGCGTCGTGCTGCTGGTGGTCGATACGGGAACATCGAGCATCGCCGAGATGCTCGAACTCGCGCCGACCGGTCCCGTCGTGAACGCGGCGATCGTGATGCTGCTCGTGGGCGCGCTGAGCAAATCGGCGATCTTCCCGTTCCATTTCTGGCTCCCCGGAGCCATGGCCGCTCCCACGCCCGTCAGCGCGTATCTGCATGCGGCGGCGATGGTCAAGGCCGGTATCTATCTCATCGCTCGGTTCGCGCCGATCTTCGCGCTGTCTGATCCCTGGCGACCGATCGTCGTCTCGCTCGGTGTGTTCACGATGCTGCTCGGCGGAATCCAGGCGCTGCGCGAAACTGACCTCAAACGCATCCTCGCGTTCGGCACGGTGAGCCAACTGGGGTTCTTCACCGTCGTGGTCGGCTATGGCACTCAGGCGACCGCACTCGCCGGCCTCGCACTGGTGATCGGTCATGCACTGTTCAAGTCGGCGCTTTTCCTCATCGTCGGTGTCATCGACCGTCAGCTCTCTACGCGAGATATCAACGAACTCTCCGGCGTCGGCAGACAGGCACCGGTGATGGCGACGGTCGCCTTCATCTCGGTGGCCTCCATGGCCGGTATCGCGCCGACCATCGGCTTCGTAGCCAAGGAATCAGCGCTGACCGGTCTTCTCGACGATGCGCTGGGCGGCTCGACGTGGGCGCTGGTGGCACTGATCGGCGTGATTCTGGGATCCATGCTCACCGCGGCATATGGCGTTCGATTCCTGTGGGGCGCGTTCTGGAAGAAGCGCGATACGCACGGCGCCCCTCAGCCGGACACGGTCTGGCCTGACCCCCCGGTCGGCTTCCTGTCGGCGCCGATCATCCTCGGCGGTCTGACGCTCGCCGCCGGCATCGGCGCCCCGGCGATCGACGTGGCATTGCACGGTTACGCCGTCACCGCCACTCCGGGCCTGGACGCCGCCGGCCAGGCTGTCGAAGGGCCGGGCCATCTCGCCCTCTGGCACGGATTCGAGCCCGCTCTCGGTATCTCGGTGCTCTCGGTGCTGCTCGGTATCGTACTGTTTCTGCTCACCCGCCGCACCGGATGGGATCGCAAGCCGCGTCTGCTGAAGTTCACGGCCGCCGACGTGTATGCCCTGGTCATGCGTGGCGTCGACCGACTCTCGGTCATCATCACGACGTTCACCCAGCGCGGTTCACTGCCCGTCTATGTCGGCACGATCTTCATCGTTTTCGTGGTCGCCGAGACCACTGCCCTCCTCGCCAGCGACCTCGACCGCATCAATCTCTCCGCGTGGCACACCCCGACCCAGATCGCCGTCGCCCCGATCATGGCCATCGCCGCCGTCGTCGCCGTGCAGGCGCGCAAGCGCTACACCGGCGTCGTGCTCGTCTCTGTCACGGGCCTCGGCATGGTCGTACTGTTCGCGACGAGCGGTGCACCAGACCTCGCCCTCACGCAGATCCTGGTCGAGACCGTCACGCTGGTGACCTTTGCCCTGGTGCTGCGCCGACTGCCGGCTCGCATGGGAGAGCACAACGCCTCGGTGTCGCGCATCCCGCGCGCGGTTCTCGCCATCGGCGTCGGCGTCACGATGGCGTGCATCGCTGTCGTGGCGACACAGGCACGCATCTCTGACCCGATCTCGCTCTCCTTCCCAGAACTCGCGTACGAACTCGGTCACGGCAAGAACGTCGTCAATGTCGCCCTCGTGGACCTCCGTGGCTGGGACACCATGGGCGAACTCTCGGTGCTGGTCCTTGCCGCCACAGGCGTGGCATCCCTCGTGTTCGTCACCCATCGCGATGACATGCTCTCCCAGCGGCCCTCGCTGCCCAAGCGTGTCAAGCGCAAGGTGCGGATCGCACCACTCGTCGAGACGACCGAAGGCATCCGATTCCAGACCGCCGAGAACCGCAGCAACCCGCGGGCCTGGCTGGTCGGCGGCCAGCAGATGAAGCCCGAGGACCGCTCGATCCTGCTCGAGGTGATCGTGCGCATCCTGTTCCATACGATCATCGTCGTGTCGATATATCTGCTGTTCGCCGGACACAACGGTCCCGGCGGCGGTTTCGCTGGCGGCCTGGTCGCGGGCATGGCTCTCGTCATGCGATACATCGCCGGCGGGCGCTGGGAACTGGGCGCCGCCGCACCGGCGGATGCCGGTCGCCTCCTCGGCGCCGGACTCATTCTGTCCGTCGGCACCGCAGTGGTGCCGCTGTTCTTCGGTCTGGCCCCGCTGACGAGCTCGTTCTGGGAGTGGGAGATCCCCGGTATCGGACACATGGAATTCGTCACCTCCACGATCTTCGACGTCGGCGTCTACCTCGTCGTCATCGGGCTCGTCCTCGATGTGCTGCGCAGTCTCGGTGCCGAGGTCGACAAGCAGGCGCACGAGCTGCGCATGCGGGGGGTGAGCCGCTGATGGACGTCTCGCTCACGCTCATCCTCGTCATGGCGGTGCTCTTCGCGGCCGGCGTCTACGCCATGCTGGAGCGCAGCCTCACCCGGGTGCTGATCGGCTTCCTGCTGCTGGGCAACGCCACGAACCTGCTGCTGATGATCGTGATGGGCGTACCAGGCAATGCGCCGTTCTACGGCGAGACCGACATCAGCGATCCGCTGCCTCAGGCCCTCACACTGACAGCGATCGTGATCACATTCGCCGTCTCAGCATTCCTGTTGGCGCTGATCTATCGCTCCTGGCAGCTGGGCCAGGCAGACACCGTTGAGGACGACGAGGCCGATATCGCCCTGCGTGAGCGCACCGACGACGACGAAGACGTCCTGGACGACGAGGACTTTGCCGAGGACGAGGATGCTACAACCGACTTCGTCGACGTGCGCACCTCTCCGATCACGGTGCTGCAGATGCGCGATCATCCCGCGATTCACGACGACGCACCCGTGGACAGGGTGTGGACGCCGCCGGACACCACCACAGCATCCGACGCAGCAGCACCTGACGACGAAGCATCCCGCGACGGAGAGGAGGATCGCACGTGACCGCGCTCGTTCCTCTTCTGGTCGCACTCCCGCTGCTGGGCGCGGCGATCACCCTCGTGTTCGGGCGCAGCCCGCGGCTGCAGGTGTTCGTCAGCGTCGCCACCCTCGTCGCCGTCGCGGTGATCGCCGCGGTGCTGCTGATCGCGGTCGACGGCGGCACTCCGCTGGCGGTATCCGTCGGCGGTTGGCCGGTGCCGTTCGGCATCGTGCTCTATGTCGATCGACTGGCCGCGCTGCTGGTGCTGATCTCGAGCATCGTGCTGCTCGCGGTGCTGTTCTTCTCCATCGGCCAGGGTGCGGCAGACGGCACGGATGAGACACCGATTTCGATCTTCAACCCGTCGTATCTGATTCTTGCCGCTGGTATCTTCAACGCCTTCATCGCGGGTGACCTGTTCAATCTCTACGTCGGCTTCGAGATTCTGCTCGTCGCGTCGTATGTGCTGATCACGCTCGGCAGCACCGAGTCTCGCATCCGCACTGGTGCGGTCTACATCGTCGTTTCATTGGTCTCGTCGATCATCTTCCTTGCGGCGATCGCAATGATCTACGGCGCCCTCGGCACCGTGAACATGGCACAGATCGCCGAACGCATGACCGAGCTGCCGCAGGAGACCCAACTGGTGCTGCACCTGATGCTCCTCGTGGCATTCGGTATCAAGGCGGCCATCTTCCCGGTGTCGTTCTGGCTGCCTGACTCCTACCCGACGGCCCCTGCGCCGGTCACGGCCGTCTTCGCCGGCCTGCTGACGAAGGTCGGTGTCTACGCGCTGATCCGGACCGAGACGCAGCTGTTCCCAGACAACAGCATCAACACGCTGCTGCTGATCGTCGCACTGGCGACGATGGTCATCGGCGTACTCGGCGCCGTGGCGCAGGCCGAGCTGAAACGAATACTCTCGTTCACGCTGGTGAGCCACGTCGGATACATGATCTTCGGCCTCGCCATCGCGACACCTGCGGCCGTCGGCGCGACGGTGTACTACATCGTGCACCACATCGTCGTGCAGACGACCCTGTTCCTTGCCGTGGGTCTCATCGAGCGCAGAGCAGGCAGCACATCGATTCTGCGGGTGAACGGACTACTGAAGGCGGCGCCGCTGCTCGCTGTGCTGTACTTCGTTCCCGCCATCAACCTCGGCGGTCTGCCACCGTTCTCAGGGTTCATCGGCAAGTTCGCGTTGTTCGAAGCCGCGGCATCCGTGGGTACTCCGCTCATGATCGTGTTGATCTTCGCTGGCATCCTGACCTCGCTGCTCACTCTGTACGCGCTGATGCGCGCATGGAACCTCGCGTTCTGGCGCGAGGAGGCGGACTCGACGGAGACCGATGCTGACCGCCGCATCTCCTACCTCGACAACGCTCCCGCAGCTGACGAGCAGAAGGAGCGTCGCAGGATCCCGCGGATCATGACTGTCGCCACCGGCGGCATGGTCGGTGTCACACTGCTGTTGACGATCTTCGCCGGTCCTCTCTATGCGCTATG
The DNA here is from genome assembly GCF_051842835.1 of Microbacterium sp. A93. Classification (NCBI taxonomy): domain Bacteria; kingdom Bacillati; phylum Actinomycetota; class Actinomycetes; order Micrococcales; family Microbacteriaceae; genus Microbacterium; species Microbacterium sp. A93. Next base: position 199,187 of record NZ_JBPXMT010000012.1, read on the forward strand.
CGACCGCATTGGTGACTCGCTGTTGCAGCCCGTGAACCTCGTCCAGTTGGAAGAGGAGGTGGCACCGTGAGTCCCGACGCCCGCCACGTGCTGCGTGATGTGTGGCTGCAGATGCCGTTCCTCGCCTGGCTCGTCCTGCTCTGGATGCTGCTGTGGAGCCAGTTCACGGTGCTGTCGTTCGTCACCGGGTTTGTCGTCGCGATCTTCGTCACCCGTGTCTTCCGGCTGCCGACGATCGAGCTATCGGGGCGCATCAACCTCTGGTACGCGGCGTTGTTCGTCGTGCAGTTCCTGTTTGCCGTGTTCGCCGGCGCGATCGCCGTCACCCTGCAGGTGTTCGACTTCCGCCGTCAGCCGGGCGCGGCGATCATCGGCGTGCCCTTGAAATACGCGGATGACCTGATCATGACCCACGTCTCTGTCACCTCCTCTCTGATCCCCGGTTCGCTCGTGGTCGAGACGGATCGTGACCGAGGCATCCTCTACCTACACATCATCGGCGTGCGCACACGGGCCGATGCCGATGCACAGCGTGAGGGTGTTCTGCGCTGGGAGAAGAGAATCGTGCGGGCGCTCGGCAGCCCGGCGCAGTATCGCGCGCTGAAGGCGGACGAGCGCGCAGGAGGTGAGCGATGAGCATCCTGATGACTTTGATCGTGGTGGTGTTCGGGCTCGCGGCGATCCTGGCAGTGTTCCGGATCATCCGCGGTCCGTCGATTCTTGACCGCGCCGTGGCATCCGACGTGCTCCTCACCGAGGTCATGTGCGTGTTGGGTGCCGAGATGGCGATCAACGGACACACCCGCAACATTCCCGTGCTGCTCATCATTGCCGCTGTTGGTGTGTTCGGATCGATCTCGGTCGCCCGCTACGTGGCGCGAAGGGACAACACGACATCATGAACATGCTCGGTCTTGAGATTCCGGATTCCGTCATCGACATTGCGGTATTGGTGCTGATCCTGCTTGCCGCTGTGTTGTGCCTGTCGGCGTCGGTCGGCCTGCTGCACTTTCGCGATGTGCCCTCTCGCCTGCACGCTGCGACCAAGCCGCAGGTGCTCGGCGTCATCCTGATCTGCCTGGCGATCGCACTCTCACAGCGCTCGGTCGGGGGCATCCTGCTCGGCCTCGCGCTGGTGGCGCCGATCGTGCTGATGCAGTTCGCCACCGCGCCACTGTCGGCGCACATGGTCGGACGTCAGGCGTATCGAAACGGCTCGATTGAGGAGCGTCGGCTCGTCGTTGACGATCTTGCAGACTCGAAGCAGACCCCGCCCGGCGCGGGCTGAGCCACGGAACACTCGGGGGACAGATGGGCGCACAGCCTGGTTGGTATGACGCGGGCATTCCGGGGCGAGAGCGCTGGTGGGACGGCCTTCAGTGGACGGCACATGAGCGTGAGGTGGCTGCAGGGCTCCCGCCCACAGGATGGTACTCGGTCGGCGACACTTCGGATGTGCGCTGGTGGGATGGCGCCGGATGGACCCCGTATCGCATCCGCGCGGGTAGGCCCCGACCCGATGCCCTCGCCATCGAGCCTTCGAAGACCGGCATCATGCTCGGTGTTCTGTTCATCGCCCTCGGGCTGATGCAGTTCGGTCTGTATAGCGTGTCGAGCAGTTCGAACTCCGCATTCCTCCCGGTGCTGACCCTCGCGGCTGGCGCGATCTGGCTCATCGGCGGCGTCCACACCAGTCAGCTGCGCAAGCTGCCGGTCCCGCAGACCGCAGCCGTATTCGATCCGTCAGCCAGACCTTTGCCCGGCGAGGTCGAAGGCGTGGGCGCCGGTTGGTATCCGGTCGCTGGCCAGGTGACCCGGTGGTGGACCGGAACGCGGTGGAGCTGGTACATCGGGCAGAAGTTCGGGGTGCGTCCTGGGCATGCGGGCCCGCGTGGGTATCTCATCTCGGTGATCGCGGGAGGGGTCCTCGCTGGCCTCGGTGTGCTGGGCGTGCTCCTGGGCATCACGCTGATCGGCGCGCTGGGCTCTATCTGGGGCGTCGCCATCATCATCTTCGGGGTGTTCATGGTGCTGATGGGCGGCCTCATACTGCTGTTGACCCGGTTCCGCCGCTTCGCGATGATCCTGCCGCCCGGGCCGCCGCCGCTGCGGTGACGTCAGATTCCGGGCCGTTCGAGATGAACAGCAACCCTCTCAGAGACGGTCCGCGAAGCCCGCAATCAGCGCTGCGGCGAGCCCGGCGTCGCTGATGAGCGTGCCATGGCCGTGGTCAGGGATGGTGCGCAGTTCGGCACCGGGGATCGCGTCGACGATCTCCTGGCACCAGCTTTCCGGTGCCAGCGGGTCACTCTCTCCGCGCAGCACGAGCGTGGGGCAGTGCACCTTCGCATAGGCCTTCTCCGGCTCATGCACGATCGTCGCGCGCATCTTGCGGATGAGATGCGGCCCACCGCGCAGATACTCACGCGCACCGCGCCAGAGTACGATCGGACGCTCGCCGATGAGATCGCGCAGCAGGTACGACGCCTGGGCGCGGATATTGCGCGAGGCGCTGTTCACGGTAGGGCCTGCGAGCACGAGACCCGCGACCAGATCCGGATGCCGCGCAGCGAGCTCCGCCCCGATCTGGCTGCCCATCGAGTGCCCGATGATTACGGCTTCGGTCACGCCGGCGCTGCGCAGATAGGCGGCCACGAGATCGGCATGCCGCTGCATCGTGAGCGTGCGGGTCGGCTCAGGCGCTTCGCCGAAACCCGGCAGATCGAGGCCGATGATGCGGCCAGGCAGCTTCTCGATCAGGTCGAGGTAGACGCTGCGCCCCATGCCAATGCCGTGCAGCAGCACGAATGGCCGCCGGCCGACGCCGAAGGACTCGGCGACGAGGGTAGCCCCGCCATGGGTGAACTCGACGATGGATGCCGGCATGCCCTGAGGGGCGAGAAGACGAGATGGCACGGTTCGAGCCTATAGCGCCCCGCCGGCACGCACCCGACGGGCGCCCGCGGCACCCCTCAGAGCACCGCCGACAGGAAATCGCGCGTGCGCTGTTCCTGTGGATTACTGAAGATCTGCTCCGGCGAACCCTCTTCGACGATGCGTCCGCTGTCGAACATCAGCACGCGGTTCGAGACGTCCCTGGCGAACTGCATTTCGTGCGTGACGATCAGCATCGTCACGTCAGTGTCGCGGGCGACGTCGCGGAGGATGTTCAACACCTCGCCGACTACCTCGGGGTCCAGTGCGCTGGTGACCTCGTCGAGCAGCAGGATCTCCGGCTCCATTGCCAGTGCGCGAGCAATCGCGACACGTTGCTGCTGACCACCCGAGAGCTGAGTGGGATGAGCGTTCTCCTTGTCGGGCAAGCCGACCTTCTCCAGCAGGGCACGTGCCTTCGTCAGGGCTTCCTGCTTCGGCATCCCCAGCACGTGCACCGGCGCCTCGATGATGTTCTCGATGACTGTCATGTTCGGGAACAGGTTGAACTGTTGGAACACCATTCCGATGCGTTTGCGCATCTCGTTCTTGTGCTTCTCTTTCAGCTCGACGCGCTTGCCATCACGGAGATAGTGCGTGAGGGGATTGCCGTCGATGAAGATATACCCGGCATTCGCCTCCTCAAGGGTCATCACCAGGCGCAGGATCGTCGTCTTGCCCGAGCCGCTGGGCCCGATCAGGGTGACGCGGTCACCCTTGCGCACCGTGAAGTCGAGATCGTGCAGCACGACGTGATCGCCGAAGCGTTTCTCGACCTTGTCGAGACGGATGGCGGGCACGTCGCCGTCGTCCAGCGTGATCGCGCCGGTGTGCGTATCAAGCGGTGGTGTATTCAAGACGTTTCTCCAATCGCCTGGTGAGCAGTGAACTCACGTAGCTCGCAACCAGGTAGATGAGGCCGGCGAGGATGATCGCCTCGACAAAGCGGAAGTTCTTTCCGCCGTAGAGCTGTGCCTGGCGCACCAGTTCGACGACGGTGATGACCATGAGGAACGGGGTGTCCTTGAACATCGAGATGACGTAGTTGCCCAGCGCCGGCAGCGTCGAGCGCAGCGCCTGCGGGATGATCACCGCGGTCCAGGTGCGTCCGCGCGACATCGACAGCGCGGTCGACGCCTCCCACTGACCGGGCGGCACCGCGTCGATGCCCGCGCGGTAGACCTCGGCCATGTAGGTCGCGTAGTGGATGCCGATGATGACGGTGCCGAGCACGAGTGGCGGCACCGAGGTGAACACGTAGTAGGCGAACAGCAGCTGGACCACGAGCGGAGTCATGCGCACGAAGTTCATCAGCAGGGTGATGATCGCGCTCACCGGGCGCGGTGCGGTGCGGCGCCCGAGCGCGATGAGCAATCCGAGCACAGCGGCGATGATGCTGCCGATGATCGTCACCACGAGAGTGACGGTGAAGAATTTGAGCAGTAGCTCGGGAAGCACGGCGAATGCGTGGTCCCAGCTCCAGAAACTATTGTCGTCGTTCATCCGGCGGTACCCGCCCCCTTCATATCCGGGATCGGGGTGGTGGTGGCGGTGTCGCGCCACCTTCCGCCGTACCCGAGGCGGTGCTTGGCGCGGGTCTCGAGCGCGTTCATGCCGAGGGTGAGCGCGTATGCGATCGCGAAATAGATGAGCAGACCCAGCGAGTAAGCGAAGAACACATCGGTCTGGATGCGAAGTTTGTTCAGCTCCGCGGTGAGATCGACGATCGTGATCAAGTAGACGGCTGCGGTGCCCTTCAGTAACTGGATCAACAGATTGTTCAGCGAGGGCACCATCAGCACCCAGGCCTGAGGGAAGATCACGCGCCACATGCGCTGGGTGCGCGACAGGCTGAGCGCGGTCGTCGCCTCCCACTGGCCGATCGATACCGCATTGATCGATCCGCGCACGACCTCGGCGCCGTAGGCGCCATAGTTCATGCCCAGGGCGATGATGCCGGCGAGCACGGCGGGAATCTCGATGTTGAACGGCGGAAGTGGCAGCACGAAGAAGATGAAGAAGAGCTGCACCAGCAGCGAGGTGCCGCGGAACAGCTCGATGATGACGCGTGCGGTGCCGCGCAGCAGGATGTTGTCGAATCGTGCCAGCAGGCCGAGACCGATGGCGGCGACGAACGCCAGGAGGGCGCCGCCAGCAGTCAACTGCAGGGTCATCAGGACCCCGTCGATGATCTGCGGCAGCGCCCTCCAGAGCGCTTCGAAATTCTCAGTCACGGCAGTGTGATCAGCCCAGGTCGCCGGAGCAGAGCTGTTCGGTGGTCAGATCTGCCGGGGGCAGGTTCTCGGCGGTGAAGCCGAACGGCTCGACCAGGTCGAGGTAGGACTTCTCATCGGCGGTGATCTTGGCGAGCTCAGCGTTGTATGCCTCGAGCAGGTCGGTGTCCGCCTGGCGGAACACGGTGGCGCCGGCGCCGATCTGCTCGACCCCGTCGATCTCCTGCACGAAGGCCTCAGTCGTCTCGACGTCGTCCAGATCTTCCGTCATCCAGTTCAACGAGACGGCGGTGAGGGCGAAGGCATCCGCTCTCCCGGCCTGCACGACCTCGATGCCGGCCTGTGCGCTGTCGACCTGAACGATGCCCGCGATGCCGAGGTCTGCGGCGTAGCCCTCTTCGATCGCGCCCGACTGCACGGCGAGCGTGACGCCATCGGCGGCGGCGACCGAGTCGAGGTCACTGAGACCCTTGGGGTTGCCCGCGGCCACGACGAGCGTGGTGGTGTACATGATCTCCGGGTCACTGAACGCCGCCTCTTCACAGCGGTCAGGGAGAATCGACATGCCGGCGCTGACAGCATCCCATCGGCCGGCGTTCAGGCCGGGGATCAACGAGTTCCAGTCGACCTCTTCGATCTTGATGTCATCGATGCCGAGGTTCTGGAAGATCTGCTCATGCATCGCGATGGTGGCGCCGGTAGGCTCGCCGCCCTCGACCCACGAGTAAGGCTGCTCGGAAGCGATCGCAAGGGTGATCGTGCCGTCTTCCTGCGCCTTCTCGAGCGTGGTCATGTCGCCGGCGTCACCGGTGGACTCGCCGCCCGTGTCTCCAGCGTCGCCGCCCGATGCGCATCCGGCGAGAAGACCGAGGCTCAGGGCCCCGATGGCTACTGTGGCGATGCCGATTCGTGTCGTTCTCTTCGTCATGATGTCCTCGCGTTCCGTATGGGTTCCTTATTCGGGCGCTCCGCACGGGCGCCTTTGACCGTGCCCCAGACTAGGGAATCTGTCGAGCGATGTACAGTCAGACGCGCATATTGTCGACACGTATACAAAAACGTGATCATGCGGCAGACTGAGAAACCGGCGTCGACTTCGCTTCTCGGCGCGGAGGATCGACAATGAGATGTTCGCGGTTTCGCGCGACAGCTTGAAGGGATGCAAATGGCTTCACACACCCCTCGTGCGGTATCTCCGATCTCGATGGTGCGCGTCGCGCGACCGTCGACCGTAGACCTCATCACCGCCGAGTTGCGCAAGGCCATCTTCACCGGAGCACTGCCGGTCGGCAGTCCGATCGGAGAGGTCGAGATGTCGTCCCAGCTCGGCGTCAGCCGCAGCCCGCTGCGGGAATCGACGCAGCGCCTCGTGCAGGAGGGGCTGCTCACGGCATCCCCCGGCCGAGGCATGCGCGTGAGCGTCATCGGACCCGAGCATGTCGCCGATGTGTATGACGCGCGCCTCGCCATCGAAGGTCAGGCCGTCAGGCTTATCGTGAAGTCTGGCTCTGTGTCGGCCATCCACAATCTTGAGCGCGCGTACGCCGAGCTCGTCGAAGCCAGTGCAGGCACGGATGCACGCACCATCGGTGATGCGGATATCGAGTTTCATCGGCTGCTCGTCGATTCCGCAGGCAGCCGCCGGTTGTCTCACTACATGGCGACGCTCGCGATCGAGACACGCATCGCCAGTCTCAGCGATCCGAACGGGTACACCGTGCGTCGCTCAGTCTCCGAGACCTATCGCGAACTCCTCGACGCGCTCACCGCAGGTGACGTGTTGGCCGCGTTCGTCGCGCTGGAACGTCAGTTCGCCGAGGCCATCGCGCGGCTGACTGGCCGGGACGAGAACGTCGAGACAGTCGAGACGCCTGCCGACGAGGAACCGCCTGCGATCGGTCCGATCGAGTTCGTCGAAGAGGTCTGAGTCACCCCTTCGGCGCATTACCCCTTCGGCGACAGCACCAGGGTGTCGACGGTCGCATCGTCGACGGCATCCGTACTGAACGCCCATGGCGTCTGGATGCCGGCAGCCCAGTCTTCGGTCTGATCGACGTAGTTCGGGTGGAATGCGTGACCAGATGCTCCGGTCAGGTTGTTCCACGTTGAGGTGTCGAAGTCTGCCAGATCGACCACCATGCGCATCGAGGGCACCGTCGTCGTCGCATAGGACTCGCCAAGCTCCCAACCCGTGGCGTTGACGACGGATGGGCCGCCACCAACCGGGTACGGTCCGCGGTTGAACAGTGCTTCGATCGGCGCAATGCCGGACGAGCCGAGAGTGTCGCTGGTCAGCGTGATCGCGTGCAGGCTGCCCCAGTTCCATCGAGCTGTGACGTTGCCCTGTAGTGAGACCAGCTCGTCGTACGCGTCCTCAGCGGAGAGCGCGAGCATCTCCTCCATGGTGCTGACACCGATGCTCTCGTTGATCCAGAGGGGATCGTCTGGATTGTCCAGCAGAGCGGAGACGACCGTGAAAAGGCGCGCCTGACCGCCGTGAGGCAGCGGCTCCTCGCGGTTCTGGAACACGTTCAGCACCAGGTTTGACCACAGCACGTTCGCGTACGCGGCACCGGCCGAGTCGACATTGTTCTGGGCATCCCAGGTACGTAGCAGCGCGACGGCTTCCTGCGGTCCCTTACCCGACACCTCAACATCGCCCATCACGGTGGCCAGTTTTTTGCCGATCCACATCTCGTTGTCGTTCTGGATGTCGCGCATGTCCTTCGCAGTGAGCGGTGCGAGCGCGGCGCGACGCTCGATCATGTGCGCGATGCGTGCGGCGCGGTAGCCGTAGTCCCAGTCGCGGGACAGAAAGTACTCGTAGTCGTCAGTAACGATCGCGTTGTTCGCGGTGACGATGAATCCTGACGTCGGATTATACGAAACGGGGAGCTCTTCGAACTCGATGAATCCCGTCCAGTCATATGCACTGTCCCACCCCGGCTGTGGCATCCATCCGTCACCGGCGCCGCGGATCGGCAAACGGCCGGGTGCCTGATAGCCGATGTTGCCGTCGACATCCGCATAGATGAGGTTCTGCGCGGGGACATCGAACAGCGATGCTGCGCGCCGGAAATCCTCGAAGTTCTGGGCCGTGTCCAGGGCGAAGATCGCGCTGGCGGCGGTGCCGGCATCCAGCGCCGTCCAGCGCAGGCTTACGGCGTACTCGCCCGACATGGCTCCTGCGGCATCCGTCTCGCCGTGTGCCAGTGCGCCGCCGTCGGCCATGACCAGGTCGTCGGCCATGGCAGTGAAGTCATCGGTGAGCCCAGAGATGATCGGACCATGCACGGTGGAGCGGATCGTGAGGTCGATGTCGTCTCCGCCAGCGACCTTAACGGTCTCCTCGCGCACGTCGAGAGGAACGAGGGCACCGTCGCGCCAGTATTGATCGCCGTCGATCTTCTCGATGTAAAGGTCTGCAACATCGGTAGTGAGGTTCGTGAAGCCCCAGGCGACCTGGCTGTTGTGCCCGATGACGACGCCGGGAAGCCCCGAGAAGGAGAAGCCGCCCACGTCGAACGGGCACTCAGCGCTGACCGTGGAGCATTTCAGCTGCACCTGATACCAGACGGAGGGAAGCGCGGCGCCGAGGTGTGGATCGTTCGCGAGCAGCGGCATCCCGCTTTCGGTCAGCGAACCGGACACAACCCAGGAGTTCGAGCCGATGCCCTCGCCGACGTCGCCGAGTAGCAGGCTGGCAGCTTCGATGACGCTGCCTGCCTCTTCCCACTCGATCGTGGTCACTGCTGCCTGTGCCTCATCTTCGCTGCTCAGGTTGAAGGATGCGGGTTCGGCGTCTGTCTCTGGTTCCAGCGCCGGAACGGTGGAGATCGTGGGGACGATGACCGGGTTCTTATCGAATGGATACGTGGGGTAGAGCTGCTCGAGCATCGACATACTGTCGGCGGGGGCGGTATCATCGCCCACCTGCGCCACCAGGAGGGCGCGCTCGGTCTCATCCTCGATGTTTGTGCGCAGATCCCAGGCCATTGCCTTCAGCCAGGCGACTGAATCCGCGGGTTCCCATGGCTCTACTTCATATTCAGGATTCTGTATTCCGAGAACGGCATATTCCAATGAGAGCTCTGCGCCGTCGTTCGACGCGAGATACGCGTTCACTCCATCGGCGTATGCGTCGTAGTACGCGCGAGTGGTTTCATCCAGTGCCTCAACCTCTTGCTCTGCGACGTCCCGCCAGCCGAGAGTGCGCAGGAACATGTCGGTGCCGGCCTGTGATTCGCCAAACATCTCGGCGACTCGACCAGCGGTGACATGGCGGCGGAAGTCCATTTCGAAGAAGCGATCCTGCGCGTGCACGAAGCCCTGCGCATAGAACAGATCGTGCGTCGAGTCGGCGGTGATCGTCGGCACTCCGAGCTCATCGCGTTGCACTGTGGCCGGGGCTTCAAGACCGGAAAGTTCGAGTTCACCCGCGGTCTGCGGGAAAGAGCGTTGGATCGTCCAGACGACGAAGAACGCGACCGCAACAGCGATGACGAGCAGGCCGGCGATCACGCCGAACGCGATGCGGCCGATCTTCGGGCCGAGGCTCCGGCGCGAAACAGGTTCCGAGGATGCAGTCGTCATTGAGAGTTCTTTCGGGTCGTCGGTGGGACTCGGTTTCACCGACCCCGGTACGCGTTTCGGGCGCGCGTGTGAAAGCCTATCCGGGCGCGCGTTGCGTTGCGAACCTTCCCGTGTTCCAGATTGCGCAGGTTGTTGCACCTGACGGAGGAATCTGCGGGATTAGTCCGTCATTTGCAACAGCTTCCGTCATTTGCAACAGGGGCTGTCAGGCAACAGGGGCTGCCGGATGGAACGAGTGAGGGGCGAATGCCGCAGCATCCGCCCCTCAGAAATCCGCAGTGTCAGTAGAAAACCGCAGTGTCAGTCGGTGCCGGAATCGAAGGCGGCGCCCTCGGATGCCGAGTCGACGGCGTCCGCGAGCTTCTCGTCTTCTGCCGAGAGCGTGCCCTCGGTGATCTCGGATGCTTCGCCTGCGGTGACGCGTCCGACGAGCTCGCCGGTGGCGCCGCCGACGAGGCCGAGGCTCGCGTACTGCTCCAGGCGTGCACGCGAGTCTGCGATGTCGAGGTTGCGCATGGTGAGCTGTCCGATGCGGTCGACGGGGCCGAAGGCGGCGTCACCCACGCGCTCCATCGAGAGCTTTTCCGGTCCGTAGGACAGATTTGCGCTGGTGGTGTCGAGGATCGTCCAGTCGTCGCCGCGGCGCAGGCGAATGGTGACGGTGCCGGAGATCGTCAGACCGACCCAGCGCTGGATCGACTCGCGCAGCATGAGCGACTGCGGCTCGAGCCAGCGGCCTTCATACATCAGGCGGCCGAGGCGGCGACCCTGCTCGTGATAGGTCGCGAGGGTGTCTTCGTTCAGGATGCCGTTGACGAGGCGCTCGTAGGCGATGAAGAGCAGCGCCATGGCCGGAGCCTCGTAGATGCCGCGTGACTTCGCCTCGATGATGCGGTTCTCGATCTGGTCGCTCATGCCGAGGCCGTGGCGTCCGCCGATCGTGTTCGCCTCGTTCACCAGGGCAACCGGGTCGGCGTACTCGACGCCGTTGAGAGCCACAGGGCGGCCACCCTCGAAGGTGACGGTGACATCTTCGGTCTCGATGGCAACCGAGGGGTCCCAGAACTTGACGCCCATGAGCGGGTCGACGGTCTCGAGCGAGACGTTCAGGTGCTCGAGAGTCTTCGCCTCGTGGGTGGCGCCCCAGATGTTGGCGTCGGTCGAGTAGGCCTTCTCCGCAGAATCGCGGTACGGGAAGCCGCGTTCGATGAGCCATTCGCTCATCTCCTGGCGACCGCCGAGCTCGGTGACGAAGTCAGCGTCGAGCCACGGCTTGTACACGCGCAGGCGAGGGTTGGCGAGCAGACCGTAACGGTAGAACCGCTCGATGTCGTTGCCCTTGTACGTGGATCCGTCGCCCCAGATGTCGACGCCGTCATCCTTCATGGCGCGCACGAGCATGGTGCCGGTGACGGCACGGCCCAACGGCGTCGTGTTGAAGTAGGTCTTGCCGCCGGAGCGGATGTGGAACGCGCCACACTGCAGCGCGATCAGGCCCTCTTCTACGAGCGCGGTCTTGCAGTCGACCAGGCGAGCGATCTCAGCGCCGTACTCCAGGGCGCGGCCGGGGATCGAGTCGATGTCGTCTTCGTCGGGCTGGCCGAGGTCGCCGGTATAGGTGCACGGCACTGCCCCCTTTTCGCGCATCCACGCGACGGCGACGGAGGTGTCAAGACCACCGGAGAAGGCGATGCCGACGCGCTCGCCGACGGGAAGAGACTGAAGGACCTTGGACATGGTTTCCATTCTACCGGCGCGCGGCGTGTCGCCATGCTCGCGGGTGGGTTGCGCACTGGGTGCGCCCGAGATCAGGACGATCGCCCTAGATCAGGAGGAATCTCGGGAAATGTCCTGATCTCGGGCTGAGTTCCTGATTTCGGGCGGCGATTCCGCGGATGCCCCCGCTCAGAGTCCCGGGTACTCCTTGAGTCGCGTTTGGAACTCTTCCTGATCGGCCTCGCTGAGCAGTTCGGGGGCCAGGAAGTAGATCTGCAGACCCTCCAGCGGCTCGCCGGTACGCGCGCTCTGTGCCTCGCGCTCGCCGAGGAACTCCCCGGTGCGGTCGTTCGAGAGGTCGTACATCACCGCGTAGAAACGCATCGGGTCGGGGTAGTTGTCGGTGTACCACTCCCATGTGTTCTGCGTACGAGGGTCCGTGCTGCCGTAGAACTTCTCCAGGATCGTGTCATCCAGGCCAGATGACGGGTCGTTGAACGAGTACAGGCTGTACATGTCGTAGTCGTACAGCACCTCTTCGATGATGCCCATCACCTGACGTTTGCGGTTGTAATCCTGGATCGGCTCGTTCGTCATCCACGGCACCGATATGTACTGCACGAGCATCGACTCGCCACCGTAGCCGTTGCGCTCGGGGCGCAGATCTTCCTCCGCGACCTCGGTCCATGTGTACCCGAACTCATCGCTCAGCCGCGCGCGGATCTCGCCCAGCGCCTCATCACTGAGCGCGCGGACCTGTTCCAGAGACATCTGGGACAGGATCGTGCTCGGCGGGACATCCTTGATGCCGGGGTATGCCTCTTCATGCTTCTGTTCGGCAGTCTTCTCGCCCTGATAGTTACCGGATGCCGACGTCTGCAGCGCACTCATCGCACCGACGGTCGCGACGTTCAGCAACAGCGTGATGACAAGAGCGGATGCGCCGAGCGCCCGTCCGCGCGGCGTGACGAGCGCCGCGATCACGACACCGATCACCACCAGCTGCAGTGTCAGCATCGTGACGCCGTAGAGCGTGTCAGTGAAGCCGGCGAGCAGCGTGCCGAGCAGGGTCAGTGCGAACAGGATCGCGACCACGAGAGCGCTCCAGCCGATCGCGTTCGCCGGTTGCTTGTCTGCGGGGGCCGTGGCCGAGCCGATGATCGGTGCAGTCGGGGCGCCGTAGGGGCCGCCGTAGGAAGCACTGTCTGAAGTACTGGGCGCCTGCGCGCGGCGGGCGCCGTGATATCCGCCGGGTGGCGGCACCGGGGGTGCACCCTCAGTGCCGGCCACATAACGTGCGCGCTGCTTCTCGGGTTCTACCATGGCTTATCCGTCCCGGAGCCTGGGCTATCTGGATCGTCCTGCTGGTTCTGCTCGCGTTCCTTGGCGCCCTGCTCGAGCTTCTCCTGGATCTCGTCGAGCTTGCCCTGATCGGGCTGCTGCGGCTGCTCTTCCTGACCGTCCTCGCCGTCAGCAGGCGGGGGCGGCTGCTGATTCCGCTGCTTCTCCTGCAGGCGGTCCTCCAGCTCGTCGAGGGTGTCACTCATGCTGCGATCCGGATCCGGTGACTGCGAGTCTGCCTCTTCGCTGTTGCACTCCTCCGGCGTCTCAGCCGTGACGAGCAGAGCCTCGCCGTAGAGCGCGGCGCCGCCGACCCCATCGCCCTCATCGACCAAGGAATCACCCTGCCGCTCGATCACGATGGCGAGGTTCACGCGCACGGCGCAGACTTCGAGTCCGGTCGCCAACGGCAGCGCTTCCTCGAATTTCGTGCGTGCCCCGTCAAGCTCCTCGGCACCGGCCAACGCCGTGCCGACGTTGTAGGGGGCCTTGAACGGTTCGAACCAGTTCAGGAACTCCTGTCTCTCGGCGGCTGCGGTGGATCCCGAGTAGTCCGCGACGACATACGACGTGATCGCCTGGTGCGCGAACGCGTACATACTCAGCAGCTTGCCGACGAACAGCAGGGCTGCCAGCGTCAGGGGCAGCGTGCCGATGGCGACCCAGCGACGGATGCGCCGGCGGCGCAGGTTCGCCGCACGCAGAGCGGCAGCGGCATCCGCGTTCGAAGGGGTGAGGGGATTCGTCACGCGCCACCTCTCCGAATCGCGAGTCCGCGCATCTGCGTGATGAGCATCGTGGCGCGTGCGAGTTCGACGCCGAGCAGTGCCACCATCACGAGCGCGAAGATCCAGTACAGCTCGATCACGTTGCCGACCGAGCCGGACTCGGTGTAGTTCTTCGTCGCGGTCGGCGCCTCCGGAAGCTCGATCGCGGTGTCGGCGGAGCGCAGCTGATAGCTCACGCCGAGGTCACCGGCGATGGTCTGCAGGTTCGCGTCGTCGATCACCGACATGGCGGGCTGGCCCTCGTACTCGATGTATCCGTCAGCGCCGGCTGAACCGTCCGTCGAAGAGCCGAAGCCACCCGTCGTGATCTTCATCGGTCCGCCCTCGCTGGTGCCGTAGCCGAGCACGGAGCCGGCGTCGATGTACTGCGCGCTGCCTGCGAACGACTCCGGGTCGCGACTGTCCGTCTGCTCCCCGTCGCCGAGATAGAACACCATGCGTGAGCGATCGGATGCCGATTCAGCGGCCGATGCCAGAGTCTCCTTCAGCATCCTGTTCGCGATGCCGATCGAGCTGCCGCGCGACTGCGAGGTGACCTCAGGGTGCAGAATCTCCAGTGACGAGATGAGTGCGGTGGTGTCGGTGGTCAACGGCAGACGCAACTCGGCCGATGCATCGAACGTGATCAGGGCAAAGCGTGCACCGGGGTATTCGTCGACGATTGACTGCACGTCTTGGCGGACGCCGTCCAGTCGCTGCTGGCCGTCGTCCCAGTCTTCCGCGACGATGCTCGCCGTGGTGTCGACCACGATCACGATGTCGGTTTCTGTCGCGAGGGTCTGTGTCGCGCCTCCGGGGATGCCTGGGCGCAGCAGCATCATGAAGCAGGCGAGCAGCATCAGCAGTCGCAGCACCCACATGAGCGCAGGGGCGCCGGCCGCGGGCCCCGCCGAAGCTCCAGCTACGGGGCGCAGGCACTTCACCAGCATCCACCCCGCGAGGAACACCACCGGCGCGAATAGCAACACGAGCAGGAAGACATTGAGGACGGGCTGAAAAATCACAGTCTCACCCTCCACAGCAGCACGATGAAGCCGAGGCTGGCGACGAGCAGCACGGCGATCCACAGGTTCGGGGTGTCGGTCCACACGACCTGTGCCTGGCCACGCAGCTCCGCGGCATCCTGCTCCTGCACGTCCGCGATGATGTCGGCGACGGTCGTCGTTTCGCGGAGGCCATAGGCCTCGCCGCCGGTGATCTGGGCCGCAGTGACGAGCTCGTCACTGATCTCAGTGTTGACGCCCTGCACCGGGTTCAGAGCGAAGACGCGCACTCCGACGGATGCCGCATAGTTCGCGGCTTCTTCCAGAGTGACGATGGATGCTCCGGCGAGCTCGTTGTCCGTGGCGAGGATGATCGAGCGGCTGCGTTCCTCATCGAGGTGGTCGAAGCGCATGGCGCACGATGCAAGCCCATCGCCGATCAGTGAGGCACCTGGACCATTCAGCGTGCCGACCCAGTGCTCGGGGATCTCTTCCATGAAATCGAAGCTTTCCCGAATGCTCTGCAGGTGTGTGCGGATGAAGTCATAGTCGTCGGTCAGCGGGAAGACCTGCACCGGCGAACTGTTGAAGATTGTCAGGCCGATGCGCTCGCCCTCGAAGCCATCGAGGAGCTCCTCGAAGACGGCGAGCACCTCGACATCCACGTCACTCATTGACCCGGAGACGTCGAGGCAGAGCATGATGTCGCGGCTCGAATTGATCGGCTGGATTGTTTCGGATGACATCGGGCGGGCGGCCACGACTCCGCCGATTGCGGTGGCAATTACGCCGAGCGCGACGACTCCGACGAGGGCCGCTGTGCGCCTGCGGACAGCGTGCTGGAACGACGGTAACGCGCGCAGCCGCTCGGCACGCGCGATCGGAGCGCTGGGCGTTTCGCGGTGTCGCGCGCCGCCACGAAGTCCGATGAGAAGACCGACAGTGATCGCGATGACGATGACGGCGACCGCGATGAGGATGAGCCACCAGTTCGCTAGTGCCATGACGCCACCACCGTGCGCGCGGCCTCGATGCCAGCGGTTGGGTCGTTCGCGGATTCCCTGCGGAAGATGCTCGGGTAGTAGTGCCTCTTCATCGCGTCGATCAGCGCGGGTTGCACGCCGAGTCGCTGCAGATCATCGAGCGCGAGCACTGGCGCTTCCAGGCCGCTGTACTCATTGACGAACATGCGAACCGTGCGACTGAGTTCGAGATTGGCGCCGCGCGCAGTGAGGGCGCCCGTACGGTAACCGGCCTCGATTTGGCTGATGCGGTCGTTACATTCCATTCTCAGCATGGACAGCACCTCGCCGGTGGGCGGAGTGATCTGTGGTGGCGGATCCTGCACAGACGTGGCGCGTCTGGGCCTGGTCAAGAAGATCAACAACCATGCGGCGAGGATGAGCACGGCGATGATGCCGATCGCGAGCAGCATCCAGCCCCAGCCGTACTGGGCGGGAGGGTAGAGCTCGTCAGTTCCTGACATGCGCCCTCCGATTCAGCATGCGCAGCAGCTGAGGGACCGCGTCGTCCTGGGTGTCGAGGGTCGTGTGGCTGATCTCGAGCCGGTCGAGCAAGCGGGTGCGGTGCTCGGCATCCGCCTGCGATTGCGCGAGCAACTCGCCGAGAACTTCCGTGTCGCCGTGCACGAAGTCGGGAACAGCCCACCGGGTGTACACATCGGCGCGTGCCGCGTGGGACGTGTGATCGAGCACTGGGTCGGCATCGCGAAGGGTGATCCACAGCACGTCGTGCTGCACGCGGAGCCGGCGCAGCATCCGCTCGCTCTCGTCGGTGACGGGAGCGTCATCCGTGATGATGACGACAATGCAACGTCGTGCGATCGTTCTCGCGACAAAAGAAAGGAGTGCATCGCGGTCGCTGGGTGCTGTGGCGGTGGAGATGGTCTGATCGATCGTGCGCAGGGCGTGTTCGAGTGCGCCCTCGCTGCGTCCAGGAGCGCGGCGACGGATGCGCTCGCTATCGCCGTGAACGACGCTGAAGTCGTCTCCGTGGCGGAGCGCCAGGATGCCGAGTACACCCGTAGCCAGCACTGCCAGATCCTTCTTGGGCTTCTCATCGTGCGCGAGCGCGGTCATCGCGCGTCCGGTGTCGACGACGAACAGCACGGTATGCATACGGTTCGCGCGATGGCGTTTGACCAGCGGGGTGCCGAGCCGGGCAGTCGCCCGCCAGTCGATGTCGCGCACCTGATCGCCGTACTCGTAATTGCGCAGGTCTTCGAAGTCGAGGCTGCGCCCGTGCAAAAGCGACGCGTAGGCGCCATCGAGCGCATGCATCGACTTCTGCGAAGAGTGGATGAAGAGTTTGCTCTTCACCTGCGTGATCAGGCTGGCCATATACGCGGATGCCGTTACGGCGTCGGCACCGAGGTGAAGATCTGGTCGATGATCTCCTCGCTCCGGGTGCCCTCAGCATCCGCTTCGAACGTCAGCAGTACGCGGTGGCGGAGGATGACGTGACGGAGCGTGCGGATGTCTTCGGGGATGACGTGCGTGCGGCCGTTGAGCATCGCCAGGGCGCGGGATGCCTGCAGGAAGGCGATGCTGGCACGGGGGCTGGCACCGTACTTGATGTAGCGGGCGCGGTCCTCGCCGATGTACGGGCCCGGGTTACGCGTGACGTAGGCGAGCGAGACGATGTAGTTGCGAATCGCGTCGTCGACGTAGATGCGGCTGGCGACCTCCTGCAGCATCTTCACGTCTTCGAGGGTGACGGCGCTGGTGACGTGCCGGTCAGGATCGAGTACGCCGGAGTCGATGCGTCGGAGGATCTCGAACTCGTCTGCCGGGCTCGGATAGTCGACGATCTCCTTGAGGAGGAACCGGTCCATCTGCGCCTCGGGGAGCTCGTAGGTGCCCTCCTGCTCGATCGGGTTCTGTGTGGCGATCACGAGGAAGGGCTTCGGCAGGTGATGTACCTCGCCGCCGATCGTGGTCTGGTGCTCCTGCATCGCCTCGAGCATCGCCGACTGGGTCTTGGCGCTGGAGCGGTTGATCTCGTCGAGCAGCACAAAGTTCGCGTGCACCGGACCCAGGATGGTGCGGAACGAGCCCGTCGCGGCGTCGTAGATCTGGTTGCCGGTGATGTCGCTGGGAAGAAGATCAGGCGTGCACTGGATGCGCTTGAAGCTGGCCTTGATGGTGTCGGCCAGCGTGCTTGCGGCCGTGGTCTTCGCAAGCCCCGGCACAGACTCGAGCAGGATGTGCCCGCCGGCGATGAGGGAGACCAGAAGGCTGGTGCGCAGTCGCTCCTGGCCGACCATCTTCGCCGAGTACGCGTCGGAGATGACCTTGAGTACTTCGCCGGCACGCTGCATCTCCGCGGCGCTGGGCCCGGCGTCTGAGCCTGGTGTGGGGCGTGCGGGTGCCGGTGCGGGCATCGGAGCCGGTGCTGGCGGGCTTGCGGGCGCTGTCGGGCTTGCGGGTGCTGCCGGTGCCGGAGCCGGAGGCGCTGGCGGCGGAGGAACAGCCGAGCCGGGGTTCGACGCGGGATACGGCTGGGTCATCTGTGTCTCCTCGATTTCACCAGGGATACACACCACTGCATTCCCCCGCAGAACAGGCTAACCCCCCGCATCCTAAGAGCGCGCGCGGCGCCGGCCGATCCACACCACGAAGGCGGCGGCGCCGACGATCGCCGCAGCGATCCCGACGATGTAACCGGAGACCCCCAGATACCCGCCAGGTACGAGGTGCGGATCGAGGAACGGGTACGGGTACCACCAGGCGTCACCTGTGGCGGGGGCGATGATGACATTCGCGCGCAGCAGGGTGTAACCGGCCCAGACGACGGGGAAAATCGCCGTAATCGCCACGGCGCTCCACGGGAGCGCGCGCCGCTTCGGCGCGAAAAGCACATCAGCCAGCAAGAAAAGCGGAATGACGACGTGGAGCACTTCGTTCGACCATGGCACCGTGACACCCTGCGGGAGTTCAACGTTTCTCAGCAGCAGGTTGTAAACGATGCCAGTCACGATCATGTACGTGCTCACGCAGGTGAGCAGCACCGCGAACCAGCCCGGTTCGCGCTCTTCCTTTCGACCGCTGGTCCACGCCCAGATCGCGCCGATTGAGAGGACGATCACGGCGAGAAGATTCGATTCGATCGTGAAGAAACTGAGGAAATTCGCCGCGAGCGTCGGAACATGCGCGCCCCACTCGGTCGGCGAGATGGCACCGTTCTGCAGGGATCTCATCAGCTGAGTGATGATCGCGGCTGCGCCGAGTACTGCTGCGGCAAGTCGTGCGTATGGCCACCAGGTTGTCATGGTTCCTCACTGTATTGGGTACGATCACGACCTACGATATATCGGTGGCTCATTGGGGTGAGTTTGCGATGGAAGGCTGGGGAAAACATGGAGCAGGACACGCGGTTGCCGTTGAGTGATCGAATCGGCGCGCTGGAGGTTCAAGGCCATGCGCTGGGCGACCGGGTCTACGAGAGCATCAGCGGCGCGATCGTCGACGGACGGCTGGCCCCCGGTGAGCGGGTGAGCGACAAAGAGCTTGCTGAGGCGCTCGGTGTCTCGCGGACGCCGGTTCGTGAGGCGCTGCAGCGACTGAGCTGGGCAGGGCTGATCGAGATGTCGCCGAGCCGGTACACGCGCGTGACCGAGGTCACCGAGGAGATGATCGCCAGCACCCTCGAGTACACCGGCCTCCAAGCAGGCATCGCCCTCCAGCTCGCGGTGCGGCGGATGGATGATGCAGAACTGGCCGAGGCGATCGCTCAGCTCGACCGCATGATCGAGGCGTCCGACGCCGAGGATGCCGCGGACCTCATGTTCGCGTCTCGGATCTTCGTCGGGTACCTCACCCGGCTATCGGGCAATCCAGTCCTCGGCAAGGTCATGCATGAGGCCAGTCTGCTGGCCGAACGCAACCTCCGCCAAGCGCGACCAGTGCTGGGCACCCGTGAATTCCGGGGGGATTGCTATCGAAAGATGCGGCTCGCGATGCTGGCCAGAGACGCGAATGCCGCGGAGCACTGGTTCCGCGTTCAGCACGGCATCGCCGCCACGGGTCTGATGTCCTCCTGACCGATGTCCTCCTGACCGATGTCCTCCTGACCGACGTCCCGCTGTCGCGCCGCGATGCGCCGCGCGGAATAATTTCTCTCGCCGATGTACCGGTATATCGCTAGGGTCGTGACTGAGTTGCGTTTCCGATGCGCAGAACGGCGGAGAGCATATGAGTGGCAGCGGTATTGACGCGGTGGCGACGAATGCACGGTCCAGTCGGTGGCGAGGTGGACTGAGCATCCAATCGAAGCTCCTCATCATGCTGCTGGGGGTGAGCTTGGTCTCCTCGGTCGTCGTGGGAGCGATCGGGTTCATTAATGGTCGGCAATCGCTGCAGGCCGCGGCAATCGATCAGCTCACGACCATTCGAGAGTTGCGAGCGGATGCGATCGAACGGGAGTTCCAGAGTCTGCAGACCGGAGTGGAACTGGATTCGCGCAATGCCAGTGCCGTCGAGGGGACGAAGGCGTTCGTCGACGGTTTTGCGGCGCTCAAGGATGTCGAAGTCACCGAGGAGCAGGCAGCGTCTGTTGCAGCGTTCTATGAGGATGAGTTCGTTCCCGCGCTGGAAGATCGCTCCCAACTGGAGTACGTCTCGTCAACATTTGTGCCAGCGACAGCGGCAGGAACCTATCTGCAATCCTTCTATACGGCTGGCCGAGCATACGACGACTATGACGCCGGCCTGGCGCTGAGTGATGCCGGAGATGGCAGCGCATGGAGTGCCGCAAATGCAACCTTCGGCCCCTATTTTCAGAGCCTGGTCGAGACGCTGAACTACGAGGATGTGGTCCTGCTCGATCGCGATGGCAACGTCGTATACAGCGCCTATAAGAGTGTCGACCTTGGCGTTGACATCCATGAGGAACCGTATTCGGATTCCTCGCTTGCCGGCGCATTTGATGAGGTGATGCTGAGCGGATCTCTGAACAAGGTCGTCACCACCGATTTTGAGCGTTACCTGCCCTCTCTGGGCCTTCCCACCTCGTGGGTCGTGTCGCCTGTCGGCGAGGGCAGCGACATCATTGGCGCGATGGCAGTCCAGATTCCGACGGATCAGATCAACGAGGTCATGACCGGAGACGGAAACTGGAGCGAGCAGGGTCTTGGTGAAACCGGCGAGGTGTATCTCGTCGGTCGTGACGATCTCATGCGCAGCAATTCGCGCCAGCTTTTGGAGGACCCAGACGAGTATGCGCAGCTCGCCATCGAGGGCGGCACTGCCCCGAGCATCGCGAAACGTGCTGCGCAGGTGAACGGAAACGTCCTTCTTCAGCCGGTCAACACCTTCGCGGTAGAGGAGGCGCAGACCGGGCGCAGTGGAATCACCACGGGAATCGGCTATCTCGGTTCGGACAGCGTCACCGCGTACGCACCGTTGGAAATCGATGGCCTCGACTGGGTGATCATCGCGCGGATGGACTCCTCGGAGGCTTTTGCGCCCGTCACCGATTTCACCAGGAACGTCCTGCTGTCAATGCTGGGCATCCTGCTCGTCGTTTCGCTTCTCTCCCTGCTGCTCGCACAGGTGTTCACTCGTCCGGTCCATCGCCTCGTCGGGGCTGTCCGTCGGGTCGCCGAGGGCGATCTCGATGTGCAGGTGCCGCAAGGCTCTCGCGACGAGTTTGGGGATCTCGGCAGCGCCTTCAACGACATGGCCTCGAGCCTGCGCATCAAGCAGGAACTCATCGACGAGCAGAAGATCGAGAACGAGAAGCTCCTGCTCACACTCATGCCGGAAAGTGTCGCGGCCAAGTACAGGCAAGGCGACGAGGCGATCACCGAGGCCCATGAGAACGTCTCGGTCGTGTTCGCGGAGATGGTTGGTTTCGATGAACTCGCGAAAGGCCTCAGCGGTGAAGAGGAGATCGGGCTGCTCAACACGCTCATGCGTGGCTTCGACGAGGCTGCGGAGAAGTCGGGCGTCGAAAAGGTGCGCACGCTTCGCGGTGGATACCTCGCGTCGTCTGGGCTGGTTGTACCCCGTGTCGACAATGTTCGTCGCAGCGTCGAGTTCGCTCGAAGCCTTGTGGACGTGCTTGAGCGCTTCAATGCGCAGAACGGCACGCACATTTCGCTCCGCGCCGGAGTTGACACCGGCGCTGTGACGAGCGGTCTGGTCGCGCGGACCACACTCGCCTATGACCTGTGGGGCGACGCGGTGAGCCTCGCATACCGGGTGCGATCGGTGACCGGCGAGCCGGGAATCTACGTCAGCCAGGCGGTCCGCGACCGCACCCAGGAACTGGTGACCTACGTCGAGGCCGGCACAGTCGAAGCGCAGGGAAAGACCGAGACCGTGTGGAAGGTCGCCTGACATGGCCGATATCTTCAACGACGGCTGGGCATGGTGGGTGATCGCACTGGCGGTCGGCGTGCCCGTCGTGCTGGTCGTCCTCACCGAGCTTGTCGGCGCCTTCAGCCGCCGGGGCAATCCGATCGCCGGGCCACTCCGGCTGCTGCGCAATTGGGTGGTTCCTGCTGGCGCCGTGTTCGCGCTGCTGGGATTCGCGATCCAATCGCCCGCCGATCAAGTGTGGGTGCGAGTTGTGGCGACCGTCTTCGGCTTCCTCCTCATCCTGCTGGTGCTGTCGTCGTTCAACGTGGCACTGTTTGCGAATGCGTCCCCCGGATCCTGGCGCGAGCGGATCCCGACGATCTTCGTGGAGATCGCACGGCTTGCGCTGGTCGTCGTCGGGCTCGCACTGCTGTTCTCCTGGGTGTGGGAAGCCGACGTCGGCGGACTGCTCACGGCGCTGGGGGTGGGGTCGATCGTCATCGGACTCGCCCTGCAGAACGCCGTCGGCGGTGTCATCTCTGGGCTCCTGCTGCTCTTCGAGCAACCTTTCAAAATCGGTGACTGGCTCGACACCGGCGGCGTCAAGGGGCGTGTCGTCGAGGTGAACTGGCGGGCAGTGCACATCGAGACCGGGTCCGGCATCCAGATCGTGCCGAACTCCACGCTTTCCGGGGCATCCTTCACGAACCTGAGCGAACCGGCCGGTCCCCACTCCGCGACCACGTCGGTGAAGTTCTCCACCGACGATCCGCCGCACGAGGTGATGGCGCTGCTGCGGGAGATCGCCGATGCGCTGCCTATGCGAGTCCAAGGTGAGCGTGCATCGATCGACTACGCCGGGTCTGGCGCATACGGCGTCTCGATCCCGGTCACAGGTCCCGCGGACGCCGGCCGCGCGCTGTCGATGTACCTTTCCTGGCTCTGGTACGCGGCCCGTCGTCGCGGGTTCGCACTGGACGGAGACTCCACCGATCCACTCACCGAGCCCCAGCGTCTCGTCGAGGCCGTTGCGGCGATCGCACCCACTCTGCATCTGCGCGAGGAGGACACCGAGCAACTACTCTCCTCTGCACGTCTCGAGCGATACGGCGTCGGGGAGGTCGTACTGCCGGCCGGTGTCATTCCCGACGAGGTGAAGGTCGTGCTGTCTGGGCGGGCGACGCTCGCCCTTGAGATTGACGGCGCTCGGATCGAGTTCTCCTATGCAGAGCGAGGCGAGATCGTCGGGCAGACCGCCCTTACGCGCGAGCGCACGCAGTCGGTCACGGTGGCGGGAGACATCCTCACTCTTGTGGTCCTCCCGCTCGAGACGGTGGATGCCCTGATCCGCACCCGCCCGAGGCTGGCCATGGAGATCGGTGAGTCGCTCGAGTTGAAGCGAAAGCAGGCCGCGGATCGGCTCGCCGAGCTCGGTCTCGGGCGTGGCGTCATCTCGGATCGCTGAGTTCGACGGAGACGGCAGGGGGGCCTTCGGTAAGATGGACAAGCCCGACTAGGGCCAGCTCATCCGCCGGTGCAATCCCGGCGAAAGCAGAGGCATATTTTGCCAGGGGGTACCCATGCCAGGAATTGTGATCGTCGGAGTCCAGTGGGGCGACGAGGGCAAGGGAAAGGCCACCGACCTGCTCGGTGACCGCACCGACTGGGTGGTGAAGTTCAACGGCGGCAACAACGCCGGCCACACCGTCGTCGTCGGCAACGAGAAGTATGCACTGCACCTGCTGCCCTCTGGCATCCTCTCTCCTGGTGTCACGCCGGTGATCGGCAACGGCGTGGTTATCGACCCCGAGGTGCTCTTCGATGAACTCACGGCGCTTTCGGCGCGCGGGATCGACGTCTCCAAGCTCAAGGTGAGCGCGAACGCGCACCTCATCACGCAGTACCACCGCACGCTCGACAAGGTCACTGAGCGCTTCCTCGGCAAGCGCAACATCGGCACGACCGGTCGCGGGATCGGCCCGGCGTACGCCGACAAGATCAACCGCGTCGGCATCCGCGTGCAGGATCTCTTCGACGAGAACATCCTGCGCCAGAAGGTCGAGGGCGCGCTCGATCAGAAGAACCACCTGCTGGTGAAGGTCTTCAACCGTCGTTCGGTCACCGTCGATGAGATCGTCGAAGAGCTGCTCTCCTACGCCGAGCGGCTGCGCCCGATGGTCGCCGACACCGGCCACCTCCTCGACGAGGCACTGGATCGTGGCGAGGTCGTCGTCTTCGAGGGCGGTCAGGCGGCCATGCTCGATATCGACCACGGCACCTACCCGTTCGTCACCTCTTCGACCGCGACGGCGGCAGGCGCGGCATCCGGATCCGGCGTCGGACCCGGCCGTCTTGACCGCATCGTCGGCATCGTGAAGGCCTACACGACCCGCGTCGGATCTGGACCGTTCCCGACCGAGCTGTTCGACGAGAAGGGTGACTGGCTGCGCTCCGCAGGTTTCGAGTTCGGCACGACTACCGGCCGTCCGCGCCGGGTCGGCTGGTACGACGCCCCGATCACGCGCTACGCGACGCGCATCAACGGCATCACCGACCTCGTGCTCACCAAGCTTGACATTCTTACCGGTCTCGAGCACATCCCGGTGTGTGTCGCCTACGACGTCGACGGAGAGCGCTTCGACGATGTTCCGGTGAACCAGACCGACTTCCACCACGCGAAGCCGATCTACGAGAACTTCCCCGGCTGGAGCGAAGACATCACGACGGCCCGCAGCTTCGAAGATCTGCCGCAGACCGCGCAGGACTACGTGCTCGCGCTCGAGAAGATGAGCAAGACGCGCATCTCGGTCATCGGCGTCGGCCCTGAGCGTGATCAGGTGATCGTCCGCCACGACCTCGTGGACTGAGCGGAGCGCGCCGCGGGTCGGTGCCGTGCTGGTGCTGGTGTCGGCGCGGGTGTCGGCGCGGGCGGGGTGTCGCGTATGGTCGCTGAATCGGGCCAGGGGCGGCAAACTGTGACACCTCCGGGGATACACATGAGGAGACAGCGATGACGCAGTTCTGGGTCGGTGGCTACGGCGCCGATATGGGCGGGGATGCCACGGGTATCGGCCTGCTCGAAGGCGACGAGGGGCGCGAGCCTGCCTCACTCGCCTACCGGGGCGCGGTCACCAAGACGTCGTCTCCATCGTGGTTGGCGCGGCATCCTTCGCTCGATGTCGTCTTTGCGGCGCTGGAGGGATCGGGCAGTGTCCAGGCATTCGCGCGCACCGGCGAGAGGGCGCTGACTCCGCTCGGCCGCCCGGTCGAGGCTGGGGACTCGGTCTGCCACCTCGCCGTCGCACCATCCGGCGACTACCTGGTTGCCAGCTGCTACGGCGATGGACGGGTCGTGCGCATCGACCTGTCTTCAGACGGACGGATGCTGAAGCCGTCGATCGCGGATGCCACCGCCGATCCCTACGGAATGGATGCCGCCACCGGGGATGCCGATCCACTTGCTGTTGACCTCAGCGACATGCTGGCGGCCGCCACTGCGTCGCTCGAGCCCAGTGCAACTGCTGCGCCACGCTCTGGACTCCTGCTGTTCGACGAGATGCTCGGACTGAATTCTGCCGCTGAGCCCGAACCCGTGCCACCCGTCGAA
This sequence comes from Microbacterium sp. A93, assembly GCF_051842835.1. Lineage (NCBI taxonomy): Bacteria > Bacillati > Actinomycetota > Actinomycetes > Micrococcales > Microbacteriaceae > Microbacterium > Microbacterium sp. A93. The sequence continues at coordinate 224,705 of NZ_JBPXMT010000012.1, forward strand.
GAGGACAAAAACGTGCGCTCTTCGCACGCGCACTCCGCAGCGTTCTTGCCGGACGGACGCATCGCCACCACCGACCTCGGCTTCGACCTCGTGCGCATCTGGCGCCCGACGGCGAGCGGCCTGACGCTCGATCACCAGATCGTGCTGCCGTACGGCGTCGGCCCTCGGCACATGGTGGTGCACCCCAGCGGCCACCTGCATGTGGTCACGGAATACTCCTGCGAGGTCTTCACGCTCGCGGCCGGCGCGGATGGTCGATGGGCGCTCATCGCGGCGACGTCGGTGAGTCCCGGGGTAATCGTCGGGTTCGACTTCCCGTCCGAGCTGTCGCGCTCACGCGATGGCGAGACGCTCTACGCAGGAGTGCGCGGCAGCAACACCATTGCCGCGCTGCGCGTGCGTGGTGCGGGCGAAAGCGTCGAGCCGTTCGCGCTCGCCGAGTCTGGCGTGGACTGGCCGCGGCATCATCTGGTCCACGATGGGTCGCTGCTCGTTGCGGGGCAGCGGTCGGATGAGATCAGCGTGCTCGACCTCGATGAGCGCACGGGCGCGCCCCGTGGCATCCGCCACCGCGCCCCAGCGCCCGCGCCGACGAGCCTGCTGCTCGCCTGACCCGGGTGATCGACTGGCCCACCCGGCACACTTGCAGGGCCGAAGCACGGATGCAAGGCGAAACGCCGACGAATCAGTCGACATCCGTTCGATCGCCCTGCAGGTGTACCCGGGTCACTCCGCCGCCGCCCCGGTTTTGAGCCAGCGAACCGGCCCAGCCCCTGCAACACCGAGGACGTCAGCCGGATTCTGCAGCGCGCACGAATTCAGGCTCAGGCATCCGCATCCGATGCATCCGTCCAAATCTCCCCGCAGATGCTCGAGTTGGCGGATGCGCGCATCCAACTCATCGCGCCAGCGTTGCGAGAGGCGGGCCCAGTCCTTCTTGGTAGGAGTGCGTCCTTCCGGCAGCGACTCGAGGGCTGCACGGATGTCTTTGAGGGGGATGCCGACGCGTTGCGACACCCGGATGAAGGCGACCCGGCGCAGCGTGTCACGGCGGTAGCGGCGCTGGTTCCCGTCCGTGCGCTCCGAGTCGATCAGGCCGTTGCGCTCGTAGAAATGCAATGCGGATGCTGCGACTCCGCTGCGACTGGACAACTCGCCGATCGTCAGCTGCCGGTTCTTGTCTCCATCTAACTGCGGCATGCGGTTCTCCCTGTTGCACCGTCGGCTTGACCTCAACCATAGTTGAGGTCTTAGCGTCATCCTCATGACAACGGATACGGGAGAGGTGCGGACGGTCAAGGCCACCGCACCGGGCATCATGAACGGCGCGTACGTCTGGATCACCATCGGCGCGTGTGCCCTGGTGTTCCTCGGGGCATTCGAGTCGCTGGCAGTCACGACCGTGATGCCGGCGGTGAGCGCAGATCTCGACGGTGAGCGACTGTATGCGCTGGCCTTCGCCGGGCCTCTGGCAACAGGGCTGATCGGCATGGTCGTAGCGGGGAACTGGTCGGACCGTCGCGGGCCAACGGCCGTGCTGTACACCTCGGTGCTCGTCTTCGTCGTCGGCCTTCTCATCGCCGGACTCGCGCCGAGCATGGAGATTCTCGTGGCAGGGCGCTTCGCGCAGGGACTCGGTAGCGGAGCGATGATGGTGGCGTTATACGTCGTGGTCGCGCGGGTCTACCCGCCGCACCTGCATCCGGCGATCTTCGCCGCGTTCGCTGCGGCGTGGGTCGTGCCTTCTCTGATCGGTCCGACGATCGCCGGGGTGATGACGGATATCTGGAGCTGGCATTGGGTCTTCCTCAGCGTTGTCGTGCTTGCGATGGCCGCGCTTGTCATGGTGATCCCTGCCCTGCGCGGGCTCTCGAGAGCACGGGATGCATCGGTGCCGTGGGCGTTCGGCAGGCTCGGTTGGTCCGTGCTCGCGGCGGTTGCCGTTCTTGCGTTGAATCTTCTGGGCGACATTCCGGACATCGGTCCGGTGCTCGCGCTCGCCGCCGCGGTCGTCGCTCTCATTGCCGTCCGGCCGCTGGTGCCCAAGGGGACGCTGATCGCTCGCCGTGGCCTGCCATCGGTCATCCTGGTTCGTGGCCTCATGGCCGGAGCATTCTTCGGCGCACAGGTCTACCTGCCGTACCTGCTGACCGACCGGTACGCCCTCACTCCGACTCTCGCCGGGCTCTCATTGACCGGTGGTGCACTCGCCTGGTCGGTCGCCTCCACCGTCCAGGGCCGGATGGGTGCCCGGCTGTCCAGCGTGACGGCACTGCGGATCGGAATGGTCCTCGTGTTGATCGGCATCGCACTCGTGGCGGTGACATCCGCCTTCCGATTGGATGCGCTGGTGATCGCCGCCGCATGGGTGGTCGCCGGCTCGGGCATGGGGCTCATGAGTCCACGCAGCAGCGTGCTGATCCTGTCGATGTCGACACCGGCGAATCTGGGCTTCAACAGCGCGGCCATGACGGTCACCGACTCCTTCGGCGCTGCTCTGGTGCTGGCCGTCACCGGCACGCTTTTCGCCGCGTTGTCGACGACCGGTGACCCGTTCACTGCCGTGTTCATCGTTGCCGTTGTGATTGCCGTCGCAGCCGTGGTGCTGGTGCAGCGGGTGACTCCTTCGAACACGGAGGTCACGGCATGAGGGCGATCGAACAGCGCCGCCAGCGAGGGAAAGTCGTGCTCGTTCCGCAGCCTGCGCGGTACATCTGTCGGTCGGAAACACACCTGTAGGCCGGAGTATCGCTAAATCGGCCGACATCCGTACTTTCGCCTGACATCTGTACCCCGGGCATCCGTATTCTCGCCCTACATCTGTACCCAATCGGGAACAACCCCGGTGACATCGCGTTGCACCTCGGCAAGACTGGTGCTTCACGGGTTCCGACGGAAGGCGAAGAGATGTCGACAGATGAATACGACCTGATCGTGCTCGGCGGAGGCCCTGTCGGCGAGAACGTGGCAGACCGCGCCGTGCAGGCAGGGCTCAGCGCGATCATCGTCGAGAGCGAACTCGTCGGCGGTGAATGCTCGTACTGGGCGTGCATGCCGTCGAAGGCACTGCTCCGCTCGGCTCAGGCATTGCGTGCGGCCCAGCACGTCGCGGGTGCCGCAGAAGCCGTGACGGGCACGCTCGATGTCCGCAAGGTTCTGGAGCGGCGCAACTCTTTCACCAGCGACTGGTCGGATGCCGGCCAGGTCGGCTGGCTGCAATCGGCGGGCATCGATCTCGCCCGCGGCCACGGCCGGATCACCGGCACGCGAGAGGTCACGGTGACAGCCGATGACGGTACAGAGTGGGTGCTGACGGCCCGACATGCGGTCGCGATCTCCACTGGCACGGATGCCACCATCCCCCCGATCGATGGAATGGCGGATGCTGCGCCGTGGACGAGCCGCGAGGCGACCAGCGCGCAGGAGATCCCGGCATCCCTGGCGATCGTCGGTGGCGGCGTTGTCGCCGTCGAGATGGCGACCGCGTATGCCTCCCTCGGTGCGAAGGTGACTCTGATCGCTCGCAGCGGTCTGTTGGCGAATATGGAGCCGTTCGCCAGCGAGCTCGTCGAGACAGGGTTGCGTGAACTCGGCGTCGATGTCCGCACGAACACCGGCACGACGCGCGTCGCCCGTGATGCGGATGGCGTTATGGTCGCCCTCTCGGACGGCTCGGAAGTCACCGCATCCGAACTCCTCGCCGCCACCGGGCGCACTCCCCGCACCTCCGACATTGGGCTTGATGCGGTCGATCTGGAACCGGGCCGCTACATCACGACGGACGACACCCTCCGCGTTCCCGGCGTCGACTGGCTCTACGCGGTCGGCGACGTGAACGGACGAGCGCTGCTCACTCACCAGGGCAAGTATCAGGCGCGTGCCGCAGGCGACGTGATTGCAGCCCGCGCGAACGGTGACGACGTCGACGATGCGGCATGGGGTCGCCATGTCGCCACCGCAGACCACGCGGCCGTGCCACAGGTCGTGTTCGGCGAGCCGGAGGTCGCGTCGGTCGGGCTCACCGCGAAAGCGGCGATGGATGCCGGGTACGACACCCGCGTGATCGACTACGACCTCGGGGCAATCGCCGGGTCGAGTCTGCGCGAGGACGGCTACAGCGGGCAGGCACGCATGGTCGTCGACACCGCACGCGATGTCATCGTCGGGGTCACCTTCGTCGGACCGGATGTCGCCGATCTGCTGCAGGCCGCGACTATCGCGATCGTCGGCGAGGTGCCGATCTCGCGACTCTGGCACGCGGTGCCCGCCTACCCGACGGTGAGCGAGATCTGGCTGCGGCTGCTCGAGGAGTACGGGCGGGAGTCTGCCTGAACCGTGGGCGGTCCGGCATCCCATCCATCTGGAGCTCGGCTCCGAACAGCCGAAGAATGTTCCCCGAATGTCCGAACCTTCATTTACGCTCGTAACCGAATCTGAGGAGACCAGACCATGAAGGCTGTATTCGAAGGAACCACGATCGCCGAGGCCGACGAGACTGATCTGATCTCGATAGAGGGCAATTGGTACTTTCCCCTCACCTCGGTGGCACCGGGGGTGCTCGTTGAGAGCCCGACCGCGTACACGTGCCCGTGGAAGGGTGCAGCACAGTACTACTCCCTGCTGATCGACGGAGAGACGCACGCCGATCAGGCGTGGGGGTACCCGCATCCTTATGAGTCGGCGTTCGAGCGGCTCGGTAAAGACATCTCCGGCCACGTGGCATTCGCCCCTGGCGTCGAGGTCGGACCGTAGGCGCGGCCAGGTCGGAGATACACGCATGATCGAGTTCCGCTCAGTATCAAAGAGATTCCCCGACGGCACGCGCGCCGTCGAGGACTTCAGCCTCGTGCTGCCTTCGCGAAAGACGACGGTGTTCGTCGGGTCATCCGGATGTGGCAAGACGACGCTGTTGCGCATGATCAACCGCATGGTCGAGCCGACCGGCGGCGACGTCGAGATCGACGGAGACAGTGTTCTCGGTAAGAATCCGGTCGCCCTGCGCCGCAGCATCGGTTATGTGATGCAGAACTCCGGCCTCATGCCGCACTTCACCGTGATCGACAATGTCGCCACAGTGCTGCGGCTCACCGGTACCTCGAAGAAGACCGCGCACGCGCGAGCCAACGAACTGCTCGACACTGTCGGGCTGGACCGCGCTCTCGCTGACCGCTACCCCAGCCAGCTCTCGGGTGGGCAACAGCAGCGTGTCGGGGTTGCGCGTGGACTCGCGGCCGACCCGAACATCCTGCTCATGGATGAGCCATTCGGCGCCGTCGACCCGATCGTGCGCGCCGACCTGCAGCAGGAGCTCATAAGGCTGCAACGGGAGCTCGACAAGACTGTGGTCTTCGTGACGCACGACATCGACGAAGCATTTCTGCTCGGCGATCAGGTCGTCATTCTCGACAAGGGCGCCCGCATCGTGCAGGTGGGCAGCCCCAGTGAGATCATCGAAAACCCGGCGGACGACTTCGTCTCGGCCTTCATTGGTGCCGAGCGCGGACGCCGAGCGCTGCACCTCAAGCAGACGCCGCACGGAACCGTCGTCGTCGACTCCGAGGGCCGTACGCAGGGGGCACTCACCGATCCGGGCACGACATGAACTGGGTCATCGACAACCTCGGGCTCATCTTCGAGCTCAGCCTGGTGCACTTGCGTCAGAGCGTGATTCCGATCGTTCTCGGGTTCGCGCTGTCGCTGCCCCTGGGCTGGATCGCATGGCGGTACCGACTCGTGCGCGGTCCGGTCATCGTGCTGACCGGGCTCCTCTACACGATCCCCTCGCTCGCACTGTTGATCCTGCTGCCCGCGGTGGTCGGCTACTCCCCGATCAGCGAGACGAACCTCATCGTCGGTCTCACGATCTACGCGGTCGCCATCCTGGTCCGCTCCGTCGCCGACGGCCTCGACTCGGTGGATGCCGCGGTGCGCCAGTCCGCGACGGCGATGGGCTACGGCGGGGCACGCCGGTTCTGGACGGTAGATCTGCCGCTCGCCGGTCCCGTCATCCTCGCAGGCCTCAGGGTCACGGCAGTCAGCACGATCTCGCTCGCCACCGTCGGGGTGCTCATCGGCGTCACCAATCTCGGCTACCTCTTCACGAACGGTCTGCAGCGCCGCATCATTGTCGAGGTGTTCGCCGGCGTCATCGCAGTCGTGGTCATCGCGCTGATCGTCGATCTTCTGCTGATGCTCGTCGGGCGCGCCGTGATGCCGTGGGTGCGGGCCACCGGCATTCCCACCGCGCGTCGCCGCGCACTTCCGGTGAGGGCTGCCGCATGAACGTGAGCGTTGCCGCATGAATGTCTTTGCTGAGGCGCTGGCCTGGTTGTTCTCCCCGGAACGACTGGAGGGGTCGTATGCGTTGCCCATCCTGCTCGGTCAGCATCTGTTCTATACCGTGATCTCGGTCGCCGTCGCCGCAGTGATCGCCGTTCCGCTGGGCTGGCTCATCGGCCACACCGGGCGCGGTCGCGAGTTCGCCGTGGCGGTGTCGGGTGCCGCACGCGCGGTGCCGTCCTTCGGACTGCTGATCCTGCTCGTGCTGCTGCTCGGCGTGCTGCGCATACCCGAGGCCGCGGTGATCACCTTCGTGCTGTTGGCGATTCCCTCGCTGCTCGCCGGAGCCTATACCGGCCTCGAAGCGATCGACCGCCGCGTGATTGACGCTGCCCGTTCGATGGGCATGACCGAATGGCAGGTGTTCTGGAAGGTCGAGGTGCCACTCGGTCTCCCGCTGCTCGTCGGCGGCCTCCGCGCGGCGCTCCTGCAGGTGATCGCTACAGTCACCATCGCGGCCTACGTCAATCTTGGCGGGCTGGGTTGGCCGATCATCCAGGGCATTCCGCTGCGCCGCTTTGACCAGGTGCTCGGCGCGGCGATCCTCGTCGCCCTGCTCGCCCTGCTCGTCGATCTCCTCCTCGCCGCCGCGCAGCGAGCTGCGGTGCCGGCGGGTGTACGCGTGCAGCAGATCGGAACGAAACGCCCGCGCCCTGGCCGGAACACGTCGCACGCCCCCGCGTGAACGGGCGCAAAAGCATCCACATCGACTCACCATCAGAGAGGAACATCATGTTCACCGCACGAAAGTCACGCCTCGTCCTCGCCGGCGGCATCGCGCTCGCCGCTTCGCTTGTCCTCGCGGGCTGCGCCACCAGCAACCCCCTGGACCCCGCCGCCGACGGAGGCGACTCCGGCGACGCGGCCTCCGACACGATCGTCATCGGGTCACAGGCCTACTACTCGAACGAGATCATCGCCGAAATCTACGCCCAGGCGCTGGAGAACGCCGACATCGAGGTCGAGAGGCAGTTCAACGTCGGGCAGCGCGACGCGTACATTCCCGAGCTCGAATCTGGCGCGATCGACCTGTTCCCGGAGTACACCGGCAACCTGCTGGAGTTCTACGACGGCTCGGCCGATACCAACAGCCCGGATGCGGTCTACGCGGCGCTTCAAGGTGTGCTGCCGGACGGCCTGACTGCGCTCGATTACGCCGAGGCCAGCGACCAGGACACCTACACCGTGACGAAGGAATTCGCCGACGCGAACAGCCTCACAACGATCGCCGACCTTGCGAACGTCAGCGAGCAGGTCACGATCGGTGGGGCTCCGGAGTTCGAACAGCGCCCGTATGGTCCGGCGGGCGCCAAGGAGCTCTACGGTGTCGACCTCGCCTTCTCAGCCACGGGTGACACGACGCTTGAGTCGCTGTTGGCCGGCGAGATCCAGGTCGCCGACATCTACAGTGCAGACCCGGCGTTCCAGACCGAGGACATCGTCGCGCTGGAAGACCCGGAGAACCTCATCCTCGCCTCGAACGTCGTTCCGATCGCGTCGAGCGACGTCTCCGAGGAGGCAGTGGCGGTCATCAACGGGGTCAGCGCGGCGCTGAGTGTCGACGACCTCGTCGCGCTCGGCGTGCAGAGCACGGTGGACCAGCTCTCTCCTGAAGAAATTGCCACGCAGTGGCTGACGGACAACGATCTGATCTGATCGATTGAGGAGGGGTCTTCCCGGCAGTCGCCGGGGAGACCCCTCGTCATGCTCCGAAGAGCGGGCATGATCGTGCCGGTGACCTGGGAGAATGGTCGAATGATCTCCAAGCGTGACCTCGCCCACCGGCTCGACATCCCTTTGGAGATGGTCGTGCGCCACGGGTTGGACGACGGAATCAGCGAGGCGGAGTTCGCTGCGCTGGAGCAGGATCCGCCTGCGTGGCTCGTCCAGTCACGGGCGAACCGTAAGAAGGGCGCGCGCCCGATCTGGGCCACGCTGACATGTGCCGTGTGCGGCTACACCGAGACGGCCAGGCCGAAGAAGTGGTGGCCGAAGGAGTTCACCTACGTGAGCTGCAGCCACCACTCGCCATCCGACCTGCCGAAGCCGGCGCCAGGACACCACCGCGCTGAATTCGAAGGCGTCGGGACGAAGTTCGTCGGAATCGTCGATGACAGCTTCGAGGGTCTTTAGAGCTGCTTAGACCCTGGCATCCTGCCGGGGGATCCAGATCTTCTTGATGATGATCAGGATGGATGCCGTGACTGGCACCGCCACGAGTGCCCCGAGCAGTCCGAGCAGGGTGCCGCCGACTAGTGCGCCGATGACGACTAGCGAGCCGGGGATGGCGATCGCTCGGTTCATCACCTTCGGCGTCAGGAAGTACGACTCCACCTGCATGTAAATCAGGTAGATCACCGCGAAGATCAGCGCGAAGATGATGTTGTCGCCGAACAGGGCGATTCCGGTGCCGATCACCCAGAACAGCAGAGATCCGACCAGCGGGATCAGCGTGATGAGGAACGCGACCACGGCCAGCAGCAGCGGGAATGGCAAGCCGAGCACCGTGTACAGAACCAGAACAAGCATCGAGTTTATGAACGCCAGAGTCACCATGCCCATGACGTAACCACCGACAGAGTCGGTGATCTCGGTGCTGATGAGGTCGGCGTTCGAACGGTCGCGCGCCGGGACGAGGCGAAGCATCGCCTGCTTGATTCCTGGCAGAGTTGCCAGGAAGTAGATGATGAGCACCAGCACGATCACTGCGCCGGAGATGCCGTTGGCGATGGATGCGCCGACCTGAAGTGCGCCGCCGCCGATCGTGGCGATGTTGCCCGGGTCAGTGAGGAAACCCTGCACATCGCCGACCAGCGTCTGGAACTGGTCGCCGAATTGATCTTCCAACGTCGCGTAGAGGTCGCTCTGCTGGAAGTCCCCGACCATGACGGGAACATCTTTGACGAAGCTGGCGATCTGCGCGACCACGACGGGGACGATCGCCCAGATGACCAGGCCCAGGGCGGCAATGAGGCCGATGAGTACGATCACCACACCCCACCCGCGGCTCATGCCGCGCCGCTCGAGGAAGCGCACGGCGGGGTCGAGGCCGAGAGCGGCGAACAGTGCGAGGGCGATGTAGATGATCACCGTTGACAGGTTCGACAGCGCGAGTCCGAGCAGGATCGCGGCAAGACCGCCGAGGGTGACGAGGAAGCCGAACATGAAGGGTCGGTCGATGCGTGTCCAGAATGAGCGGCTCGACGGTATCGGCTCGATGACCTGCTTCGGTGCAATCTCGGGGGCGGTGACAGCCTCCGCTGGTGCAGGCTTCCGCTTCTTGGGCTTCACCTTCGTGGCAGCTTCAGCCCGCGAGTTGGCGGTCGCTTCGTTGGCGGTCGCGGTGACATCGTCAGGTTCCACGGGCAGTTCAGTGCTCATGCGCCAACTCTAGAGCGCCGACGCACGATATCGTCTTAACCGCCGACGATGAGGAGACACATGACCGACGCCGACGACGCCCGAGCCGAGCTGCTGCGCCTGCGAGGCAGCATCGACAACATCGATGCCGCGCTCATCTACATGCTGGCCGAGCGGTTCCGCGCCACCCAGCAGGTCGGCATTCTCAAGGCAGAGCATGCGATGCCGGCGTCCGATCCGGGGCGCGAAGAGCAGCAGGTCGCGCGTCTGCGCGCTCTCGCCGAAGAAGCGCACCTCGACCCCGAATTCGCCGCGAAGTGGTTCAACTTCGTGGTGGCTGAGGTCATCCGCCACCACACCGAGGCCGCTGAAGGCCGCTGACGTACCCGGCTTGAGCCCCGAGTCCGCGTTCTAGCGGACTCCCAACGCGGAACCTGCGACGTGGGCGGCGGCGCCGCGCAGAACCGCATCCTGTCCGATTGATGCAGGGTCGACCTCGATCGGAGCGCCCGATGGCAGCGCTGTGCTTGTTCGGAGCACTTCCGCCACATCGTCGCAGAACGTCGAATCGACGATTGCGTCCGCCCCACTGATCACGACGCGCTTCAGATCGAGCGCCGCGGTGATTCCCGCCAGCGACCTGCCGAGGTGGTGGGCGGCCGCCCGCCGGGTTTCGCGCGCGTCGTATGCCGCATCGATCCGGGCGGCGAGGGCCGCTGACCCGATCCAAGAGTGGATGCAGCCACTTCGCCCGCACACACACGTGGGGGATCCCGCATCCGGTGCATCGTCGACGACGAGGTGAGCGAGCTCACGTGCCGTGGAATGAGCGCCTTCTGTGGGACCCAGATGCAATGCTGTGCTGCCCCGTTCATCCAACCGCACCATCAGGAAGTCACCGTGGCGGCCGTTCCGGTGCTCGGCGAGCGCGACAAGATCGGCGACGTTGCTCACGCGAACGGGTGTGCGGGTTTCGACCTGCAGGTTGCGATGCAGTGTCTCCGTCAGTTCGGCGCCGGCGGCGCCGTCTGATCCACGACCGCTCTCTACAGGGATGCCGATTCCGATGCCGAGCAGCGGGCGGGTGGCAACGGCTGCGAGTTCGATGGCCATCGCCAGGGCTGCAGCCACAGCATCCACTCCCGCCGGGCGCATAGCGCGTTCGATGATGCGTCCGTCCGGTGTGCACAGCGCGGCGCGGAATCCGGCCGGATCACTCAGGTCGATCGCGATCACCTGTGTGGCGTCGTGGTCGAGGCGCAGCATGACAGCAGGCTTTCCCGGTCTGGTCTCCTGGCTCTGGCCGGTCTCGACGACGATGCCGTCGAGCAGCAGGTGCTTTACGACCTCTGAGACGGTGGGCCGCGCAAGTCCTGTCATGCGAGCGAGGTCGGCACGACTGACAGTCGTCTCGCGCTGCAGCGCGCGTAACACCATGCCGCGATTATGGCGCCGAACCCGCTGGGGAGAGCCGATGGGCGAGCGGAGGTGCGGGGCTTCAAGATCCGCGAGCGTGATTGTGCTCATCACAGCACCGGCCGTCTTCTAGGGTGGGTGAATCGCACGATACTCCTTCGCCGAACAACATACTTAGTTCAGTCACTAAAGTATGCTCAGCGTATGGACGTCCGATGTCCATGTCAAGCGATGCCGCCTGCCACCTGTCGCCAAGGAGCGCTGATGAAGCCGACACTCACCGATGACGTCGGACTTGACGCGCAGAGCATGATGCGTCGGGCGAATCTGAGGCGTGCGTTGCAGCTGGTTTTCCTGGATCCAGGCGTGCAGACCCGCGCGGGGATCGCCCGAGCCACCGGACTCACTGCGGCCACGGCCTCGTCGCTGGTCGCCGAACTCATCGAGAGTCGATACGTCATCGAGGGTGAGCAGGCGGCGAGCACGGGTGGCAAGCGGGCGACGACGCTCAGCGTCGACGACCACCTCGTCGTGCTCACCATGGTGGTGCATCAAACCGAGGTCATCGCCACGCTCGTCAGCCTCGACGGTCGGGTCATCGAGCAGTCCCGCACCGAGTACGTGCCTGAGCAGACGGTCGGTGTTCTCGCGAGTATCGCGACGCGGTGGGCCGCGTCTCACGGTGATCGGCTTCTCGTCGCGAGTGTGCAGCTGCCGGGCGCGACCGACGGACGGGTCGTGCTTGAGAGTGTGCAGCTCGGATGGCGCGATCTGCCGCTGGCGGCGCAGCTGGAGTCGATCCTCGATGTGCCGGTGCTGCTCATCAACGACGTGGATGCCGAAGCCATCGCGGAGGCGACGATCTCTCCGGATCAGTTCGGCTACCGAATTTTCATTCACCTCGGGGTCGGCATCGGCGCGACCACGATGCTCGACGGTGTGATCGCGCCGGGCCCGCGGTCGCGCGCCGGTGAGATCGGCCATGTACAGGTCGTCTTCGGAGAGGCGGCAGTGGAGTGCGGCTGCGGGCTCACCGGCTGTTTGGAATCCGCGTCGTCGATGGTCGCGATGCTCGGCGAAAGATTCAGCGAGGGGATGCCGGAGGCGGATGCCCGTGCGCTCGCCGCGGCCGCTGCGCCGGAACGACTGGCGGCCGGGGTTGTCGCTCTCGCACGCGCGACGAAGTTGATCTCGGCAATGCTTGATCCGGCCGAGGTCATCCTCGGCGGATCCGCCGCAGCGCTGGGGGAACCGTTCCTCGAACTGCTGCGGCGGGAAACTGCCTATGCGGCGAGCGGCACGAGCGATATGCGGGTGCGGTTCGCGCATCCACAATCCGAAGCGCATCTCGGGGCTGCGCAGTATGCGCTCACCACCGTGCTCGGGGTGCGGTGGAGTCATCCGGTTTGACGGGCGGCTGCCGGCCGCACGGATGTCGGTCGAAATTACGGATGTCGGTCCAGATCGGGGAGTTGGACAGGCATCCGTAATTTCAACCGACAGGTGTACCCGGCTACTTCACGCTCCCCGCGGTCAGCCCGCCGACGAGGCGCTTCTCGATCATCATGAACAGGATGATCACGGGCAGGATCGCGACGATCGAGACGCCGAACACGTACTGCCAGCTGGTCTCGTACTGACCGACGAACTTCGTCAGCGCGACGGACAGCGGCTGGTTCTTGTCTGTGGACAGGATCACCAGCGACGCGGCGAACTCGTTCCAGCAGGCGACGAACGTGAACACGATCGCGGTGACGATGCCGGGCCACACCAGCGGCAGGCTGATCTTGAACAGCACCGTCAGTCGTCCGGCACCATCGATCTGCGCGGCCTCGTCGATCTCTTTCGGGATGCCGGCGAAGAACGAGTGCATGATCCACACCGCGAACGACAGGTTGAACGCCGCGTTGATGAAGATCATCGCCGCCCAGGTGTCGCCCAGGCCGAGCACCGTGAACTGTCGGAACAGGCCAGAGGTCAGCACGGCCGGTTGCAGCATCTGCGTGACGATCACGAGGAACAGGAACACCATGCGCCCGGGGAACTTGAATCGTGCCGTGTAATACGCGGCAGGCATCGCCACGACCAGCACGAGCAGCGTTGCGAATACCGCGATGACGATCGTCGAGATCAGGTTGTACGGCAGCGGCGTCTCTGGCGTCGACCACATGTGGATGTAGTTCTCCCAGTGCCACTCCACCGGGAAATACGTCGGGTCGACCGAGCGGATCTGCGACTTCGTCTTCACGGAGCCGAAGAACATGATCACGTACGGCAGCACGAAGATGCCGAGCACGAGGGCGCCGGCGACCATACGCAGGATGACGCGAGGCAGCGACACTTGGTCGGCCGTGTAGCGACGTCGACGCCCGACGGGTGCCCCGGGGCGGCCGCCCCCGGACGTAGTGATGAGGCGGGTCTCTGTGATGGTCATCATCAGACCTCCTTCATGGGCTTGACGATCTTCACGTAGGCCGCGACGATCACGATCACGATCAGGAAGGCCACCACAGACAGTGCGCTGGCGACATCGACCTTCTTCTGCAGTTCGATGTATTTGAAGATCATCGTCATGACCGTGTCGGCGTCGTAACCGGGTATCGATCCGGTCATCACCTTCAGGATCGGCAGCGAGTTGAACACGTTGATGATGTTGATGAGTACGGCGACGCTGAGTGCCCCGCGTAGCTGCGGGAAGACGATTGACCAGTAGGTGCGCACCGGTCCCGCACCATCCATCTTCGCTGCCTCAAGCGCATCGCCAGGCACGGACTGGAGCCCGGCGAGCAGCGTGTAGGTCGTGAACGGCAGCGACACGAAGATCGCGATCACGATTGACCAGGCGAACGCGGTCGTGGGATTGCGCGTCCATCCGAAGCCTTCGGGTGTGGTGACCAGGCCGATGTCGACAAGGAACTTGTTGATGACGCCGAAGTACGGCTCAAGGCCGTAGTAAAACACCAGCGTCGTCATCACGACCGATGCCGCCCACGGGATGATCACGGCGAGCCGCACGAGTTGGCGACCCGGAAACGCCTTGTTCAGGATCTGCGCAAGCCCGAGCGAGATTACGACGGTGATCACGACGACCGAGGCAACCCAGATGACCGTGCGCCCCATGATCGGCCAGAATGCCGGGAAGTTGAACACGGCGATGTAGTTGTCGAAGCCGACCGAGCCTTTGTCGAGACCGGACAGTGAGATGTCTCGCGTGGAGTTGAAGAACATCACCCCCGCAGGGAACAGCACCACGCCGATGATCAGGATCAGTGCGGGCGCGAGCCACGGCAACGCACGCAACAACTCCCGTGCACCGGGGCTCTTCTGCGGCACAGCGTCCGTGTTGTCGGGGGTGTGGGGGCGACCGGTGGCCGCCCCCACGGGGCTCGAGGATTTCGTCATTCGGCTCATGGATCTATCCCGAACCCCTCCATCTCCGGGCGTCAGCCCGCGTCGACCTGTGCCTGGATCTCCGCCAACACATCAGCGGCGGACTTCGTCTGCAGCTGACCGAACAGCGACTTGAATGCTCCGTCCGTCGCCGACCACTGGGCGTTCGTGGAGGGGTAGAACTGGGCATCCGGCAGAACCTCAAGGAACGGCGCGAGCGCCTCATCGTCGGCGAGCTGCTCAGAACCCGACTTCGTCACGGGCAGGAATCCCTCAGCCTGCACCCACGGCACGTAGACGTCCGGTGAGTAGAAGTAGTCGAAGAATGCCGTGATTGCCTCGGCCTTGTCTCCGTCGTTTTGGAAGGCCATCAGCTGGTCGGCGACGCCGAGCGTGAACGGCGAGCCGTCCTTGGTGGGGATCGGAACGATGGAGTAGTTCAGCTCGGGGTTGCCCTCGGCGATCTGGCCGACCGTCGGTGGCAGACCCACCTGCATCCCGATCTTGCCTTGGATGAATATATCCATCAGGGGTGAACGCTGGGTCGAACCGGGGTCGGCCTGGGTGGCGCCCGCGTCGATCATCTTCTTGATCTGTTCAGCGCCGACGAGGTTCTCCGGAGTGTCGATGGTGATCGTCGACTCATCGCCGAACGATCCGCCGCCGCCCCACAGCCATACGGCCGCTTCTGCCTGCGCCTCTTCGGATCCGAGCGGCATGCCGTAGCCGGCGATACCGTCGCCGAGGGCGGACACCTTCGTCGCGGCATCCAGTAGCGAATCCCAGTCGGTCGGCGCTTCGACGCCGGCCTGCTCGAGAAGGTCGTTGTTGACGAACAGTGCACGGGCGGATGCGATGAACGGCAGTGCGTACGTCGTGCCGTCGAGCTGCTCGTTTTTGATGAACGACTCCTGGAAGTCGGCGAAGGTGTCGGGGCTCGTGACCTCTTCGACGTCGTACAGCAGCTCATCGGCTGCGAAGCCGGCGAACGGGCCGCCGTTGTAGATGTCGGGCGCCTCGCCGCCCTGAACCTTTGTGGCGATCACGCTCTCGAGGTTGTCCCACGACTGCACCTCGAGCTTGACCTTGATGCCGTCATTTGCGGCTTCGAAGCCGGTGATGACGTCTTCCCAGAGGCCCTTCGTGTTGTCGGAATAGCTGGGCACGAGCAGATCGATCGTGGTGGTGGAGCCGGCGTCGCCGCCATCCCCACCGCCGTCGGAACCTGAACCCGAGCCGCCGAACCCGCAGGATGCGAGCGCGAGCGTCGCGGTCGCTGTGATGGCGACAGCGCCGAACCGCAGAGACTTCTTCATGTCATTCCTCACTGTGTGTGGATGCGCCGTCACGAAGAAAAGGAACTCACGCGACGGTGCGTGGTCTCGGTGCGCGGCTTCGCGCACGTCGTCCGATATGTGGATTGGGTAGGACACTACCCCTATTTGTGAAGTGTGTGTACAAACAATGTACGGTTTGTCATCGAATTGTGTCCGTGACGTTATATGATCGTTTTGCTTACTAAAGCACCATAAGTCTTCAAACGCTGGACGTCTAGAACGGAATTGGAACTCATGACAAATCAGAACCTCGCACCGGGCGCACACATGCGCGCAGAGCTCCTCTCGCAGCCGGCAACGTGGGCCCGCGCGGCAGAGATGCGTGACGAGCAGAAGGTGCTCCCCGCGGCAGGTGAGCGTGTTGCTGTCGTCGGTTGCGGCACCTCGTGGTTCATGGCGCAGTCGTACGCGGCACTGCGTGAGACCGCAGGTTTCGGCGTGACCGATGCATACGCGGCATCCGAGGCCTTCCTCGACCGTGACTACGACGCCGTCATTGCGCTCACCCGCTCCGGCACCACCAGTGAGGTGCTGGAGATCACCGAGCAGATCAAGGGAAAGATCCCGGTCATCGGCATTATTGGTGACCCGACTTCGCCGCTGGTTGGCCTGGTCGACGACGCCGTGCTGCTGCCCTTCGCGGACGAGAAGTCGGTCGTGCAGACGCGCTTCGCCACCACCGCGCTGACCCTTATGCGCGCATCGCTCGGCCTGGATGCCGACGTCGCGCGTTCGATTGCGGATGCCGAGGCCGTGCTTGCCTCCACCGACGACGAGACCCTCGCGACGGCAGACCAGTACACCTTCCTCGGCCGCAACTGGACGATCGGCCTCGCGCACGAAGCCGCACTGAAGATGCGCGAATCGTCGCAGTCGTGGACCGAGTCGTACCCGTCGATGGACTATCGCCACGGTCCGATCGCGATCGCCGCGCCTGGCCGCATCACGTGGCAGTTCGGTGTCGCACCAGAGGGCCTCGCCGGTCAGGTCGAAGCCACCGGTGGCCGCTTCGTGCAGCACGATGTCGACCCGCTGGCTGATCTCGTTCGACTGCACCGTGTCGCACTCGAGCGCTCGGTGGGCAAGGGTCTTGACCCGGATCAGCCCCGCAACCTGAGCCGCTCGGTTATTCTCGAGGCGTGATGCCACCCACCACTTCCGGGATCGGGTCCGGCGCACCAGTGCTCGCCTTCGACGTTGGAGGCACCGACATCAAGTCGGCGCTCTTCGACGCCGACGGCACCGCACTCGGTCTGCGCCGCACCCCGACGCCCCCGCTGGGCGATGACCCGGCGCCGGCACTGATCGAGGAACTTGCTCGACTGGCCGACGAACTGCGGGCGCAGCATCCGGATGTGGCGCCGGAAGCGCTGGGCTTCGTCGTGCCAGGCATCGTCGATGCGGATGCCGGCATCGGCGTCTTCGCGAGCAATCTCGGCTGGCGGGATGCGCCGTTGCGCGCGCTCGCCGCAGAACGGATCGGGCTTCCGGTCGCGTTCGACCATGATGTGCGATCGGCGAGCTGGGCTGAGCATGAGCTCGGCGGCGCCCGTGCGCACGACGACGTCGTGGTTCTCATCATCGGCACTGGAATCGCCGGCGCGATCCTCGTGGGCGGTCAGCCGTACACCGCGGGCGGGTACGCCGGCGAGATCGGTCATTCACCGATTGCCGACGGGCCGGAGTGCGCGTGTGGTGCGCGCGGATGCCTCGAAGCGATCGCCTCCGCTGGCGCAATCGCCCGCCGCTACGCCGCCGCCACCGGTGAAACTCCGGCCGGCGCCAAGGACGTCATCGCCCGCGCTCAGGCCGGCGATGGGGTCGCCGAGCGGGTATGGAACGAGGCGCTCGACGCCCTCACTCTGTCGCTCGCGCAGCTCACCGCAATATTTGCACCCGAGGCCGTCGTGATCGGCGGCGGGCTCTCCCGCGCTGGTGGCGCGCTGTTCGACGAACTGCGCACACGGCTGGCCGCGCGGCTGAGCTTCCACCGCATCCCCGAACTGATCCCCGCGCAGCTCGAAGGCAACGCCGGCCTGCTGGGCGCGGCACTGCGCGCGAGGGAGCTGACATGATTCTCACCGTGACCCCGAATCCCGCCCTCGACATGACATGGGAGATCGACCGCATCGAGCCCGGCGGAGCGCACCGCGCTGACACCGGCGCCGTGCGCGCAGGCGGCAAAGGCCTCAACGTCGCCCGCGTCGCGCACGCCGAAGGATACGCGGCGCTTGCGGTCACGACGGTCGGCGGCGCGACCGGTGCCGAGCTGCGTGCCGAGCTTGATGCCAGCGGCATGCCGCACCTGCTCGTTCCTGTTGCGGCCGCGACCCGTCGCAGTATCGCCTGGGTCGACCGGTCGCTCGGCGACACCACGATCGTCAACGAGCGCGGTATCAGCGCGACCCGTGAGGAGTGGGCACAGTTCGTTGCGACCGTCTTCGAGCAGGCGGCATTCGCATCAGTCGTTGTGATCTCGGGGAGCTTTCCGCCCGGGGCGCCCGAGGGCCTCTTAGGGGCGCTCATCGCCGCGGCGGGTGACCGGCCGGTGATCGTCGACACCTCCGGACCCTTGCTGCTCGCTGCCGCGGATGCCGGAGTCGCCGTGCTCAAGCCCAACAAGGCTGAGCTTGCTGAGGCGACCGGTCTCGACGACCCGATCGACGGCGCGCGCGAACTGCTGCGCCGCGGCGCCGGGCTCATCATGCTCTCGCTCGGCGCGGACGGGATGCTCGCGATCACCGCAACCGGCATCCTCCACGCGCGCCTGCCTGAAACGCTCGCCGGCAACCCCACCGGCGCGGGTGATGCGGCCGTCGCTGCCGTCGCAACGCTGCTCGACTCCGGCGAACGTGACACCGAAACCATCCTGCGCCGCGCAACCGCGTGGTCGGCCGCGGCCGTACTCATGCCACTTGCCGGTGAAATCTCACCGCAGCATCCACAGCTCGCAAACGCCCTGATCGTGACCGACGCCACAAACCAGAAGGACTCCGAATGACCCTCGCCCGCGCTGCCGACCTCATCCTCGACGCGTCTGCTGCCGGCCGCGGTATCGGCGCCTTCAACGTGATTCATCTCGAGACCGCTGAGGCGCTGGTGGCGGCATCCGCTCAGGCGCAACTGCCGGTCATCCTGCAGATCTCGCAGAACTGCGCGAAGTACCACGGTGGGCTGGAGCCGATCGCCCTCGCCACTCTTGCCGTTGCACGCCGGGCCGAGACTCCGGTCGCCGTGCACCTCGACCACGCCGAGCTCCCCGAGCTTGTCGACGAGGCCATCGCGCTCGGCTTCGGATCGGTCATGTTCGACGGCGGTGCGCTGCCCTATGACGAGAACGTCGCGCTGACCGCCGAGGTCGCACGCAAGGCGCATGCCGCCGGAGTTTACGTCGAGGGTGAGCTGGGTGAGGTCGGCGGCAAGGATGGCGCTCACGCTCCCGGCGTGCGCACCGATCCTGCCGAGGCGCAGGCGTTCGTCGCCGAAACGGGAGTGGATGCTCTCGCCGTGGCCGTCGGATCCTCCCACGCGATGCTCGACCGCAGCGCGTCGCTCGACATCGAGCTGATCGCTCAGCTGCGTGCCGCTCTTGATGTGCCGCTCGTGCTGCACGGCTCGTCCGGTGTTGCGGACGACGTCATCGCGCAGGCCGTGCGCGCGGGCATGACGAAGATCAACGTCTCCACGCACCTGAACGGTTTCTTCACGCGTGCCGTGCGTCAGATGCTGGATGCCGATGAGCGTCTGGTCGACTCCCGCAAGTACGTCGCACCGGGCCGCGTAGCGGTTGCTGATGAGGCGGCGCGGTTGCTCAGGCTGTTCGCCTTGTCAGACCTGTCGGCTCCGTCGGCCCTGTCGCTCAGCCAGGAATCCGCGTGAAACGCGCGGCTCGGCTGGCGAAGATCCTCGACCTGCTTGCGGGGCAGGGTGAGGTCTCCGTCGACGATCTGGTCCTGCGGTTCGAAGCGTCCGCGGCGACGATCCGTCGCGATCTCGACAGCCTCGCCGAGCAGCGGCTGCTCACTCGTACCCACGGCGGTGCGGTGGCGCAGTCAGTCGCGTACGAGCTGCCGATTCGGTACAAGAGCCACCAGCGCACGCACGAGAAGGAGCTCATCGCTCAAGCAGCCTCCGAGCTCGTCACAACCGGCGCTGTCGTCGGCCTCTCCGGCGGAACGACCACCACGGCGATCGCCGCGGCCCTCGCCGCACGCGACGACCTCGGTGAATTCACGGTCGTCACGAACGCCGTCAATATCGCCTCCCAGCTCGCGACGAGGCCCGATATCAAGGTGGTTGTGACCGGAGGAGTCATCCACTCCCGCAGCTACGAGTTGGTGGGCCCATTCGTGGAACAGCTGCTCAGTGGCATCCAACTCGACATCGCCTTCATCGGCGTGAACGCACTGTCGGCGGAGGCCGGGGCAAGCACGCACGATGAGCGTGAAGCCGCCGTGAATCGCATGATGGCCTCGCGTGCGCGACGGGCGGTTGTCGTGGCCGATTCGAGCAAGATCGGCCAGGTCGCGTTCGCCCATGTCGGTGGCACCGAGCTCTTCGACACGGTCATCACGGATGCCGCGGCCGAGTCACTTGTGGATGCGGGATACACGGTGGTCGTCGCCAGCTGAACCCGGCACACTCACCGACCGGCACACTCACCGACCGGCACACTCACCGACCGGCACACCTGCAGGGCCGAAGCACGGATGCAGGGCCATCGGTCGGCGTGTCCCCAGACGTCCGTACGATGGCCCTGCATGTGTACCCGTGATCCCCCAAGCGGATGGTGCCGCAGCTGCGCCCTGCAGCACCATCCTGAGTAGTCGGTGTCGGTTGTGCGTCCCCAAACGCGTCCCCAGAGCCAACCGCGCCGAGCTCCTACCCTTCCGGAGCATCCACGTGACACCTTCCATGTATCAAGAGCCACTTCGGGGAATCCTGATACATCGAATGGAGAAATTCTTCAGGATCCACTTCCGTGGCACTGAAACGGGGTGTGATGGCCCGTCATGGCGGATGCCTCGGCAAGGGCGACAGCGGGTGACGAGCCCCTGCTCAGGCCGCTGTGTACGGCGCTGAGCAGTTCGCTGGCGATGTCGTCCGGAACGACTGCTGGAGCCGCGATCACACTACGGGTTCCCGCGTGCAACCACACTCGCGTCATCCCGAGCGCCTCCTCGCCCCAGCGCACCGACGACAGTCCGAGCTCGCAGGCGGAGAGTACGACGGTGTCCGGAGCGGGGGAGATCAGATCGACGTCGTAGCCGAACAGCGTGCCGTCGATGAGCTCGAATCCCGCGAACAGGGGGTTGTCGACGGCGTGCCGTCCGTGCGCGGCAACATGCAACACGTCGACATTGCCGGCGAGAGTGGTGACGGCATCCACTCGCGCATCGTCGCCGGTGAGCACGGCGGCGTTCGTCCAAGCGGATGCCGCGGCGCGCACCTCCTCGACGGCGCGGGCCACCCGCGGACCGGCCGCGAAGCCCGCCGTCTTCAGCGTGCGTGGCGTCTCGCGCTCCTGCATCCAGCGTGACGCTGAGGTCGCCAGCGTGAAGGGGCGCCCCGCCATCGACGGCAGCATCCCCCACGGAATTCCAGCGAGGATGCCGGGCACAGTCAGCACCAGTCGGCGCTCGCCGATCAGTGCTCGCAGCGGGGTGAGGAGGGCGTCATCGAGGCGCAGCATCCGCTCACCGAGTGCGCGCGCGACGACGTGAGCCATCGGACCGCTGCGGATCGAGGCGGAGACGTCGAGGTCGGCACGCAGCCCCGCAGACGCCTGTTGCACCGTGACGAAATCGAGTTCGACGATAACGCTGTCCGTCGCGGTGGTGACCACGACGCTGAGGCTGCTGCCCGTGAACACGTACGACAGCACCGCGGTATCGGCGCCGATGGTGTCACGCAGCTCGGAAACAGTGACGCGCGGTCTGGTGTCGCCGGCGCCGGTGGCCGACCACTGCCGGTCGCGCACGCGGTCTCGGAGCGCGCGCACCTGCGGATGTGCGGTCCACTCCTGGCCGGTCAGTTCGGTGCGCAGCATCCGCAACTCCGCCAGATCGGCGGCCAACTGCGGATCATGCGGCGGGCGCACCGGCGCGACCTGCTGGCTGAGGTGGCGGGCGCGCTCTGACCAGTCGAAGAGGATGCCGGCGTCTGCACTCGCGGCGGCAGCGGAAAGTCCGTGGAACACAAGTTTTGTTCCGTGCATCGTGAGGGATGCCTGCAGGTCGAGCGCGCCGAACGAGCGCTGCCATTCAGACAGCAGATCAAGGCCGGCGGCGGCGTGGCGGCGTGCTTCCGCATGCTTGCGGTGGGCTCCGGCGCGTGCAGCACGGGCCTCGGTGGCGCGCAGGCGCAGTGGAGTCGGCGCGTGCGCGGGGATGCGCGGCAGGGGTGTGGTGCCGCTGGTGTCGGAGAGGGCAGCGCTCAGCGCCACGGCGGTTGCCTCGCTGGGAAATCCGGCTGCTCTGAGCTCACCTGCCGTCCGGGTGAACTCGATGGCGGGTGGTGGGGAGCCCCCGTCGAGCCCAGCATCCAGACGGATCGCGTCGCTGCGCGCGGCCCAACTCTGCGCCCCCAATGCGCGGAATCGGCGAGTGGCGGCGCGGGCGACGCGCTCTGCTCTGGCCGGGTCGTGCCGGAGCAGGGAGCGGGCGAGGTGGTACTCGGCCTCGGCGCGAGCCTGGCGCATCCTGGCGCTGCCGAAGGTGGCGGCGACGCTCTCCAGGAGGTGTTCGGCTTCATCGACGAGCCCGGCATCGCGCAGCACCTCGGCACGGTCGAGGTCGCTCATCGCGGCGCTGATGGGGGAGTCTGCGGCGATGATCGGGCGGGATGCCGTCATCAGCTCGAGAGCTTCGACCAGGTCGCCGCGCAGCAGTGCGGTGTAACCGAGGTTGTGGCGGGCCTCGGCGGCGGCGGTCATGTCGCCCGAGGCTTCATAGAGCGTGACGGCCTGCGCCAGGTCGGCGGTGCAGGCGTCGAACTCACGCCGCTGCATGTGCACGAGTGACCGGTTGAGCAGGCAGTTCGCCCTGGCATCGCCGGTGAGCCCATCGATCGCGCGGCTGAGCATTTCATCTGCCTCATCGAGGCGTCCTGCACGGGTGAGCAGCACGCCGAGCTGCCCGGCCAAGATCGCCTGAGTCTCCGCGCTGACACCGTCCTGCGTCAGCGCCTCCCGGCAGAGTTCCTCGGCTCTGGCAGGCTCGCCGGTTTGCGCGAGGACATACGCCGTTGTGCCGGTGATCCTCGCCTGCAGGTCTGGCCCGGCATCCGTCGCCTGCGCGGCCGCCGCGGTAGCTGCCTCGGCCGCCGCGCGCGCCAGCAGTTTCCGCGCCTCGGCGTACCGCTGCGCGTTGGAAGCCGCGCGCCCGCGCTCGTACAGTGTGCGCGCAGAAGTCCCCATCGTTCCAGGATGCCGTGTCTGGGGCGGCGGCGGAAGAGCGGGGGGCGCTGACTCAGCCGCGCTCAGCTCAGTGGTGCGACCGGCGGGAGGTCCTTCAACACGGCATCCACGGCCTTCTTCACCGCGCCCTGCGCCGCGGCACCCTCACGTGGCACCGATGCGGCCAACCGCGCGGCGATCTTCCCCGCGACATAGGGTGCGGCGAACGACGTTCCACTCCACGCCGCGAATCCGCCCCGGTAGTCGTCCGGGTCGATCGTCTGCCGTTCGAGACCGTCCACATCTGCCCTGGTCGACGCTTGCGCGCCACCGACGAACGCCGGCGTCGTCGACACGACCATCGCCCCTGGAGCGTACGTCCGCACCCACGGTCCGATGTTCGAGAACAGTGCCAGCGACCGCCGTGAGGGGTTGAGTGCTCCGACTGAAACGAGCGGCACCGCGCGGTCAGCGACCAGTCCGTTGTCCGCACCGGGCCATGCCCACAGTGAGGCAGGAAAAGACGGCCGGTCGATCGCATCGTTTCCTGCCGAGCACACCACGACTGTGCCGAGCTCGCGCGCGGCCTGCAGCAGGTCGTAGAGCACGAGTGAAAACTGACCGTCCATCGGGGTCTCGTGGTAGTAACCGAGCGACAAGTTCAGCACGTCAATCGGGTGTCCGCCGTCGATTCCGTGCACGAATCGACGCTGCAGTTCGATCACCGCCGCGAGCGCTTCAAGGAACGTGCTCTCATCAACCACGCCGAGAGAGCCTGCGACGCGGATCGAGAGGATGTCCGCATCCGGAGCCGTCTGCCGAATCAGCCCCGCGATGAACGTGCCGTGGCCCGCCACCGCGTCGATCTCGCCGTCCAACTGGCCGTACAGATCCGGATACCGCTCCGGATCATCATTGCCGGTCAACCCGATCGGCACGCCATCGAGTTCGATCGTGCGGGTGACTATCGAATCGGGCAGCCACTCGTGGACGCCGCAACCGGTGTCGAGCACCGCCACGACAGCCCGCCGCCCTTTTCGAGGCGCTACCCCGCGTACCGGCGCCGCGCCGATCCACGCGATCGGCTGGCGCCCACCGCGACCGGGCTCGAGATAGTCGTCGCTGCCGACGGCGCCCGCACCGCGCACCGGGTTGGTGCGCGTGAACGGGTTGGTCCTGGTGAACGGGTTGGTGCGCGTGAACGGATTTAGCCCGACCGGGTCGATTGCCAGCATGTGCTCGAGTCCGGCCCGAGGCATGGGGTTTCCGACGATCCGGCGGGCGCGCTGCAGCACGCGCCAGGCATCCGGCGCCACCGGAGACTCCCCTTCGGTAGGAACACCCTGCGTGCGTAGCAGCGCGCGACGAAGCCCAGGGATGCCGGGCAGCATCTCCGCTCCGTGTCCTGCCCGCACCACGTCATCCGGCTCGACCAGAAGTTCCCAACCGAACGACTCGGCGGCCGCCATGAGCGCGCGCAGCTCGCTATCGGGGCCCTCGTTCTCCTCAAGGCTGCGATCGGCGATCAGCAGCCGATCCGGGAGATACGCGGTCGGATACGCACGGATGCCGTCGACGGGATCCACGCTGGGATCAAGTGCCGTGCCGCGGGCGATCGACCCCTCCGCGCGGTCCTGCCAACTCCAGCCCTTCGGATGCTCCATTGCTCTCCCTCTCCGGCAGGCTCAGCGCCCGCGTGCTCGCTGATGTGCGAGCTCACGCCTCGAACTGAGGTGTGAGCAGATCTTTGTGTCCTTCGCCGGTGACCAGCAGCACGCGGCTGAGGCCGGGCAGGACGTCGTCGAATGCGAAGCGGCCCTGTTCATCGGGCGTGATGCTCCAGTCGCGTTCGCCCTGGGTGAGCCGTACCTCGGTGGCGCCGGCATCCACCCAGCCGTCGATGCGGCGCCGCCGGTTCGCGGTGTGACTGATGTGCAACAGGATGCTCGATGTGCCATCGCTGAACTGCAGCGTGGTCGTCTTACTGTCGCCGCGCACTGCGGCTTCGGCGTTCTCGATCAGGGTGAGCAGGGCGTACTCGCGGGACAGATCGGAGATCGCAATGGCCGCGATCATGCGGTCGGCGAGGTCGCTCGGTGCCGGGTCGAGCTCTTCGAACGCTGCACGCAGCTGAGCGAGCATCAGTTCATCGGATTCAGCCATCACGACCCCCTTCGTCGGAGAACCCCGTGTTCACCAGCGCGGTGCGCAGCTTCGTGAGACACCGTTTGCGTGTCGGTCCGATGCTGCCGATCGGCATGTCGAGGTCGGTGGCGATGCGCGCGTAGTCCGGCCGGTCGTCGAATGCGACGACTCGCAGCAGGCGCCGGCACCGGTCTTCGAGGGTGGCGACGGCGGTCCATAGCCGGCGCGCTTCATCGGATGCCGCGACCTCCGTCTCAGTGGACTCCGTCGGCGGCAGCATCGGCTCGAGGATTTCGTCTGCGGTGGCATCCGCTCGTCTGTGACTCTTGCTGACCCGCCAGGCTTCGCGGCGGGCCGTGATGGTGAGCCATCCGGAGACGGCGCGGCCGTCGGCGATCTTCTCGTGCCCGCGCACGAGGGCGAGCCAGGTGGACTGCACGACGTCCTCCGTCAGCGTCCGCTCGAGCCCGTAGGCGCGCACGACGTGCCATAGGACGGGAGTCATGAGGCGCACCAGATCGTCCATGGCACGCACATTTCCAGAGCGCCAGTCGGCGAACAGGTCGGCGGCGCGTTCCCAGCGCGCCGAACCATCGCTGACGGCGCCTTCGGGGGAGGCGTCGGTCATGAAGATCATTGTGCTCACACCTACTAGGAGCAGGGCAAGGGTTTCTTGATACATTCGCGGCCTACGCTGGGTGTGTGATCGCTCTCGCCGTGCTTCTTTTCATCAACGCCGCCTTCAACGTGATCGTGTGGCCGCAGTTCTACAAGCGGGTCGTGAACGATCCGCGTGCTCGGGATGCCGATGGCAAGGCCACCGCGTTCCTCAAGGTGCATGCGATCCTCATCGCGATCGCGCTAGTTCTGGCCATCGTGTCAGTGATCGCCGGAATCGCCGCGCTCGCCGGGGTGCTGTAGGCGTCGCTCAGGCCCGCGCGACGGGCTGCTGCAGTTCGGTGACCCAGTCGGACTGATCGTCCGACTCTGCCCGCACGTACAGTTCCCGGCAGGGACCCGTCGGCACGAAGCCGCGGGCGATGATCTCGGTGTGGATCTGCATCCAGCTGTTCGCGATCTGATCCATCGACCCGAGATGGATGCCACAGATCGCCTCCGCCGCCGCGGGGAGGTCGACGAGCTCGAACCCGTCCTGTGCAGGCCCGTCGTAGGCGTAGCCGGCGATGACCTCGGTGCCGTCCTCTGCCGCCGAGTACTGGGCGATCGGAGTCGTCAGGGAGCCGCGCTTGTCGCCGATGATCGCCGCGACGGCCCCGAACGCGGGGCCGACGACGTCGGCGATCTCCGGCTGAGATGCGACGATCGCCCGCCGCGCGGCCAGGCGCACGGCGGGGAGGGGCTTCTCGATGATCTCGATTGTGGACATCTGATTCTCGCTTTCGATGAGGTGGAGGCGTCGCTCCACGTCGACGAGGCGTGCGGCCGCGATGCGCTGCTCCTCGGCGACCTCGGCCCGGCGAATCCGCAGCAGGACGCCGATGCGTTCGGCATCCACGCCCTGCTCGAGGATCAGCGCGATGTCGTCGAGGCCGAAGCCGAGTTGGCGCAGCGCCACGATCCGGTGCAGCCTTTCCAGCTGCGATGGATCGTAGGAACGGTAACCGCTGAACTCGTCCACGTGGGCGGGCACGAGAAGGCCCGCGGTGTCCCAGTGCCGGAGCATCCGGTGGGTCACCTGGCCGATCTGCGCGAACGCTCCGATGGATAACATGTCTCAGTTCTCCCACCTCACACGGTGTCAGAGTCAAGCATCGTGTCAGAGTCAAGTATTCCGTCAGCGCACGAGGAATTGTGCGGCGTGGGCGGACCAGCCGGCCTCGGCTGGCAGAGCGCGCAGTGCACGGTTGCCGAACGCGAGCAGCACCGCGGAGAGGCAGAGCGCCGCTGCCACGAGCAGGGTGTTCTCGCGGCCGATCAGTGACAGGCCGAAGCCGGCGATTAGGGGTGCCAGCGGCATCGCACCCATGCCGAGCACAGAGCTTGCGCTGTTCGCACGTCCCAGCAATTCGGTGGGGGTTGCCACCATGAAGTAACCCATGAGGGCCGCGTTCACCGCGGGGATGAATAATACGATCGCGCCCAGCACCGCGGCCAGGGCCAACGGTGCGTGCACGGGCAGCAGAGCGAAGACGCCGATCACCGATACGCCGAGTCCGGCGATGATGATGATGCCCGCTGGCACCCGTGAGACCAGCATTGGTGCGAAGAGCGCGCCGATGAGCATCGCCACACCGGCGCCGGACGACAACAGTCCGATCGTCAGAGGCGTGTGCCCTTGCTGCTGCAGCGCGTAGATGATGCACGTGAGCGCTGTGGTGAAACCGAGGTTGATGATCGTCGCCACGAAGAGGACGCCGCGCAGGTCTGGTCGGGAGAACAGCCACCGAAAGCCCTCGGTCATCTCGCGGATCGCATTCGGCTTGCTGATGGCGCTCGCCGCAGTTGCCGTGGCCACCCCGGATACTGCGACTTCCGTCGTCGCCGTCGGAAAACGGGGATCATCTGGCGTGTCTGCGGCGTGTCCTTGGGTAACACTCCGACCGGCGGCGTGTTCGTCTGGGTTTTCCCAAGCGGCAGGGGACGAGGCCCCGGTTGCGGCAGAGCGCTGCAGCATCCATGCCGTCACCATGGCGATCGCGTGGCTCACAGCCATCACGGCGCCGATCAGCCAGCCGCCAACGGCGAGCAGCGCACCCCCGAGCGGGCCGCCGGCGAGTTCGAGCACGGCATTGCGCCCCTGATTGGCGGCCTGAGCTCTGCCCATCGCATCATCCGGGACGATCTCCTTCAGTGCACTCTCCCCGGCGACATCGAATAGGCCTGCGCGCGCCGCGAGCAGCACGTCGAGCAGCAGCAGCGTGGTGAAGGTCAGCGCGTCGGCGAGGGCGAGCAGGGTGAAGGCGCCGGCGAGGAGAATGCCGATAGCCGAGCCCAGCACCATCATCGGTATGCGTCGGTGTCGGTCGGCGAGAACTCCGCCCAGCAGAGTGGTAACGGTGCGGATCGTCATCCCCACTGCGCCGATGATGCCGGCCTGTGTCGGGTCGTTCGTGACGAACAGGGCGATCAGTGGGACCGCGAAGCCAAACAGTCCACCGGCGAGGCCCTTGGCGGTGTCGCTGATGAGCCAGGTGATGTAACGGCCGTTGCGACTGAGTCGATGCGGAAGTGCGGTGGTGGTCATGCGGTCCAGGATAAATGCGCAAGAGAAGTTGCGCAAGTAAATGTGCGCAACTTGTGGTGCGGATAGGATCAGGGCATGACGGATGACACCCCTCACGAGGATCCGTATCCCGATTCGAAGCACGCGACGTCGGCGATGCTGAAGGCATACGCGCATCCGCTGCGCCGTCGGATTGCGAAGGTGCTGGTGGGACGGACCTACGCCCGTGCCGCTGATATCGCGGCCGAGTTGGACTTGCCGGCCAACAGCGTGAGCTTCCATTTGCGTGTACTTGCGAATGCCGGACTCATCGAAGAGGCGCCGGAGCAGGCTCGTGACCGCCGAGATCGGGTCTGGACGGCGGTCGAGGGGGCATGGAGCATCGGTTCCCCGGCGCGGCCGGTCGAGGATGAGATGCTGGGCGGGGCGCTGATGAGTGCGCTCGCGGAAGACCACTTCGACATGGTTCGTCGTGTGCTGGAGTGGGTGCCGGAGTATGTGACTGGCCGCGACCCCGAGCCGCACGGCACCTTCTCTCAGCACAATCTGCGGCTGAACCCGGCGGAGTATGCCGACATGGAGAAGCGGATTCACGAGGCGATCAAGGAAGTCGCCGACGCCCACGACGCCGACGATCCCGACACCCGCACCTGGACCCTCGACATCATCGGCGCCGACGACACGATCTGAACCCGGGCCGCGACGCTGAACGCCCGCCCCACCGGGTGGTGGAGACGGGCGTTCAATGCGGCGAGTGACCTACGGAATCGCGCGCCGGAAGGCCAGGAACGAGATTCCGGCAAGGACCGCGATTGCGACCAGGCCCCAGAGGGCGAGTCCCAGTGCGCCGAGATCGAGGATGCCCATCCAGACGTTGCCCCAGAGCTCTAGTCGACTGACCAGGTACACGAGACCGAGGAGGAGGAGCGTCAATGCCAGGCTGATGATCAGGTAGACCATCGGCCCCCAACTCTTGTAGATCGTCGCAGACGTGAAGCCGCTGATGAAGATGAGCAGAGCGAGAGTGAAGTAGATGAATCCGGCTCCGAGCGGACCGGACTCCCACACCCAGGGCAGGTGGAAGAAATAACCGTTGATCCCCCAGCCGTTCGTCGCCAATTCGAGCAGCCCGCCGAGGATGAAGATCACCCCGAGGATGGCGCTGGTCATCATCGCGGTGATCAGCGTGCCCAGGTAGAAGTCCCGCCGCGTGATGCTCATTGCCTGCGAGAACGGGAACGACATCGTCATCGCCTGGATCCCCACGAACAGGAAGGACCACAGCGGCGCCTGGCTGCCACCGCCGTACTTCGGCCCATCGCCCGGGATCATCGCGTAGATGAGAAGCGAGACGAGTAGGGCGCCGCCCAACACGATCAGGGGCACCCAGATGTAGGTCTGCTTGTTGATGAGCTGCAGACGGACGACCTTCAGTACGCGAAGCATCAGTTGACCTCCTCGGCCTTCGCGCTCGCCGCTTTCTGCGTGAGACGCACGATCAGTTGCTGGAGTGACACCGGTGCGATGTCGAGCCCATCGGCCGTGATCGCTGCGCGTTCAGTGGCGGATAGTTTGCCGAGGACCGTGACAGATGCCACGCGGCCCAGCGACTCGCGATGCAGAACCTCACGTCCGGATACCCAGGCCTCGACCTTTGCCGCATCGCCCACGACCGTGGCCGCGCGGTCGCGCACGGCATCCGTCTCCTCGTCGAGGAGGATCTGCCCGTCGTCGATCACGATGACCCGCTCGATGAGGTTGGAGACCTCGTCGATCAGGTGCGACGACAGGATGATCGTGCGCGGGTGCTCTGAGTAGTCCTCGACGAGTCGGTCGTAGAAGATCTGCCGTGCAACCGCGTCGAGGCCGAGGTACGGCTCGTCGAAGAAGGTGAGTTCGGCGCGTGAGGCGAGACCGATGATGACGCCGACGGCGGAGAGTTGACCACGGGAGAGTTTCTTGATCGTCTGCTTCATCGGCAGTTGGAAGTCCTTGATCAGCTGCTCGGCGAACTCCTGATCCCAGTTCCTGAAGAACAGGCTCGCGGCCTTGAATGCGTGCCGAGGTGTGGCATCCTCCGGGTATTTCTGACTTTCCCTGACGAAGCAGACCCGTGAAAGCACGTGCGTGTTCTCGTAGGGGTGCTCCCCGAACACCTTCACGTCGCCGGACGACGCGAAGTTCTGGGCAGTCAGGATCGACATCAGAGTGGTCTTGCCGGCGCCGTTGCGGCCGAGCAGGCCATAGATGTGTCCACCTTCAATGCTGAGAGACACATTGTCGAGCGCGCGCTTGTCCTTGTAGCGCTTGGTGAGGTTTTGCACCTCGATGACGGCGGTCATGCGGGGTTCCCTTCGGTGGTTGTGGATGCTGCGGCGCGTTCGCGCAGCATGGTTGCGAGGTCTTCGGCGCCGAGGCCCAGTGTGCGGGCTTCGGCGAGGAGCGGGTCGAGGTAGCGGTCAGCGAAGGCCGCACGGCGCTCGCCGAGCAGCAGCTCGCGTGCTCCGGTGGCGACGAACATGCCGATTCCACGGCGTTTGTACAGCACTGCCTTGTCGGCGAGCATGGCTACTCCCTTGGCTGCGGTGGCGGGGTTGATGCGGTAGAAGGCGGCGAGTTCATTCGTCGACGGCGCCTGGGACTCTTCCACGAGTGAGCCATCGAGGATCGAGTCCTCGATCTGCTCGGATATCTGGAGGAAGAGCGGCTTGCCTTCTTCGATCACGATGCCTCCAGGTGGTCAGTTGGTTACTTACTTGACTAACTAACCATAGAACCCAAAGAAGTGTCAAGCCTTGCCCTCCGAGCCGCGCGGCTCAGCCCGCGATATCGCGGCGCTGCAAGACGACGGCGGATGCCGCGGCGCACAGCAGCGCAAGTCCCCAGACCGCCGCGAGGCCACCGAGGTGCACGCCGTCGAGCAGCGGCGACTGGTGGTACACCCAGGCGTATGGCGAGAAAACGTTCAGCCACTCGAGATCGTCCGATTGCTTTGCAACAGCCTGGAAGACGTATCCGAGAACGGCGATCCCGGCGCCGACGCCGGATGCCCACGATTTGCGGCCGGTCAGAGCTCCGGCGAGAAGTCCCGCAGACGCGCTGAGGAAGGCGAGTCCGACGAGTGCGACGCTCGCGCCGATGATCCGGGGCGGATTGATGTCTAGTTCGGCGGGTCCGTTCACAGCCCACACGATGACCCCCGCGAAGGCGCCGAGCCAGAGCATCCGGACAAGGATCGACAGCGCCGACTCGACGACGTACTGCGCTCGTCCGATGCCGTGTGCAAGGTCGAGTTCGAGGCGACCGCTCTCCTCGGCGCCAGCGATCGCGGCGGAGCCCCACATCACGGCTGCGATCGTGAGCAGCAGGAACCCGGTCAGGCCATAGAAGGTGCTCTGCGCGTACCCGGCCCCGGTGGTGATCTGGTCGTAGCCGAGGGTGTCGATCAGCTCCTTCGGCATGGAGTCGATGATGCCCTGCAATTGCCCGGAGGCGCCGAAACTCGGGTACAGCGGCAGGTAGAGGAACAAGACGGCGGCGACGCCGACGCTCCAGCCGGCCGTGCTGCGCCAAGACTCGCGGATGCTGCGCCGGAATACCGGCAGGATGCTACGCACGACGGCCTCCGCGCCTTGCCCGCCGCGATGCCCGCGTCTCGTCTTTGGCGACCGTTCCCGCACCAGACCCGTACAGCCTCAGCACCGACTCCTCGAGATCGGGCTCCTCCACGGTGAGGTCGTTGACCTCGAACGGGGCCAACGCCTTCACGAACGGGTCGATCGCGCCGTCGACGGTTCCGGTGATGCGGAGGCCACCGTTCGCATCGCTGATTTCGAGACCTACGAATCCGGGAAGCGTCGCGAGGCGCGCGCGGTCGGCCGCGGCATCCGTCGTTGTGATTCCTGCGCGCACACGACGGATCGATCCGAGTCTGAGCGAGGCGACATTTCCCTCGGCCACGATATGGCCGTCACTCAACACCGCGACCTCGTCGGCGATCTGCTGGATCTCACTGAGTACGTGCGAGCTGAGCAGTACGGTCTGCCCCGCATCCCGCGCCTCGCGCACCATCTGGAGGAACTCGCGCTGAACGAGAGGATCGAGGCCGCTGGTTGGTTCGTCGAGGATGAGCAGCTCTGGTCGATGCATGAACGCCTGGATCAGGCCGATCTTCTGCTTGTTCCCCTTGGAGAGTGTGCGCACGGGGCGGGAGAGGTCGACGCCGAGGCGTCCGGCGAGCTCTTGGGCGGCGCCAGGTGCGACCGGCCCGGACACTTCTGCGTAAAACGCGAGCAGGCGGTGTCCGGTGACGCGCCCGTCGAGCCGGAGCTCTCCTGGCACGTAGCCGATCCGGCGTCGCAGCGCGGCCCCACCTGTGCGAGGATCCTCACCGAGCACCATGGTCTCGCCCGACGTGGGCCGGATGACATCCACCAGAGTGCGCAGCGTCGTGGTCTTGCCGGCGCCGTTCGGGCCGATCAGTCCGAACACCGTGCCGGGCGCCACGCGCAGGTCGATGCTGTGCAGAGCGGTGTGCTGTCCGAACTTCTTGTGCAGCTGACTGATGTCGATCGCCGCGCTCATGGCGTTCGCCCCTTCCTTGGTGCGATGCGTTGTACAGCACACTAGGCCGGGCGGGCGCTCAGCGGTAGCCGCGGATGTCGCCAAGGCGCACGCCGACGAAATCCACCTCGTGAGCGAAGGTGCGTAGCAGCGGTCGCAGACGCGCGTAAGTTGGGGAGGTGCCCGACTTTGCTTATGACCGCCTCCGCCGCTTCCCCGATGTCGAAGCGGACAACCTCCAGGCGTACGACGCCACCGATCTGCAGCTGGTCGAGCGCGCTCTCGCGCTGGTCGAAGAACGTGGGCTGAGCGGGCCCGAGATCGTCGTGATCGGTGACGAGTACGGCGCAATCACGCTGGCTCTGGCGGATACCGGGCTCGCGGGTGTGCGCGTGCATCAAGATTCCGCCACCGGACGACTGGCTCTGGCGAACAACGCGCAGAAGCTGGAACTGACCGGCTTCGCCGCACACGAGTTCGACACCGACTTAGTTGCTGGCGCCCGCCTCGTGCTGCTACAGCTGCCGAAGGCGCTCGCCGATCTGGAGGAGATCGCGGATGCCGTCGCTCGCTGGGCCGCGCCCGACGTGACTCTCGTCGCGGGCGGGCGAGTCAAGCACATGACCCTCACGCAGAACGAGGTGCTCGGGCGGAACTTCGACACCGTCCAGGCGCAGCGCTCAGAGCGGAAGTCGCGGCTGATCGTGGCGACCGGACCGTTGCCCGTGGCGGAAGAGCCACCGTACCCGCAGCGTGCGGAGCATCCGGAGTTCGCTCTCACTCTCGTCGCGCATGGGGGAGCGTTCGCCGCGAACCGAATCGACATCGGCACTCGGGTGCTGCTGGAACTTTTCGCCGCCGGCGGTGCACCCACCGCAGAGAACGTCATCGACCTCGGATGCGGCACCGGCGCGCTCGCCGCGTACTACGCCCTGCACCACCCCGACGCCCGCGTCATCGCCACTGACCGCTCGGCGGCAGCCGCGGCATCCGCTCGGGAGACGATGATCGCCAACGGCGTCGCGGATCGAGTCACCGTGACTCACGACGATGCCGGCGCCGAACTGCCGGATGCGAGCGCCGATCTGATCCTGCTCAACCCGCCGTTCCACCTCGGCGCGAGCGTGCACACTGGTGCCGCCACCCGCCTGTTCGAGGCATCCGCCCGGCTCCTCCGGCCAGGAGGTGAGCTGCTCACGGTTTTCAACTCGAGCCTCACTTACAAGCCCGAGCTGACCCGTCTGATCGGCCCGACCGAGCAGTTGCACCGCACGGCGAAATTCACGGTGACGCGCAGTATCAAGCGCTGATTCTGTCCGCGCCGCAGATTGTCGACATTAGACAAATCCCCGTTCACGTGACAAAAACCACACCCTTCTGCCGACCGAGATTTGCCTCTGACCGGCCATTTTGTTACTTTGGAATGTAGGCCTTTTGGCCTTATGACCAGTCCGCGGCCACGTCCTTCTTTCGATGAGCTGTGCTGCGAAGAGGCGTGGACGTACGGTCGATGCTCCTGTGGTGGAGCCGAATCCACCGTTAGTGCCGCCAGCGTTATGAATGTCGAAACGGCCTCGAGTATCACCCGGGCGTAACCGAGACGGGCTCACTGAGCACCCGAAATGCGGGTGAGCCATCGGGAGAATTGTGACCGAAGCCGCACTTGTCGCGCGCAATCTTTTCAAAGTGTTCGGAAAGAATCCGAACCAAGCCGTCCGCCGGCTGAAGGCAGGCGAGGGAAGAAATGACATCCTGGATGTCGGAACGGCTGCCGTCATCGACGCCAGCTTCACCGTCAATCGAGGCGAGATCTTCGTCATCATGGGCCTGTCCGGATCGGGCAAATCCACCATCATCCGCATGCTCAACGGGCTGCACGAGATCACCGACGGCACCGTCACCATCGGCTCGGATCAGATCACCGGCATCCCGGCAGCGCGACTGCGCGAGATCCGCCGCGAGAACGTGTCGATGGTGTTCCAGCACTTCGCCCTGCTGCCGCACCGCACGGTCGCCGCGAACGTCGCCTACCCGCTGGAGCTGAAGGGCGTCAGTAAGGCTGAGCGACTGGCGAAGGCAGAAGAAGTGATCGACATGGTCGGGCTCACCGGCTGGGGCGACAAGCTGCCTTCTCAGCTCTCCGGTGGAATGCAGCAGCGTGTCGGCATCGCCCGTGCACTCGCCGCAGACACCGACATTCTGCTCATGGATGAGGCGTTCAGTGCGCTTGATCCGCTCATTCGTCGAGAAATGCAGGAGCAGCTGGTCGAGCTGCAGGCAAAGCTGCAGAAGACCATCGTGTTCATCACTCACGATCTCAACGAGGCGATGTTCCTCGGTGACCGGATCGCCGTCATGCGCGACGGGCGCATTGTGCAGATCGGAACGCCCGAAGACATCCTCACTGACCCTGCCAACGACTACGTCGAGCAGTTCGTGCAGGACGTCGATCGCGCGCGTGTGCTCACGGCATGCAACGTCATGGAGCGTCCGCGACCGGTCGTCGCCGACAACGCCGGCCCTCGTACGGCGCTGCGTCAGATGCGCGATACCTATATGTCGGCCGCGTACGTCACCGGCCGTGACCGCAAGCTGATCGGCATGGTCACCGATCGCGATGCCATCAAGCTTGTCCGCAAGGGGGAGACGTCCCTGGAGTCGATCCTCAAGCCCGTGCCGCTGAGCGTCTCCGAGGACGACGTGCTGATGGACCTGTTCATCCCCTCCGTCGAGTCGCAGCTGCCGCTTGCGGTTCTCGACGCTGAGGGGCGCCTGACCGGTGTCATTCCCCGTGTGACGCTGCTCGCCGCTCTCGGCCCGGGGCCCAATGCGACCGAGGAGATCACTCTGCCGCACCTGCCGGTTCCGCAGGCCGAGATCGATGCGGTTCTGGAGGCGGCAGAGGATGCCGTCGCCGGCTTCGCAATCGAAAGGGAGGTGCGCTGATGGATGGTTTCCGTATTCCCCTCGGTGAGTGGGTCGCGACCATCGTTGCCTGGGTGAAGGACAACCTCGAGGGTCTGCTCGACTTCATCGCGGTCGTCGTCAAGTTCTTCGTCAACGGACTCAGCGACGCTCTTCTCGCCACGCCGTTCCCTGTGCTGATCGCCATCTTCGCGCTCATTGCGTGGTTCGTGCGTTCCTGGCAGATGGCCGTCGGCACCGTGATCTCGTTCGTGCTCATCATCGGCATGGACCTGTGGGAGCCTGCGATGCAGACGCTCTCGCTCGTGCTGGTCTCCGCTGTGGTCGCCGTGCTGATCGCGATCCCACTGGGCATCTGGTCGGCGCGCAACGACACGGTCCGTACCGTGCTCAAGCCGGTGCTCGACTTCATGCAGACCATGCCGGCGTTCGTGTACCTGATTCCCGCGATCGTGTTCTTCAGTATCGGCGTGGTGCCGGGGCTCGTCGCAACCGTGATCTTCGCACTGCCTCCCGGAGTGCGGCTCACCGAGCTCGGCATCCGCGGTGTGGATTCCGAAACCGTCGAGGCCGGCCAGGCTTTCGGCGCGACGCCATCGCAGATTCTGCGCGGCATCCAGCTTCCGCTCGCGATGCCGACCATCATGGCCGGCGTCAACCAGGTCATCATGCTCGCCCTGTCGATGGCTGTCATCGCCGGTATGGCTGGCGCGGACGGCCTGGGAAAGATGGTCGTCCAGGCCATCTCGACCGTCAACATCGGCAAGGGCGTTGAGGCCGGCCTCGGCGTCGTGCTGATCGCCGTCTTCCTCGACCGGGTCACCGCGGCGCTCGGCACGCCGAGTCAGTACCGCTCTTCGCTCTTCGGCATCCTCGCGCGTCGCCAGGCGGAACGTCGCGACGAGGCAGCGGATGCCGCGGCTGAGGTCGAACGTGCGCTCGTGGCACCGCGTCGTCCAGCCGCTCCCTGAAACCCACACCTATACGTAACGCAGCAGAACATACGAAAGGAAGCACCATGAAGAAGTACCGGCACATCACAGCCATCGTGGCTCTCGGAGCCGTAGCATCCATCGCCCTCGCAGGTTGCGCGGGCACCCCGACAGACTCGGGTGACGCAGGATCAGACGGCGACAGCGCCGACAAGGGCACCATCACGCTCGGCTTCATCCCCTCCTGGTCGGATGGCCTGAGCATGGCGTACCTGGTCCAGGACCAGCTCGAGAAGATCGGCTACACCGTCGAGTTGGAGACGCTCACCGAGGCGGGCCCGTTGTTCACCGGACTCGCACAGGGTGACATCGACATGTTCCCGTCTGCGTGGCCGGAGGTCACGCACGCCGAGTACATGAAGACGTACGGCGCCGACCTCGAAGACCTCGGCGCCTACTACGAGAACGCCAAGCTCACGATCGCCGTGCCCAGCTACATGGACATCGACTCGATCGAAGACCTCAAGGGTGCGGGCGACCGCTTCGACGGCAAGATCATCGGCATCGAGCCGGGCGCTGGCCTGACGGCGAAGACGCAGGACTCGATGATTCCGGCCTACGAGCTGGAAGACGAGTACACGCTCGAGACTTCGTCGACCGCCGCGATGCTCACCGTCCTCAGTGAAGCCATCGACAACGAGGAAGACGTCGTCGTGACGCTGTGGCGCCCGTTCTGGGCCAACAGCACGTATGACGTCAAGGACCTCGAAGACCCGCTGGGTGCGATGGGTGACGCGGAGACGCTGAACTTCATGGCGCACAAGGGCTTCGCTGAGGAGTTCCCCGAGGCCGCTGCACTCGTCGAGCAGATCAAGCTCGACGATGACCAGTACGGCACGCTCGAGGACCTCGTCGTGAACGAGTTCGGTGAGGGCCAGGAAGCCGACGCCGTCGACGCCTGGCTCGAGGCCAACGGCGACCAGTTCGACTGGGTCGTCACCGAGTAAGGCGCCGGATCAGCCCGCGGGTACGCCTGCATGATCCTGGTACACCTGCACGATCGAATGGGCGGATGCCTCGTGCATCCGTCCCCCGGTCGTGCAGGTGTACGGTGCTCGGTCGTATTCTGATGGCATGGACGGTTTCGCCGCTGTCGACTACAACTTCGCTCGCGAGGTGCTGCAGCGGGGCATTGCGGCGCTGTATCTCGTCGCCTTCGTCTCGTCTCTGAATCAGTTCCGCCCGCTGCTCGGGGAGCGAGGGCTGCTGCCCGCCCCGGATCTTCTCGCCTGGGCATCCGCCTCGAGGGCGAGGGGGCGGATGCTGCGCCCCACGCTGTTCGCGCGCATCCGCTATACGGATCGACGTCTCGCGGTGCTGTGTTGGGTGGGCATCGTCATCGGTGCGCTGCTGGTCGCCGGCATCCCGCAGTTTGCACCTCCGTGGGTGCCGATGGTGTGCTTCCTGTTGCTGTGGTTCGGGTACATGTCGATCACGAGCATCGGGCAGACGTTCTACGGTTTCGGGTGGGAGATGCTGCTGCTCGAGGCCGGATTTCTCGCCGCGTTCCTCGGCTCTCGAGACCAGCCGCCGCCGACGGTGGTCATCGTGCTCTTCTGGTGGCTGCTGTTCCGGCTGGAGTTCGGCGCAGGCATGATCAAGATTCGCGGTGGACGCGAGTGGCGCGATCTCACCGCCCTCACCTTTCACCACGAGACGCAGCCGATGCCGGGGCCGTTGAGTCGTCAGGCGCATCTGATGCCGCGCTGGTTCCACAAGGGTGAGGTGCTGGGCAATCACTTCGCGCAGCTGGTCGTTCCGTTCTTCCTGTTCGCTCCGATCCTCGGACTGTGGATCGACGGGCCTGCGCCGGCGATCATCGGGGCGGTCGCGGGCGGGATCGTGCTGGCGACGCAGCTGTGGCTGGTCGCCACCGGGAACTTCGCGTGGCTCAACTGGGCGACGGTTGTGATCGCGTTCTCGGCGATCGGGGTGTCTCAGGCCGCCCCGTCGTCGTCGGGGCTCCCCAACTACTGGCTCGTGATCACCTCGGCCGTCGGCATCCTCTACGTCGTCATTAGTTGGCCCGCACTGCGCAATCTCTTCGCGAGACGGCAGCTGATGAACGCGAGCTTCAACCGCTGGCAGCTCGCGAACGCGTACGGCGCGTTCGGCACGGTGACGAAAGAGCGGATCGAGATCGTCGTCGAGGGCACGACGGACGAGGATCCGGATGCCGCGACCTGGCGCGAGTACGAGTTCAAGGGCAAGCCGGGGGATGTGCGGCGCGTGCCCCGGCAGTTCGCGCCGTACCATCTGCGGCTGGACTGGCTGATGTGGTTCCTGCCGCTCGGTCGGTCGCTCGATGAATGGTTCACGACGTTCCTCGCGCGATTGTTGCAGGCGGATGCCCCGACGCTCGCACTGCTCAGGAGCGATCCGTTCGAGGGGCGTCCGCCGCGTTGGGTGCGGGCGGTGTCGTATCGCTACCGCTTCGCGACGCGGGAGGAGCGGCGACGGGATGGGGTCGTGTGGGTGAGGGATCGACGGCGGGTGATGGTGCCGGCGTCGGGGCTGCGGTGAGCCGGAACGTGCTTGCAATCGGTTGCAGTATGCTGACCGCTCTGGGAGAATGCGAGCGTGGCTGATACGCGCGCTGAACCGGACGACTTCGATGATTTTTGGAGTTCGCTCGTCAGGCGTGCGCGAGAGGTCGTGGTGCAACCGACGAGTGCGGGGTCACCCGAACCCGGCACCCGCCTCGTCGAGTTCACCTCGCTCGACGGACTCCGCCTCGGCGGCTGGCTCACCTTGCCTCCAGGGGAGATCCGTTCCGCAGTGATCATCGCCCACGGCTATGGGGGCCGCGCCGCCCTGGATTCGCGGTGGGCGCCAGCCGATGCGGCAGTGTTTTATCCGATCGCGCGAGGGATGCCGACGCTCTCGCTGATCGACGGCATTCCTTCGGTCGGGCGAGAACATGTGCTGCACGGCATCCAGTCACGCGATACCTACGTGCACGGTGGATGTGCGGCGGATGTCTGGTGTGCCATCTCTGCGCTCGAAGAACTCCTGGGCGCGAAGTTGGGCGAGCGACACGGCGGCCTCCGGCTCGGCTACTTCGGGCCGAGCTTCGGCGGCGGCATCGGCGCCTTGGCCATCCCCTGGGATGACCGCATCGATGCGGCATCTCTGTATGTGCCCGCCTTCGGAGCGCACGTGCGGCGGCTGGCGATTCCGAACGGCGGCAGCAGTTCCGCCCTCAGGGACTGGGTGCAGGAGCATCCGGAGGCCTGGGACGTGCTGGACTATTTCGACGCAGCGACAGCCGCTAGCCGGATCGATGTGCCTACGATCATCGCTGCCGCCCGTGAGGATCCTTCGGTTCCTCCGGTGGGGCAATTCGCCGTCGCGGATGCTGTTCCGCAGCGGCATCGACGTGTCATGGCTATGACGGCCGGGCACCGGAATTATCCCGAGGAAGAGGCAGAGATGGCGGCCTACGCCGCCGAGTCACGGGCGCTGTTCCGCGCGCGATGATGCAGCGCGCGATGATGCTGGGCGCGGTAACGCTGCGAGGGCCGGTTACACCGCGGCGGTCGTCCCGCGCGGTGCGAAGGAACCAGGAACGACGACGTTGCGCGCCGTCCGCCCCGCGGAGACATCGCTGAGCAGTGCCACTGCGCGCCCACCCAGTTCATCGAAATCGACTTTCACCGTACTCAACTGCGGTGTCACTGTTCGCGCGAGGAGCACATCGTCGCAGCCGACTACGCTGACGTCACCCGGAACACTCAGCCCGATTTCCGCCAGCCCGCCGACCACTCCGCAGGCCACGAAGTCATCGAAGGCCATGACCGCTGTGGCCTGCTGTGCGGCGATCTCAGAAGCAGCTGCCCAGCCGGCCTCGAACGTCGCCTCGACAGGGCCGATTTCGATCAGCTCGACTTCGCCCGGCGCATCCTTCGCCCAACCGCGTACGGCGGCGGTCCGCTGTTTCGCAGCCCACGATCCGTCGGGGCCCTGCAGGAGCAGGATCCGCCGGTGGCCGAGGGTGACGAGATGGTCGGCCGCCTGTCGGAGCGCTTCCGAGTTGTCGCAGACCACGGAGGGGATGCCGCGCTCGGCACGGTTCACGAGAACGGTCGGTGTCGATCCGACCGCATCCTGCAACACTGCTTTGGGCAGCCGCGTTGATGCGACGATGAGTCCGTCGACCTGACCACTGAGTCGACGCAGCTGCTCGGCGGCATCCGCGCCACCGGATTCGGCGTCGACAAGCAGCACCGAGGCATCTGACGCGGAGGCCGCCCGCTCGATCGCGCGCACCAGTGGGGGAAAGAACGGGTTGGTGATGTCGAGGACCACAAGGCCGATGAGCCCGGTCTTGCCGGTGGCGAGGCCGCGAGCGGCACGGTTGAGCTCGTAGCCTTGCGCTGTTGCGGTGGCCATGATGCGCTCGCGGACAGACTCGTTGACCATGTGTGGCCGGGAGAAGGCTCGCGAAACGGTCGAAGCGGAGATCCCCAGCTCGGTTGCGATCGAATAGATCGTCGCCTTCACGCGTCCACCTCCTGCACGTTGGGTCATTGAGAGCGCTCTCCAGAGTATTGCAGGTGATCACTCAGCCATTGGATGCTGGTGTGCAGCACGTCCTCGGGGAGCGGGTGTCCGTTGCCGTGCTGGAGCACATCCAGGCCGCCATCGGGCCATGCAGTGGCGGCTCGTTCGGCGAGATTCGCATTGTGCGGGCCGTCCGACGCACCGCCACCGACGTACAGCACGGGTCGAGGAGCGATGAGCGCCAGGACCTCATCCAGATCACGGTCCGTCGGCACACGATCAGTCAGGTACCAGGGATCCTCCCAGTTGGAGTGCGCGAATCCGAGGCCAGGCTCATGAGTGACCGTCGCGGCGATGCGTGTATCCAGGGCGCCGAGGAAGAGCGCGAGCTTGCCGCCGAGGGAATGCCCGAAGGCGCCGAGTCGCTGCGCATCCACGCCGGGGACAGTGGTGAGGGCCTCGAGCGCGAGTCGGAGATCGGCGATGCTGCGGCCGAGCCCGGTGACGCCGGGAAAGCGGGCGCGATTCGCTGCGGCGACCGGCCCATAGCGCGCATGCAGCTCGACGGCCGGGCTCGGTCGGGCTTCGATCTCTGCCCACCACGGCACGGCAAGAACACCGAGTCC
Source organism: Microbacterium sp. A93 (assembly GCF_051842835.1). Lineage (NCBI taxonomy): Bacteria > Bacillati > Actinomycetota > Actinomycetes > Micrococcales > Microbacteriaceae > Microbacterium > Microbacterium sp. A93. The sequence goes on from NZ_JBPXMT010000012.1 coordinate 266,881, forward strand.
CCGGGCGGCGATCTCTCGGGCGAACGCCTTCGTGGGGCGAGCATCGGCATCCGGATACCGCTCGCTCGGGATGCCGAGCAACGACTCGACGTCGTAGAACGGCACCACGATCACTGCGCTCTGCCCCGGCGGGAGCAGCAACACTGCGTCGAGCGTGACGCCGAAGCTCGTGAGATGCACCGTCGTCCGCATGATGCCGTCCGGTCCCGCCGTGCTCTCGCCGATCCGCCAGGCCGCATCGGGTGCACGCTCAGCGCCAATCAGGTCGCTCCACTCGGAACGCAGAGCCTGGCGAGCATCGGTCACGGCATCTGCTCCGTGTCGGCGGTCGTCTCGATCTCGAAGTCGACGGTGAACAGATACGACCATGGCCAGCGCAGCTTTACGACGCGGATGCCACGGAGTGCGCGGATCCCGCTCGCCCACTCCGTCAGCTCTTCAGCAACGCGCTCGGCGAGTGCCGGGATCTCCTCCAACGGAGGGTCAGATAGTCCGCGCTCTGCGAGCTCCTGCAACAGGCGCACACGGAGCACCGGCAGGTAGTGACCGTCCTTGATGATCTTGGTGAGCAGGTAGCGCCGGCGGGCGGCACTGCTTGCCGCGGAGTTGTCGAAGAGCGCGCTGACGCCGGCTGCGAGCGTCGTGCCGAGTGTGTTGCCCGCCGTGTTCCACCCGCCGAAGGCGGCGAGCTCGCCGAGCGCATCCACGTCGTCAAGCGCGGTGACCAGCGCCGGGTCCGAGCCATTGGCGTAGCGGACATCTGCGACGGCGACCCGTCGCCCCGCTGCCAGATGCGCGGCGGTTTCTGCGGCGACCGCGGCGCTGGCGGGCCGGCTGTCCTGGTCGATCGGCGTCCCCGTGAAGTCCCCGGACTCTTCGGCGGGCGCATGGATGACCAGAACGAGGTCGGCATCGGATGCCACATCGACGCGGACGCCACCCAGGGCGAGGATCTGCTGGCTGATGCCCCGATCCACTGGCCGGTCCTCGTAGGGGGCGATGCGGCTCAATCCGGCAGCATCCGGGCTCGTGACGAAGATGCGCGGCATGATGCCGCGAGCCTGGCCGATCACCCGGGAAACGAGGACACTGGGCACCTCGTCGGCGCCCGGATACAGCAGCGCTCCGGTGTCGAGTCGGTCGTTCCATGCGCTCAGGGCGAGGCGCTCCGCGGCCGGAAGCCCGCGCGGCGCGGTGTCATCCGAGGTGATGACCAGGTCGCGGACGGTGCCGTCGGCGGCGAGGCCGAGAGCGGCGAGATTCACGTCGTGGTTGCGGAGCCTCCGCCGGACCAGATCGCCCGCGTACTCGGCTGGCACGGCGGCGCGAGCGGCTCGCACATCATCGAGGTCGGCTTCGCCACGCGCCTGGCGATCCCAGGCCTGGGAAAGTGCGAACAGGTGGCGACCGTGAGTCGCCCAATACTCCGGCTCCTGCCTGCTACGGGTCGCGTTGTCATAGTGCGGAAGCCGGGTGATGACCTGGTAGGCGCTGATCGGGGAGCGGAGGTCCCGCAGAACGTCGAGACGAGGGATGACATCGGCGATGCGATCGTGCGTGAGCCGTGAGGGAATGAGGCCGCCGTGCACCAGGAGATCCAATGAGATGACGTGGGCGTCGACTTCGCCATCGATTTCGCGGAGCCATGCGGCCAATCCTGCCGTGTCGGCGGGCTCGCGGAAGCGCGGCATGAGTGCAGCTGGAGGCAGAATCACGTCGGCTCCGCTGCACGCTCCGATCCATGCGGCGTAGCCGGCCGTGTTCGGACGTTCATCGGGGGGCAACACCGCGATACGAATCTGCTGGGGGGCTTGTGTGCTCATCACGGTCGAGGCTACCCTGCTACTGCAACCGATTGCAAGAATTTCCCCCGAACTGAACGGCGATGAAGCCGCGACAGAGGAGACACGATGAAAATGCGACGGCGTACGACGGCGGGACTGCTCGTCGGGGCACTCCTGGCGACGACATTTATTTCCGCAGCGCATGCGGAGACAGCACCCGGAGACGCGAATCTGTTGCCGAACGCGAGCTTCGAGCTTGGCGCCACCGCAGACGCACTCGACAGCTGGTCGCCGTGGTCGAGCACTTCCCTCACGCACTTCGGTGTTGCGAGCGACCCCGTCAGCGACGGCATCCAAAGCCTGCACGTGAACGACCAGGCCACGACCACCGGCGGTGGTTTCGTCAGTGCGCTCATGCCGGTGACGGAGCGCACCACTTACGAGGTGAACCTCAATGTCTTCCATGTGTCGGGCAGTTTCAGCATCTGGGCGTACTTCCACGACGCCGAAGGTGTGCAGATCGGCTCAGAGTGGCAGACGGTGCGCACCGGCACCGGTGCATGGGAGCGCTCGTTCCTCGAGTTCGACGCCCCTGCCGGGGCATCGCAGGCGAAGGTGATGATCTACTCGGGCAACCTGCCGACCTCCGACGTGTACGTCGACGATGTGTACTTCGGGCTCCCAGGCGGATCGGGCCACGTGCCGCCTGTGCCCCCGTCGGTGCCCGAACAGATCGTCGCGAATGACGAGTCCCTCACTTCACTGGGAACTCCGGTTGGCAGCCGCGTTGTGCGCAACGCGGTCATCGGAGAAGAGGATGGCGTCTCGATGACGTACGGCCTGTACAAGGGTGTCGAGGAGACCGGCACGCCGGCGACCCTCGTGGTCGCCCGCACCTCCGACGGTGGAATTGTGCGCACGCTGCCCCTTGCAGGAGCGGACTTCGCACAGCACATCCAGAAGTCCAGCGACGGGAAGATCTACATCGCCACCTCCGGCAGCTACAGCCTGTGGGTCTACGATCCGGCGACAACCCAGCTCCGCGAAATCGGGGTCATCAACCCCGCCAGCCCCGCAGAAGGGTACGGCTGGTCGCTTGCCGCCGCAGACGACGGCAGGATGTACATCGGCAGCTACCCCAGGGGTTACCTCTACCTCTACGAGCCGGCCGACGATTCGATTACGAACCTCGGCGCCGTCGATCCCACCCAGTCCTACATCCACTCGATGGCCTACGACCCGGTGCGCAAGAACCTCTACGTCGGTGCGGGCGGAAACAGCGCCCAGATCTGGAAGGTCGCAGCCGACGGCACGAAGACGCCCCTGCTGAACGAGCAGAACGCGCCCGGCGCGACCACCGAATCGTTCGTGTCGACCTTCACTTGGGTGAACGACCGGCTGTTCGCCCGGATCTCCAATCGACTGATCGTGGTCGGTGCCGACGATCAGATCGAGTACTGGCGTGGTGGGGCAAACGAGATCCACGGGTACCACGTCTCGCAGCGACCCGATGCCCCGGACAAGTACATCTACTCGTTCGGGTCCACGTTCTGGGAGTACGACTCCACGACCCAAGCAATGCGCAACCTCGGCATCCCGAACAATGGATACCTCAATGACTCGTACTGGGTGCAGCTGGACGAGGCAGGTTGGCCCGGATGGACGATGATCGCCGCCACCAGCAATGGGGTGGTCCGGATGAACATCGAGGCCGGGATCTCCGAGGCGCACGACATCGTCTACTCGAGCGCGACGACCGCGCAGCGGCTGTTCAATGGCCCGGATTCAATGTACGCCTCGGGGTACCTGATCGGCCTTGCCCCGTTCGACGACGCAACCGGTCAGGCCGGGGCCTCCATCCAATCCGGCCAGTACGAAGCGGCCGAGGTGCGTGACGGCAAGTTGCTGTTGGCGACGTACGGCAATGCCCGCTTGATGGAGTACGACCCCGCGACGGGGGCGGCTCCTCGCCAGATCTTCTCGCTGCAGGACCAGGGGCAGGATCGCCCGTTCGGCATGGACTACGACGCGGAATCCGACCGCATCTTCATGGGCACCGTCGCGCACTACGGTCACAACCAGGGCGGGCTGACCGCCTACGACTTCGCGACGAACACACGCAAGACCTATACGACCGAGATCGTCGACGAGCAGTCCGTGGTCAGCGTGCTCGCCCATGACGGCCTGGTTTACCTCGGAACGACGATCGATGGCAGCCTCGGAGCCGTGCCCTCCGGGCAGACGGACGGACACATGGTCGTCTGGGACCCGGATGCTGAGACCGTGGTGCACGACGTCATCCCGATCGCCGGGAACGAGGGCGTCACCGGACTCATGGCCGGACCCGACGGTCTGATCTGGGGCGTCTCCGAGAACACCATCTTCAAGTGGGACCCGGAGCTGGGCGAGATCGTCTACTCCGAGCCGATCCTCCAGCACCGATACGGCACCGGAACCGTGTGGATGTGGGGCGACCTCGAGATCGGCTCCGACGGGAACGTATACGGCACCGATCGCTTCTCGTTCTTCCGGATCGACGCCGAAACGATGGAGTACTCCGAGATCGTGCCGGACCCTGTGATGGGATCGCCGATCATGAACGCGGTCGCTAATCCCGATGGCGACATCCTCTTCTCGCACGGCCCCTACGTGTTCCGCTACGACGTGCCGGCGCCGGCGGAACTTGCCTGCACCGTGGAGCTGGAAAATCGCGTCGATGGGGAGCTCATCGTCGCGGAGGGCGAGATCGTCTGCGGTACGAACGTCACCGTGAATGGCGGCGTGACTGTGCAGAGCGGCGGCGCGCTCCGGATCGTCGACAGCGTCATCCGCGGCGGAGTCATCTCGACCGGTGCGGATGCCATCCGCATCCAGGACAGCTCGATATCGGGGACCGTCTCGGTGTCGGAGACCACTGGCGGCTATGTGTTCGCGGGCAATGACGTGCGTGGTTCTCTGCAGTGCTCCGGAAACGAGAATCCCATCGATGACCTCGGCCATCCGAACGCCGTCCGCGGTGTCAGCCAGGGCTGCGACGGTGTGTGAGGCGGCAACCGGTCACGTATCAGCGACATCCATCAATCATCGCAATGCCGGCACGGTTGCCGGCGGAACGGAGTCATCATGACAATGGGATACCGAAGTTCGACGGGATACAGGGCGGGGGTGGGCCTGCTCGCCGGAGCGCTGCTCGCCACCGCATTCACCGGGGCGACGCAGCTCGATGCGCGGCCCGCTGCAGCCGCCGAGGCGCAGAACCTGCTGGCCAACGCCAGCTTCGAAGAGGGTGCCACGACGCTCGAGCTGACCGCATGGTCACCGCTGTGGATCGGCTCAGACAAGTTCTTCACCGTGACCGGCGACCCGGTCTCGCACGGGGAGCAGAGCCTTCGGATCCTCGATGAGAATGACGCCGGGGCGACAGGGCTCGTCAGCGATGAGGTTCCGGTTGAAGCTGGGCAGTCGTACGAGTTCAGTTACGACCAGCTCCGCACTTCGGGCCACCTGCTGCTGATGACGTACTTCTTCGACGAGGAGGGCACGCAGATCAGCCGGCCGTACGAATCGGAGCGATCGACGATCGGGCAGTGGGAGCGTTCGGTCAGCGAGTTCACTGCGCCGGCAGGCGCCGTCACCGCGAAGGTGATGTTCTACAGTGCGGGTGAAGGTCTTGTCGACACCGTTGTCGACGACGCGTTCTTCGGGCTGGCCACGGAAGCCCCCGAAGAGCCCGAGCTCTCGCCGGTCGACAAGATCCTCGTCCAGGATGAGCGCATCGACTACCTCGGGGCGCCCGTGACCAGCCAGATTCCCAGCCAGGCGGCGCAGGGGATCGAGGACGGCAGGCACGTCTCGTACCAGGCGTTCAAGGGCAACCCGACGAGTGGGTACCCCGCCACGTTCGCGGTGACCGACGTCGCCAGCGGGGCACAGCTGCGCACCTGCACGATCGACGGTGCAGACCACGCGCGCAACCTGAACATCGCCGACGACGGACGCGTCTACTGGGGCACCTATCACGACTCCAAGCTCTGGCGATACGACCCGGCGACGGGAGAATGCACCGATCTCGGCCGGATCAGCGATGTGAAGGACTCCACTTTCGGCATGTCTCCCGGCTCCGATGGGTCGATGTACATCGGCTCGTACCCGGATGCCCGCCTGTTCAAGGTGGACCCGGTGACCGATGAGGTCGAGCTGCTGCGCAAGATCGGCGACGGCATCGACTACATCCACGCGATCGCCTACCACGCCCCGACCGACACGCTCTACGTCGGCTCAGGCGGGCGCGTCCCCCAGATCTGGAAGATCACCGAGGGCGGTCGCGGCGAGCAGACTCTGATCGCCGATGAGACGACCGCGCCGCGTCTGAACGAGGGAACCCAGTTCGTGGGGCGGATGGACATCGTGGGTGATCGGATCCTCGCGCAGGTCGGATTGCGGATGCTCGTGCTCGACCTCGACGGCAACGTCGTCCACTGGGACCCGGATCAGACCCGTTTTTTCTTCGGGCACCACGTCATCCAGGGCGCGACCGCTGACACGGCGATCTTCTCCACTGACGGCGGGGAGCTGCTGGCATACGACATTCCGGCGAACACGTTCTTCTCCACCGGCATCGACATCGGCGGCTACCTCTCCAACGGGGTGGTCGATACGTCCGGCGGCACGCCGCTTCTGTACGGCACATCGTCTAAGGCGGTGTTCGTCGCAAACCTCGAGACGGGCGAACTCGTCTCGAACGAGCCGATCGAGTTCGCGCAGCCGACTCTGATCCAGAAGCTGTTCCCCGGCCCCGACGGCGGCGTGTGGGCATCCGGGTACATGGTCGGCCTTGCCGAGATCGACAAGGCGGGCGTGAACCATGGGCCGACAATGCAGCGCGGTCAATTTGAGTCGGCCGCGGTGCGCGACGGCAAGATGTACTTCGGCGGCTATGGTCATGCGCGCTTCGACGTGCTCGATCCGGCCACCTACGACCCTGTCGACACCAGCACCGTGCCGACACTCTTCGACGGTGTCGCGCAGGGGCAGGACCGTCCGTTCGGAATGGCGTACAACCCCGACCGCGACGAGATCTACATGGGGTCGGTGGCTACCTACGGCCAGACTCAGGGCGCTCTCGCGATCTGGGATGCCGGGACGGGCGAGCACGATTGGCTGACGACCGAGATCGGCGAGGACGAGAACATCATCTCGGTCGCCTACAACCCGAACGATGGTCTGGTCTATCTCGGCAGCACCGTGGACGGCGGTCTCGGGTCAGTGCCCAGTGGGCACACCGCGGGCAAGCTGATCGTCTTCGACCCGGCGACGAGGACGGTCGTGAAGACGATCGACCCGGCCGGGGAGGAGCGCGAGGGCGTCAGCGGCCTGATGGTCGACCCGGATGGCGTCGTCTGGGGCGTCGCGGAAGAGGCGCTGTTCGCCTATGACCCGACCACGGGCGAGTCCACCGTCGAGGCGACGGTCGGCGGCCGCTACAGCGCCGGGACGACGTACTGGGCCTACGGTACGGTGAGCAGATCGGATGCCGACGGCAGGATTTATGTCACGGCGGGCTATCGGTTCAGCGTGCATGACCCTGCGACCGGCGAGACGACGCGCATTGCGAACGGTCTGCAGTGGAGCGCGGTCGACGGTGAGGGCGACGTCTACGTGAGCGCGGGCGCGAACCTCTTCCGCTACGACGTGGAAGAGGTGGAATGGGCCAGTTGCACCGAGAAACCGGCGGCAGACATCGCCGACGGCCTGGTCGTTCGTTCCGGCGAGGTCGTCTGCATCGATGGCATTCGAGTGGATGAGGGGGTCGTGGTCGAAGCGGGTGGCGCTCTGCTGATGAGGGATACCGACGTTCGCGGTGGAATCCAGGCCGATGGCGCTGCGCGCATCGAGGTGCGCAACACCGAGGTGCGCGGTGCGGTCGCGGTGACGGCGACCACCGGCGCGTTTGTGTTCTCGGGGAACGAGCTGCGCGGATCGATGACGTGTGCGGATAACGCCGCAACCCTTGATGACGAGGGGAGTGCGAACACCGTCAGCGGCGCGATCAGCGGATGCGTCGAACAATGATGTCTCTGTGAACGTTCTACAGTGGGGGTCGCGCCATTCGCGCGGCCCCCACTGTGGTTGTGATCTCTTTGTGATGCATCCGGTTGCAAGAGCTCTTGACAGAGAGCCCGACGGGCCGTAGCGTGAAATGCAACCGATTGCAGTTGATGATAGAAGGATGGGGCAATGAAGCAACTTTCTAAGTTTGCAGCGCTGGCGACCGCGACCCTACTCGCCGTGACGCTTGCGTCGTGTGCAGGGGAACCCGCGGCGGAGCCGGCCTCCGAGCCGACCGAGGTCACCGGAGACGTCACCTATTGGCACTACACGATCGGTGACTCCGGAGAAGACTCCTATTGGGCGCCGGTCATCGAGCGCTTCAACGAGCAGTACCCGAACGTCAACGTCGAAGTCGTCGTGCAGCCGTTCAGCGGTCGCGAAGAGGCGCTGACGGTCTCGCTCGCAGGCAAACAGGCGCCAGATGTCGTGTACTTCAACCCCGACTTCATTCCGCGGTTCGCGGAGGAGGGGGTACTCGAGCCCGTCACCGACATCGTCGAAGGCGATGACGACTGGCGCGAATCGGCGATCAATGCCATGACCTATGACGGCGAGGTCTACGGCGTTCCGATCCTGATGAACGCAGGGATGACGGTCTGCTTCGCCGATGTGCTGGAAGCAGCCGGAATCGAGTGCCCGGAGACATGGGATGACGTTCGCGAGAATGCGCCCGCGCTGAAGGAAGCCGGATATTTCTCGACGCAGTATGAAGGGGCAGTGCAGGTGACGTTGAACGGCACCTTCTACACCGCTCTCGCGCAGGCCGGCGGATCGGTCCTTTCAGATGACGGCTCCAAGGCGACGTTCAATAGCGCTGAGGGGCTGGAGACGCTGGAGTTCCTGAAGCTCATGGCCGAGAACGAGTACTTCCCGTCGGCGGAGCTGACGACGCTGACTTCGTTCGAGCAGACCCCGGCCGGCAACGGCAAGATCGGGTTCATGGCGACGTCGACCCCGCGCTCACTGGACGGCTTCTACGACCGCGAGAACATGATCGCCGGTCCCCCGCTCACCAACAAGGAGACTGTCGGATTCGGAACGGTCGGCGGACTCTCGATCTTCAACACGACCGACAGCGTCGACGCATCCAAGGCCTGGATCGAGTTCGTCACCAGTCCCGAGGAGCTCACACCGTTCCTGGAGGCCACGGGATACCAGTCGCCCCGTCCGTCGATCACCGGTCTCTTCGAGGAAGGCAGCCTCGAGGACTTCCAGACCGCGTACCTCGATGATGCCTATGCGGGCGAGATGCACCCGCAGGCCCGAGAGATCATCAGCCTCCTCGCCCCGCACGTGCAGGACGCGATCCTCGGACGCACCGACCCGCAGGAAGCATTGGATGCCGCCGAAGCAGAGATCAACTCTCTGCTCAGCCGCGGATAGAAGAACCCGTCGAGACGGTGGGCGAACGTCCGTATCGCCCACCGTCTCTGAACCGATCGACCGAGAGGCCCGATGTGTCGACATCCACACTCCTCCCGCGCAAGGAGGCGGCGCCCGCCACGGGCGCTGACAAGCCGCCGTCCCGGCTGCGTAAAGCACTGCGATCGGACACCGCGGTCATTGCCTATGTGTTCATCGCGCCGTACCTGATTCTCTTCCTCGCCTTCCGCATCATCCCCGCACTCGGCGGTCTCTTCCTCTCTTTCACTGATTGGAAGATCTCCGGGGCGTTTGAACTCGTCGGGCTGGATAACTTCGTCCGCCTCTTCGCAGATCCGATCTTCCAGAAGGCGCTCGTCGTCTCTCTGGTCTTCGTCGCGCTCGCCGTGCCCATGGTGGTGGTGCTATCGCTCGCGGTCGCCGTACTGGCGTCCAGGCCGCTGCGCGGAATGGCCGTCTACCGGTCGATCTTCTTCCTCCCGGTGGTCACCAGCCCGGTGATGGCAGGAATTATCTGGGTGTGGATCTTCAGTGAAGACGGCGCACTGAACTGGCTCATCAGCAATGCAGGTATGCAGCCCATCGGATGGCTGACGAGCGAGGCCTTCGTTCTCCCGTCTCTGGCGATCGTCAACGCATGGGGCAACTTCGGCTATGACATGCTCATTCTCTTGGCCGGCATCCTCGCCATCCCCAGTGACTACTACGAGGCTGCCTCTCTCGATGGTGCGAATGCCTGGCATCGGTTCCGTTACATCACGTTGCCGCTGCTGAAGCCTGCGCTGTTCTTCGTGATCATTCTCGAGATCATCAAGTCCTTCCAGACCTTCGACACGATCTACGTGATGACCGGCGGAGGTCCGTCGCGTGCGAGTTACACGTTGACCTACATGATCTATGACCAGGGCTTCGGCTATTTCGAGTTCGGATACGCCAGTGCGGCCGGCCTCGTGCTGCTCGTCATTACCCTTCTGATCTCTCTCATCCAACGTCGCGTCATGAAGGAAAGCTGATGGCTCAGTCGACCCTGGACTCTCCCGCGATCAGCGAGTCGCTCACCCGTCGTGCGCCGGGGCAGGGCAAGCGCAAGCGCAAGCTGCCCAGCCCCACTCACCTGCTCCTCATCCTGATCGCCGTCGTAACGGCCTTCCCGTTCTACGCGATGATCGTCATCGCGCTGCAGCCGGGACGCGGGCTGGAGATGCCGGGGGCACTCTTCCCGACCGATATCTCTCTCGATTCCTTCGTGGCTGCGCTGAGCTCCACGCGGGTGCCGCGATGGTTCCTCAATACCCTGATCTACGCCGTCGTCTCCGTGGTGCTGGTGCTGCTCTTCGCCGCGATGGCCGGTTACGCCTTCGCGAAGAAGCGCTTCTGGGGCAGAGATGTGATGTTCTGGTCGTTCGTCGCGATGCTCATGGTGCCCGGAAACCTCACCCTCATCCCGCAGTTCATCATCGTGACGAACCTCGGCGGGCTGAACACGATGTGGGGCCTTATCGTTCCGACGCTCGCCAACGTGCAGGCGATGTTCCTTATGCGTCAGTTCATCCGAGACATTCCCGACGAGATCATCGAGGCGGCACGCATCGATGGCGCTGGCGAGATGCGCATCTTCTTCTCGATCATCTTGCCGCAGACGAAACCGGTGATGTCGATCCTCGGCGTGATGGTGTTCCTCGCGCACTGGAACGATTTCCTGTGGCCGCTCGTCTCGCAGCAGCACCCGGACAACTTCACGCTGAGCGTGGGGCTGAACAGTATGCAAGAGGAGCTGACGATGCTCTCGACCACGATGGCCGGTGCCGTGCTCATGTTCATCCCGACGCTGATCATCTTTATCTCGGTGCAGAAGAACTTCGTCCGCGGCATCGTGATGAGCGGGATCAAATAGCAGAGCGGATGCCCCGACGGCGCGCACATCGGCGCGGTCGGGGCATAGCTGTGTCAGCCGAGGTGCTGTGTCAGCCGAGACGCTGTGTTAACCGAGGCGCTCGTAGTTGGCGCTTGTCACCTCGGCGTGCAGCGTGCCGTCCGTGAGGAAGCGCTCGATCTCATCGATCACCGCATGGCCCTGGCCGAAGCGGGCCTGCACCGTACCGCCGGCGACGTGCGGGGTGAGCAGGGCATTCTCCCTGCCGAAGAAGTCGCTGTCCGCGGGCAGCGGCTCGGACGAGTAGACGTCCAGCCCCACGCGGAGGCGCCCAGACCGCACCTCGGTGAGGATCGCCTGCTCATCGGTCACCTCGGCGCGGGCAGTGTTGATGACGATTGCGTCGTCGCGCAGCAGTGCGAGCTGCGGGGCGCCGATCATCTGCGCGGTGTCGGGCGTGCTCGGTGCGTGGATCGCGAGCACATCGCTGGTGGCGCACAGCTCGTCGAGGCTGCACAGCTCCACGCCCATCTGCGCGGCCTCGTCGGCGGTCGCGTAGGGGTCATAGGCACGCACCGCGGTGGCGCCGAGTCCGCGGACCATTCTCGCGTAGTGGCGCCCCACCCGGCTGAGTGAGACGAGGCCGATCCGCTGCGCGGCGATGCTCTGGCCCAGCATCCCGACGCCGCCGGTGATCCACGAGCGCGAGGACTGGAATCGGCGATCATGCAGCACAAGATTGCGCAGCAGCGCGAGGGTCATCGTCACCGCCATCTCGGCGACCGCTTCGGCCATGGCATCCGAACCTCCCTGCGCGATCCGCAGATCGTTGCCGAGCGCCTCGATCGGGAACAGGCGCCGCACCGAGCCCGCGCTGTGCACGGCCAGGCGCAGGCGGGAGCCGTTCAGCACCGCCGGATCGAACGGCTCGGTGCTCCACGACGTGATCAGCACGTCGAAGTCGTCGCCGATCGTCGTCGGCACACGCACGTTGCCGGTTGGCGTGGAAGGGCGAACGATCTCGCCGAGCTGTGCCAGCCGGTGCTGCGCGTCGGCGTCGTACAGGCGGGCGAAGTCCGTGTCGCCGATCGCGATGAAGATTCTCGGTGTCACGCTGCTGCTCCCGTTCCTTCGTGGACGACGGCGCCGGCCACCCTGACTGTTCGTACGACGACGTCATCGCCCAGTTCGACATCGAGGCTGTCGCCATCGGTGTCGGTGTTCATGTTGATGCCGAGCAGGCGCGCAGGGTTACGGCTGGACATCGCGAGGAGCTCATCATCATCGAAGGGCAGTGCCCGACGGGCCCAGGCCACGCATTGACGCAGTGATCGACCGGAGCCGGCGAGAAGCTTCGTGCCGGTCACGCTCAGCTGGCCGTCGGCGGACACCGTGACGCTCCCACCCACCGGTGTGAGATAGTCGCCGGCGGGGGATCCGGCCAGCGCCGCGGAGTCGGAGGTGAGGATGCTCCGCGCGACACCCTTGGCGCGGATCATCGCGGTCACGGCGTCTGCGGGCAGATGGTGGCCGTCGGCGATGAACATCGCTGTGAGCTCGTCCGCGGCCAGCTGCGCCCAGATGTGGTTGGGATGGCGCGGGAGAGTGGCGTGTGCGCCGTTGCCGAGGTGCGTGCTGAGGGTCGCCCCGGCGCGGACGGCCTCACGGATGTGCTCCGGGCTCGCGGCGCAGTGGCCAAGCGAGACCCGGATTCCTCTGCTGGCGGCATCCGCGATGTAGGGCAGGGATCCTTCCCGCTCGGGTGCGAGCGTGACGATGCGGATGAGGTCGCCTGAAGCCTGCTGCCAGCGGTCCAACTCGTCTATGGAGGGATCACGGAGATGGTTAATGTCGTGGGCTCCGCGAGGTCCGTCGTCGGGAGCAAGGGACGGGCCCTCCACGTGGATGCCAGCGATCGAGTGCGCGATCAGCGCGTCCATGGAACGTGCCTCGATGATGGCGGCAAGAACGTGGAGGATCTTCTCCTCGCTCGCCGTGATCACCGTCGGAAGGTAGCGGGTGACGCCCTCCGCCCACAGCGCACGGGTGAGTGCGACGATCGTCTCGGCGGTGACGTCGTCGGCGTTCACGTCGTGGCCGCGGAAGCCGTTCACCTGCAGGTCGATGAGCCCTGGCCAGCGGTGTGAGGTCATAGCGGGAGGCTATCGCCTCGGATCGTGTCATCCAGCGCGTTCGCTGCCGGTGCATCCAGGAACCACGACACGTTCGCATGGGTGCGCAGGAAGCTCGCAGGGCTGGAATCGTCGATCCCGCCGCCGAGTGCGCGGGCCACGGCGGCTGCCTTGTGCTCCCCGATGACGGTGCAGATGAGCGTGCGGGCGGAAAGCAGTGCCGGCACTGTGAGGGACAGCGCGTGCGTGGGGACATCGCTCAGAGCCTCGAAGAGTCCTTCGTCGACCTGCTGCTGACGGGATGCCACGTCGAGGGTGACGACGCGCACAATCTCAGGATCCGTGCTGCTGGCGACCCCAGGTTCGTTGAAGGCGATGTGTCCGTTTACTCCGATGCCCAGGCAGACGACATCGATCGGCGCTTCATCGATCAGGCGTGCGTAGCGAGCCGCTTCGTCGTCGAGCGCGCCGTCTGTGTGGATGCGCTCGAAGCTGGCATGCGCGGCTTCGGGGAGTCGAGCCTGGAGCCAGAGACCGAAGCCGGCGGGGTGGTCGGCCGGGAGGCCGAGGTACTCGTCCATATGAAAGGAGCGGATGCGCGACCAGTCCAGACCCGGCTCCTGGGCGAGATGCGCGAGCATCTCCTGCTGGGAAGGCGCGCTCGCGAACACCACCCGCGCCGAGCCGCGCTCGGCGATCGCCTCACGGAGAGCAGCGGCGGCGTGTGCTGCGGCCTCGCGACCGGCATCGGTCTCGCGGTCGGCAGTGAAGACACTCGGGGGTGATGAGTGGGTAACATCCATGTTTTGGCTCCGTATGCAATCGGTTGCAAGTTAGACTACGAGAAGAACTTCACCAGGTCAACGTTCGACGTCCCGCTGCGAAGGAGCCTCGATGTCACACAATGCACGCCAGCACCTGGAGCAGGTGATCTTCCCCTTCTGGATGCAGAACGGAATTGATGCGGAGCAGGGGGGATTCCATACCTGCTTCGACAACCGAGGCCGAACTCGCGTCTCGGAGGACAAGTACACCTGGTCGCAGGGCCGGTTCGTGTGGCTGCTGGCGCGGGCGGCGGCCCTTGTCGAGGCGGATCTGCTCGATGTTCCGGGAGTGAGCGCCGACTCCCTGGTAGATCTGTCGCGCAGTGGCGCCGAGTTCCTCAGCCGCAATGCCCTGCGCGATGACGGGACATGCGCATTCGCGCTGTCGCGTGATGGTTGGAACGCGGTGCCGGGGCAGCCGGATCGCAGCGTCTACGCCGACCTGTTCGCTGCCATGGGCTTCGCTGAACTGGCGAGCCGCACCGGCGAAGAATCGTGGCTGCGCCAGGCCAGAACCATCATTGACCGGGCTGCCGCGGACATCAATGCCGGAAGTGCCCCGACTCCGCCCTATGCGGTTCCGGTGGGGCGCCGGGCGTTCGGCCCACACCTGATTCTTCTGAATGCGCTGGTCGTGCTCACCGGCGCCGAGCGCGCGGTGTCGGGATCTGCGACGCGGGAAGAGCTGTTGCGCAGTGAGGTGGACGCCGTGATGTCGTTCCGCAGTACGGGTGCCGGGTTCTTTGAGATGCCCCTCATCGTCGCAGGGGATGCGAGCGATCTCGTGTCGCGGCATCGTGTGCCGGGGCATGCGCTGGAAGCGATGTGGATCGCACTGGAGGCGATGGAGCTGCTCGGCACTGAGGCGTCGACCGCGCACCGGGAGAACGCGCTCGCCGCGATCGCTCCGCTGTGCGACCTCGGCTGGGACACCGAATTCGGCGGGTTGTTTCGTTACACCGACCGCGACGGCGGGCGACCGCAGGGGCCCGGTGGGTCCGCTCCCTACGAAGACCTCGTCCGCACGACATGGGATGCGAAGCTCTGGTGGGTGCACTCTGAGGCGTCAGCGGTGACGGCGATCGCGGCGCGCCGTTACGGCCGGACGGAGTGCGCCGAGTGGGCGTCGCGCATCTGGGAGTACAGCTTGGATACTTTCCCCGGCGGTGCTGAGGGTGCGGAGTGGGTGCAGATCCGCAATCGCGACGGCACCCCGCGTGATGAGGTCGTGGCGCTTCCGGTGAAGGACCCGTTCCACATCGCGCGCAATCTCATGCAGCTCGTTGAGCTCGACGCTGCGGAGCCTGCTTCCGCGCCTGCTTCTGTGCCTGAGGCTATGCCCCGCTGACGATGCCCTCGAGCCGGGCGATCGTGCGCGTGATTTCCGGTTCGATGCCGAGGGTTTCGGCGAGGATCAGGGCGAGCAGGGCATGGCCAGCCGCGCTCGGGTGGAACGGATCGCTCATCAGCCGCCATGGCACTCCGCCGGAACCCAACGCGGCGAATCGCTCGTAGGGGTCGGCAAGGATCGTGTCTGATTCGCGGGCGACCGCACGGATTGCCTCCGCGAACTCACCGATCCTGGCGCGCTCCGGTGCATTCGCGGCGTCGACGCTCGGTGGTGTGACCAACACCGGGATGCCGCCGGATTCGCGTACTCGGGCGACGAACTCGCCCAGCGAGGCGGTGAAGTTCTCTGGCGTCGTAAAAGGCCGGGCTTCGCCGGTGGCGCAGTCGTTCGTGCCGATCATGAGTGTCACGACGTCGGGCGACCATGCGGCGACTCGACGGTCCCAATCCTCGAGGATGTTCGTGATCCGGTGCGCGCTGATTCCGGAGTTGATGACGATGTCCCTGGTGCGAGCCAGATCGCCGCGGATGAGCTCGTGCAGGTGGTCCGGATAACTGCGTTCGCCCTGCGTGTGCACGAGGCCATGCGTGATCGAATCGCCCGTGATCACCCAGGTGAGGGGAGCGTCGGATGCGAGTGCATCGTGCAGGCGGGATGCCTCGGCAGTGGTCATGGAGTCCTTCCGGCGGGGAGCTCTGGAAGGGCTCGCCTCTGATCTTAAAGCGTATCCACGATGCTTGCAATCGGTTGCATTCTTGCTCGCCGACTTGCATAATCAGGGGTGTGACCGACAGCGAAGATGCACTCAACTCCCGATTCCCCTCCGAAGCGGCACTCGAGGAGGCGCTCGCCACGCCCAGTGCTGCTCTCATCCAGGACCTGGCGCGCGGCGCGGGCGACCTGCTGATTCTCGGGGCTGGCGGCAAGATGGGCCCCACTCTCGCGGTGCTCGCGCGCCGCGCGCTGAATGCGGCGGAGCGACGGGCAGACACCGTCTACGCGGTGTCTCGCTTCGGCGACACCGCCGTGCGCGAACGGCTGGAGAGTGCGGGCGTGAAGACGATCTCCTTCGACCTCATCGAGAACGACGATTTCTCTGCGCTTCCGGATGCCCCCAACGTGGTGTTCATGGTCGGGGCGAAGTTCGGCGCCGCGACCAACGCCTCCTGGGCGTGGGAGGTCAATGCCGCGCTGCCGGATCGGGTCGCCCGCCGCTACCGCGACAGTGCGATCGCGGTGCTGTCGACCGGAAACGTGTACCCCTTCGTCCCGGCATCCTCGGGCGGAGCATCCGAAGACATGCCCCCGGCACCGATCGGCGAGTATGCGCAGTCCTGCCTCGGGCGAGAGCGGGTGTTCGAATTCGGTGCCCAGGAACGCGGCACGAAGGTCTCGATCATCCGCCTCAACTACGCGGTCGACCTGCGATACGGCGTGCTCGCCGACATCGGCCGCGCCGTGCAGGACGGGCAGCCGGTCTCCGTCTCCACGGCGAACGTCAACGTCATCTGGCAGGGGTACGCGAATGAGGTTGTGCTGCGCAGCCTCCACCATGCGACACCCGATGTGTTCACAGTCAACCTCACCGGCCCCGAACTGCTGAGCGTCGAATCGATCGCCCATCGATTCGGTGCCCTGCTGGAGCGGGAGGTGACGCTGGTGGATGAGCCCCAACCGACGGCTCTTCTCAACGATTCTCGGCGATGCATGGCACTCTTCGGTTATCCGGCGGTGCCGGCGGAGACGCTCATCGGCTGGCAGGCAGCCTGGTTGCGTGATGGGCTTCCGCTCATCGCGAAGCCAACGAAGTGGGCAGTACGGGACGGGAAGTTCTGATGGGTGCTCTGCGCCCTGCAGCAGCGACGACGCTCGAAAGGGGCGCGGTCATCCCGGCGCACCCGCTCGCTCTCACCGCCGATCGGCGACTGGATGAGCGACGTCAGCGTGCGCTCACCCGGTACTACATCGACGCGGGCGCCGGCGGTATCGCGGTCGGCGTGCATACGACGCAGTTCGAGATTCGCGATCCGGAGCACGGGCTGTTCGAACCGGTGCTGGCGCTTGCGGCCGAGGAGCTCGACGCGCGCGCCGATGAGAGCGTCGTGCGCGTGGCGGGTGTGACCGGAGCCACCGCGCAGGCGGTCGCCGAAGCAGAGTTGGCGCAATCGCTTGGATACGACGCCGTGCTTGTGAGTCCGCGCGTACCCGGTGCCGATAACGCGATGCTGCTGGATCGCGCCCGCGCCGTGGGCGAGGTGCTGCCCGTGATCGGCTTCTACCTGCAGTCGGCGATCGGCGGTCCGGTCCTCGACCGTGCCTTCTGGCGCGAGTTCGCTCAGATCCCTGCGGTCGTCGCTGTGAAGGCTGCGCCATTCGACCGGTACCGCACGCTCGAGCTGGTGCGCGGAGTTGCCGAATCCGGGCGCGCAGACGAGATCGCCCTGTACACGGGCAACGACGATGCGATCGTGGCGGATCTGCTCGCAGAGTTCCACGTCGACACCGCTCGGGGTGCGCAGGCCCTGCGTTTCATCGGTGGGTTGCTCGGGCAATGGGCGGTCGGTACTCGAGCCGCAGTGCAGATGCTGGACCAGGCACATCGAGCGGTCGGAGGGGATGCCGAGGCATACCGCGCGCTCGGCGCTCGGGCCGCCGACATGGTCGACGTCAATCAAGCGGTGTTCGACCCGGGCAACGACTTCGCCGGGGTCATCGCCGGCGTGCACGAGGTGCTGCGCCAGCAGGGCCTGCTCGAGGGCGTCTGGTGCCTCGATCCGGCGGAGGGCCTGTCACCGGGGCAGGCACGCGAGATCGAGCGCGTCCGTCGTGCCTACCCCGACCTGCACGACGATGAGTTCGTGGCCGAGCATCGGGATGAGTGGCTGCGGTGAGAGCAGTCCGCGTCGCGTTCGCCGGGGCAGCGCACTCGCACGCCTTCAGCGACGCACGGAACCTGCGGGCGCGGGGAGCGGAGATACTCGGGGTATGGGACGCCGACGACCCGGGTCCGCTCGTGCAGTTCGCTGCCGAGTTCGGGGTGCCTGAGCATCTGTCTCTGGCGTCGCTGCTGGGCCAGCAACCGGATCTCATCGTCGCAACGGTGCGCACTCCTCGCGCGGTTTCTGTTTCGCGCGCGATCACCGCGGCCGGCGTGCCGAGCTTCTTCAACAAGACGATCGCCTCCTCCCGCGCGGCTCTCGACGACTGGCTGGCGATAGACGATCCGCGCCGATTCACCAGTTCGGTGCTGCGCTTCGCTCCGCGTCTCGCGGAGTTCGCAGACGCCGTGCGGCCACAGCGGTTGCGTGCACTCGATGTCCGTGCGCAGCACGATATCTCCGGCCTTCTCAGCGGGGACAGGAGCTGGCAGGACGCGTTGAATGGCGCGGGCGGCACTCTGGTGAACTTCGGGGTGCACGCCTGGGAGATGATCGAGGTGCTGTTGCCGGGCGAGCGCGCTGAGATCCTGTCCGGCACCGCGACGCGGGAGGGCCTACTTACGGCATCCGAAGCGATAGGAACCGTGCGGGGCCGCATCGGAGAGGTGGCCCTGATCGTGACCGTCTCGGGTGTGGGCGCCTCGGATGTCTACGCGGTGCGCGCCGTCACTGATGCCGGAACGTCGTCCATCGAACTGCCAATCGATGCCGCGCAGCTCGGATATCACGGTGCGGCCGACGCGATGCTGCGACTGGCGCGTGGCGCGGATGCCGCGGTGACGGCCCCGCACACCGCGGTCGTCTACGAAAACGTTCTCGCTGCCGCCGCGACGGCGCGCTCGTCGCTGCGCTGAGCCCTCGGACGGATACTACGGTGCGTCGCGCTTCGGCTGGCGAAGAGGTTCGGGCTGGGGCGTCGGCGCGGCCTCCGGGGCTCGACCTGACGGCAACTCGCGTGCCACCTGCTTCTCGAGCACCTGGACAGCGTCGTCTGAGAGCACGATGAGCCCGTCCAGTTCTTCGCGGACGCGCTTGTAGGCGACGTTGCGCTCGGCCTGGGTCGCAGATTCGTCGACGGCGACCTTCAACAGCTGCTGCGCGCGGTCGAGCTTCTTGCGTTCGGGCTCGGTGAAGGTGGAATTGCGCAGGCGCCTGGCATCCTTCTCTGCGATCTCGAATGCGACGGCGTAGTTGCCGACGGCATCCAAATACTCGGTGACGCGCTGCTCGCTGACCTTCGTCTCGGTGGATGCCGGACGCAGAGCATCCGCCGTCTTCCGCGCCCGCAGGAACGTCGCGGTCAGCGGCTGGCGACCGTCGCTCATGGCGGGGAAGGCGATGAGCTTCGCGACGTCGAGCTCGTAATCGAGCCAGCGTGCGGTGATCTCGTCGTGCTCGGCGAACAGGCGCTCGAGCAACTGGTCCGACGGCAGTGTTGCGTCCGAGGCGATCTGCTGCGCATTCGCTATCGGCGCTGCATTCCCGCGCGCGGCTAACTGGGCGGTTTTGAGCTCGCCCTTCATTCGCAGCGTCTCGAGCCTGCGCTCATGCCTGCGCTTGGCGTTCTGCTCCCACGCTTTCGCTGCGCCGCCACCCATCGCCACGATGGGAAAGATCAGCCACCAGTACTCGCCAGCGAAGGCAAAGAATGCATCCATGATGCGCCAAGCCTACTGCGCCCCACCCCACCACACACCGCAGTTGCGAGTGGGCAGGTGTGGCTCGCTTCTGCGCGTGTGATGTCTCATGACGTGCCTGACAGTTCATGTCTCAGTGGGATCTGACACTTCGTAGCGTGCGAGGAAGCCGCGGGGTTTGCCGTTGGGGATGTAGGTCCCCGCGGGT
>NZ_JBPXMT010000013.1:0-232433 GCF_051842835.1 Microbacterium sp. A93
GCACGATCTAGATCTAGACCTCAAAGGCCTGAGTGAAAGAGTGCTCACCCACCAACGGACTCAACCACCAGCCTGACCCACGGATCAAGCCGATGCACCCCCATTAGAGTGAGCACGTGAGCACACCCGACGCAAACGCCACTCCCGTGCCAGAACTGCCGCTGCTGAAGGCTGCGCAGGCTGATGCCCAGGTCGAGATCAAGCCGACGTGGCGGGGCTGGCTGCATGCGGGGACGTTCCCCATCGCGATCGTTGCCGGCATCGTGCTCATCCTGCTCGCTGAGGGCGCGCCCGCCAAGTGGGCCGCTGCCGTGTTCATGGCGAGCTCGCTCCTGCTGTTCGGCATCTCTGCGCTGTACCACCGCTTCAACTGGAGTCCGAAGACAAAGCTGACCCTCAAACGCATTGACCACGCGAACATCTTTCTGCTCATCGCCGGCACCTACACGCCTCTTGCCGTGAACGCGCTGCTCCCCGACAAGGGGACGCTGCTGCTCATCCTGGTCTGGAGCGGTACAGCGCTCGGCATCCTGTTCCGGGTGTTCTGGATCAACGCACCGCGCTGGCTGTACGTCGCGTTGTACCTCGTGCTCGGCTGGGCTGCAGTGATGTACATGGCCGACCTGCTGCAGGCGAACGTGGCGATGATGGTGCTGGTCTGCGTGGGCGGTCTGCTCTACACCGGCGGCGCGATCGTCTACGCGATGAAGAAGCCGAACCCGTGGCCCGGCCACTTCGGTTTTCACGAGATCTTCCATCTGTGCACTGTCCTCGCATTCCTGTGCCACTGGACTGCGTGTCTGCTAATTTCCCTCGCGCCGTACTCGCCTTCGCTCGGTTTGCCGGGCTGATCTGGCACACGAGTCCAACCGCTGAGCAATGGTGCGTAACAGGATGTGATGTTCGGACACATCCGCGGATAAGTTCTCTCTGCACCCCAGTGAGCAACGCCGAAGGAGAACACCATGGCTGACGTCGAAAGCTTCGCACTCGACCACACTGCAGTTCACGCCCCCTACGTTCGCCGCATTGCGGTGGAATCTGGCCCCAAGGGTGACGCGATCTCCAACTTCGACGTGCGCTTCGTGCAACCCAACGAGGGCGAGATCCCGACCGCAGGCCTGCACACCATCGAGCATGTGCTCGCCAGCCGGCTGCGCGATCAGCTGGATGGTGTCATCGACATCTCTCCGTTCGGTTGCCGCACCGGTTTCCACCTCATCGTCTGGGGCGAGCCGAGCGTCGCCGATGTGGTCGCCGCCGTCCGCGCCGG
This sequence comes from Microbacterium sp. A93, assembly GCF_051842835.1. Classification (NCBI taxonomy): domain Bacteria; kingdom Bacillati; phylum Actinomycetota; class Actinomycetes; order Micrococcales; family Microbacteriaceae; genus Microbacterium; species Microbacterium sp. A93. The sequence continues at coordinate 1,274 of NZ_JBPXMT010000013.1, forward strand.
ACTCACCGCAATCGCCGAGGACATCACCTGGGACGATGTGCCAGGTGTCGACGCGATCAGCTGCGGCAACTACCGCGACCACAGCCTGCACAGCGCCCGCGAGTGGTCCAAGCGCATCCTCGAGCAGGGCATCAGCCTCGACGCGTTCACACGCGTGGGTGTGTGATGTTCGACGAACTTCACAGCCGCATCGTCTTTGTCACCGGAGGCAACAGCGGAATCGGGGCGGGCATCGTCGACGCTTTCCTCGCCGAGGGTGCAACGGTCGTCTGCGCCGATCTGAGCGTGCCTGAAGGCTTACAGCAGTCAGGAGAGCGCCACTGGTCGGTACGTCTCGATGTCAGCGATGAGGCTGCCGTGGAGGGCGTTTTGGATGCTGTCTCCGAGGCCGTAGGCACGATCGATATCGCGGTGACGGCGGCCGGCACCTCGACCATGGGATTCGCGACGGAAACCACAGGGGCGGATTGGGACCGCAATCTCGACGTCAACGCGAAGGGGTCGTTTCTTGTCGCCAGAGGCGTGGCGAGCCGGCTCATCGCCGAGAGCCGCACCGGACGCATCATCTTCATCTCATCGCAGGCCGGAAAGAACGGCTACCGCGGGATGACCGCCTATGTCGCGTCGAAGCACGCGGTGATGGGCGTGACGAAGACGATGGCTACCGAGCTCGCACCCCGCGGCATCACGGTGAACGCGATCTGCCCTGGCATCATCGAGACGCCGATGAAGCACCGTGAACGCGTCGAAGGCGGTGCGCTTCGCGGCATGACCGCTGAGGAGGTCGCCGCGGAGGATCGTTCGCAGGTGCCGCTTGGGCGCACCGGTACGACCGAGGACGTCGCGGGTGTTGCCCTCTTCCTCGCCAGTGATCTGGCCAGCTACATGACCGGCCAGGGACTCAACGTCACCGGCGGCATGACAATGCACTGAGCCTGACTCAGGCGGGCGGCTTTCCTTCATCGGATGCCGCGGCATCGGATGCCGCATCTTCGGATGCCGCGTCATCGGATGCGACAGCATCCGTGCCCTGCGCGGCGGCGTTGGCTGCTTCTTCGGCATCCAGCTCTTCGCGCACCTCTTCGCGGTAACGCACACGGCGGATACGGCGGTTCATGTCCCAGATGAGCAAGATGACGGCAATCAGCACGATGATGATGACAGCGAACCCGGCAGGCCCTGGAGTGACCGAGTTCGGGTCGACGGTCATCGACGGCGTCGGAATCGGAGTCTCTGCAGCGAAGATCACCATCAAGTGTCCACCTCTCATTCGCAGGTCGCGTACCCTGGAACTACCAGCCTAACGACCGAAAGACCCACCACGTGACGACCGCACTCGAACTCGACAAGCGATACGGTCGCGGCCGCAAACGGCGAATGCCGTGGATCATCGGCGGAGTAATCGCACTGGCCGTGGTCGTCATCGCCGGGTGGATGACCGTCAGCCAATCGATGAACTCCGTCGGCGCCAACGATCTCGGCTACGAAGTGGTCGACGAGCACAGCGTGACAGTGCATTTCCAGGTCAGCGCGACGCAGGGAAAAGACGTCGTCTGCGCGGTCGAGGCACTGGATGAGGAGTTCGGCGTTGTCGGCTGGAAGGTCGTGGAGATCCCAGGCGGCGACAGCCATACGCAGCAGCTCAGCACCACCGTTCCGACTGTGTCAGAGGCGACCACAGGTTTGGTGAACACCTGCTGGATCGCGTAGAATCCCCTAAGACGACCGACGCCCTGGCCCATTGCCGGGGCGTCTTGGCATATCCCCCACCGCCCTGAAGGGCGTTCGCACAAAAGGAGCACGCTGTGTCCACAGACGCTCAGGTACCGTTCCTCACGCAGGAAGCCTACGATCGACTCGTCGCCGAGCTCGAGCAGCGCTCCACGCTCGGTCGCGACGAGATTGCGAAACGCATTGAAGCGGCTCGCGAAGAAGGCGACCTCAAGGAGAACGGCGGCTACCACGCTGCAAAGGATGAGCAGGGCAAGCAGGAAGCCCGCATCCGCACTCTGGAGCAGCTCCTCAAGACCGCTAAGGTCGGCGTCGCGCCCGCGAGCCGTGGCATCGTCGAGCCGGGAACCGTCGTCACGGCTATCGTCGCCGGAGGCGAAGAGACCTTCTTGCTCGGCAGCCGCGAGATCGCCGGTGGCACTGACCTGGATGTCTACAGCGAAGCCAGCCCCCTGGGCCAGGCCATTCTCGGCCTGAAGGTCGGCGCAAAGACCAGCTACGAGGCTCCCAGCGGAAAGCCGATCGCGGTAGAGGTTGTGAAGGTCGACACCTTCTCCGGCTGACACCCCGCACCAGGATCGAACACGACACGTCTGCCCGGAGAGGGGCCACGCGCCCAGAGGCTCCAGGCAGCGCGTAGCGATGTCTGGAGTGGGCGTGGGGATTAATCCGGGATGACCTCCGGGTTGTAACCGGCGTGGCGGAGCGTGTCGAGCGTCAGCTCGGTGTGCTCCGCCCCTCTTGTCTCAATACTCAACTGCAGGCTCACCTGGCTGATCTGCAGGCCCTGCCCGTGCCTGGTGTGCATGACCTCCATCACGTTGGCACCTGCCTGCGAGACGAGCTCAGAGACGCGTGCCAGCTGACCGGGGCGGTCAGGCAGCGGGATGCGGATGGTCAGATAACGACCGGATGCTGCCAGCCCGTGTGACACGACACGTTGCAGCAGCAGCGGGTCGATATTGCCTCCCGAGAGCACTGCCATGGTCTTTCCGGTGCCGGAGATCTTCCCGGCGAGGATCGCGGCGACGCCGACCGCCCCTGCGGGCTCAGCGACGACCTTGGCCTGCTCGAGCAGGATGAGAATCGCCCGTGCGATGTCATCGTCGGTCACTGTGACGACTTCGTCGACGAGCTCCTTGATGATCTCGAAGGGCACGTCGCCGGGCCGAGAGACCAGGATGCCATCGGCGATGGTCGGCTGCGTCACGATCTCGATCGGATGCCCCGCTGCAAGCGACAACGGCATCGCGGCGGCGTTCTCTGCCTGCACACCGATGATCCGCACCGTGCGGCCGATCTTCGCCGCCGCAGCCTTCACCGCCGCAGCAACCCCGGCGATGAGGCCTCCCCCGCCGATGCCGACGAGGATCGTGTCGACATCAGGAGCATCCTCGATCAGCTCGAGGCCGAGCGTACCTTGCCCGATCACGATGTCGCGATGGTCGAAGGGATGGATCATCACCGCGCCAGTGCGTTCGGCGAACTCCGCGGCGAGTCGCAGAGACGTCGCGACGGTCTCGCCCTCCAGCACGACCTCGGCGCCGTAGCCACGAGTCGCGAGCAGTTTCGGTACGGGTACGCCCAACGGCATGAAGATCGTCGCCGCGATCCCGAGCGCCTGCGCCGCGAGTGCCACGCCCTGGGCGTGGTTGCCGGCTGATGCCGCGACCACACCCCGGGAGCGTTCTTCTTCGGTGAGCTGCGACAGTCGGTACGCAGCCCCGCGAATCTTGAACGAGCCGGTGCGCTGAAGGTTCTCCATCTTGAGTACGACGGTTTCACCGAGAATGTCAGACAGCGCCCTGGACGGCAGCGTCGGCGTATGGGAGATCACGCCCGCCAGCCCCCGTGCGGCTTCCTCGAACTCGGCCAGACTGGGGACTGCACTCATGTATTCCTCCGTCGCCGCTCCCGCGGCACTGTACTCCAGATCAGATCACCGGCAGGTTGCCTGCCGGTCTTCCATGAACCGCTGCTGATCGTGACGGCAACAACGTTGACGAACGCGGCCAGCGGCACGGCGAACAGCGCGCCGGGGATGCCTGCGACCATCGAACCGCCGGCGACTACCAGAACCACGGCGAGCGGATGCACCTTCACCGCGGATCCCATCAGGATCGGCTGCAGAACGTGACCCTCGAGTTGCTGCACGCCGATCACGACGACGAGCATCCACAAGGCGTTCCATGGGTCGTTGTAGACGAGCGCGAGGAATACCGCCACCGCACCAGTGGCCACCGCACCAACGATCGGAATGAACGCACCAAGGAAGACCAGCACTGCCACGGGAATCGCCAGGGGGACGCCGAGGAGAAACGCACCGAGTCCGATGCCAATCGAGTCGATTGTGGCGACCAGCAGCTGAGTCTTCGCGTAGTTGACAACCGTCCGCCAGCCATTGCGTGCCGCGGCGTCGACCGCCGGTCGCGCGTCGCGCGGGAACAGCTTCGTCGTCCAACGCCAGATGCCACCGCCGTCTGCGAGCAGGCAGATCAGGACGAAGGCGGTCAGCAGAGTACCGATAACCACATGCCCGGCCGTAGAGCCGATCGCGAGCGCACCGGACCACAGCAGCTCGGCCTGCTGCTGGATCAGCGCGAAGCCCTGGTCGATGTACTGCTGAATCTGATCTGCCGAAAGGTGCAGCGGGCCGCTCATCAGATATTGCCGGAACTCGTCGACGGCTCGCAAGGTGCTCTCCTGCACCGAGGGCCATTCGCGAGCGACCTGCCAACCGACAAGCCAGAGCAGCCCGGCCACGATTGCGAGTGTTCCGAGCAGGGCGATGACGATCGCGAGCCAGCGGGGGAAGCGCTTACGCAACATCAGATCGAAGGCCGGCCACAGCAGCGCTGTGATGAGGATGCCGATCAGTATCGGGATCACGAGGAGCTTCAGCTGAATGACCAGCCAGATGATCACCCCTGCCGCCGCCGCGACCAGGAGCAGTCGCCAGGCGTAGCTCGCGGTGATCCGCAAAGCGAGAGGCACAGCGTTGTCGGCTTCTGTCGAGACCGTGCGCTCGGTCGGCATACGACCCCACAGAAGATCGCGCTTGCGAGGGCGCTGCTCATCCGTCATGTCGTCAGTCTAATGGCGGTGCTGAGTGCTCGCTGTGACTGCTGGCAGTCGCGTTGTCCGGACCGGGCGATACGCTGACCAGGTGTCCGATACCCTCAGCGCCGCACAGGCTCGTCGTGTTGCTCTTGCTGCCCAGGGATTCACCCGACGCCGTCCGGCGACCGCGGTGGCGGCGCGTCATATGCACCGGGCGATGGAGCGGCTCGGCGTGTTGCAGATCGACTCGGTGAACGTCTTCGCACGCAGCCATTACCTCCCGTTGTTCTCGCGCCTTGGCAGCTATGATCCGGCACTTCTCGACCGCGTCTTCCTGGCTCGCACCACCCATTACGTGGAGTACCTCGCCCATGAGGCAACTTTCGTGCCGGTCGATGACTGGGCGCTCTGGCGATTCCGAATGGACGCGTTCCGCTCCCGTTGGGAAGCCGATCCGGAGTCGTGGATGAGTCGGAACGCCCGCACACTCGCATGGGTCAAGGACGAGCTGCGTGGTCGTGGGCCGTTGCGTCCGGCGCAGCTGAGGGCAGACGCACCTCGCGAGCGTGGCACCTGGTGGGACTGGGATGACGTGAAGCTCGCGCTCGAGCACCTCTGGCGTACCGGAGACGTCGCCATCAGCGGCCGCCGCGGGTTCGAGCGGCAGTACGCACTCGAGGAGCAGGTAATCCCCGATGAAGCCCGCGAGCGAGTGGTTCCCCGCGACGACGCGATCCGCGAACTCGTGCACCGCGCGGCACGATCCACCGGCGTCGCCACCGAATCCGATCTCGCCGACTACTATCGCATCCGCGATCGCAAGGCCGTTCGACAGGCTGTCGACGAGCTCGTCGACAGTGGGGACCTTCAACCGGTGGATGTGCGCGGGTGGGAGCGAGGCGGTCGACCAGTTCCCGCATGGCTGCACCGAGACGCTGTGCTCCCCCGCCAAGTGGATGCCGTCGCGATCCTTACCCCGTTCGACCCTGTCGTCTGGTTCCGGGAGAGGGCGCTGCGCGCATTCGCTCTCGACTACCGCATCGAGATCTACGTACCGGCGCACAAACGCCGTTACGGCTACTACTCCTTGCCGGTACTCGTCGGCGATCGCATCGTCGCACGAGTCGATCTCAAGGCTGATCGGGCGTCGTCCACGCTGCAGGTGCAGTCCGCCTGGTGGGAGCCGCAGGCTCGCCCCGGCGACGCCGAGCCGATCGCGCGTGAGCTCACGCTCGCGGCGACGTGGCAGGGCTTGGAGAATGTGTCGGTATCTGGGTGGGGAGACGCGGCGGAGGCCGTGGCAGCAGCCTTGCGCGTTGCACGCGGCGGCGTGCAACGCCATGTACACGCACGGGAGTCCGCATGAAGCGGCGCACGGTCTGGATCGTCGCAGCTGCGGCGGCGGCTGTCGTGGCACTAGCGGCGCTGGTCTGGTTTCTGCTGCCGCGCGGCAGCAGCGCTGAGGACCAGGCCCTGGCATACTTCCACGCGCTCGCAGACGGCGATCTGGAGGCCGTGCAGGCCGCCGGTGTCGAGACGTCAGAGCAGGCCGCATCCGCTTTCGTCGCCGCCAGCGCGCATCTCAGCGAGGCCACCGTCGAATCCTCGGCCGAGGAAGAATCCTCGACGCTCGTCACGGTCTCGTACGTGCTGGGTGACGAGCAGTTCACCACCGAGATCACGATGATCAACCAGGCCGGCAGATGGGTGCCGGATGCCGCGTCCGCGCTGGGCACCGTGCAGTTCAACGTGCCGGTCAGCATCGGTGATGCCGCGTTGACGGCCGATTCTGCGGTGCCGCTGTTACCGGCCGAGTATGCGGTCGTCGCGGTTCCTGCCGCTTTCTTGGACGCACACGCCGCGCTCCAGATTCTGCCCGGGAGCACACAGGAGATCGAGCTGCACGCAACTCTTCGACCCGAGGCCACTGAACTGGCGCAAGCGCAGCTCGACGACTATCTGAAAATCTGCACGGAAACCGCTGCACACGTTCCCGCATCCTGCGGCATGGTCATCCCCTGGGCTGCAGACTTCAGTGCGGTGAGCGAGATCAGTTACCGCATCGACCACACACCGGCCATTGCGCTCACACCGACTTCATTCCACGCAGATGGCGGCGCACTCGTCGCGACGGTCACCGGCACAGCGCTCGATGGCTCGGCGAAGTCGCTGACCTACCGCACCCTGACGTGGGCGCTGCGCGGTGACGTGACTTTCACCGCTGACGACATCGTGCTGTCGGTGTGGTGACGGGCGGAACTAGAACTGTACGCGCGGCGGCTCGGCGATCGTTGCGCTGTCTGCAACCTCGAAGAATTCCCGCTCGTTGAAGCCGAGGCCCCTGGCGAACAGGTTGTTCGGGAAGACCTTGATCTTCGTGTTCAACTCGCGCACGCCGCCGTTGTAGAAGCGGCGAGCCGCCTGGATCTTGTCTTCGGTGTCGACGAGGGCATGCTGCACCTGAAGGAAGTTCTGACTGGCTTGCAGCTGCGGGTATGCCTCGGCAACTGCGAACAGACTCTTGAGCGCCTGCTGCAGGTGGCCTTCGGCGATGCCTGCCTCACCGGGGCTGCCCGCGGACAGGGTCTCTGCACGGGCGCGCGTAACGTTCTCGAATACGGCCTTCTCGTGCGAGGCATATCCCTTGACCGTCTCAATGAGGTTCGGGATGAGGTCGGCTCGTCTTTTGAGCTGCACCGTGATGCCGCTCCAGGCCTCGTCGACACGGACGTTCAGCTGCACGAGGGAGTTATACGTCGCCCAGAAGTAGATGCCGATGAGCACCAGTACTGCAACGACAATCAGAACCGGAATGAGCCATTCCATGGCGCGTAACCCCCTAGAGCCGAATTTCTTTTCATACTATCCACGCAGTCTGCATGTGAACTGGGTGACGCGTCACGCACCCAGAATTCGATCGAGATATCGGTTCGCAAACCGGCGTTCGGGGTCCATCCGGTCGCGCAGCGTCACGAAGTCATCGAAGCGCGGATAGCGCTCGCGCAACTGCTCCGCGTTCAGCGTGTGCAGCTTGCCCCAGTGCGGGCGCCCACCGTGTTCGAGACAGATCTGCTCGACGGCCTCAAAATATTCCGTCGGGTCAGCGCGCCAGTATCTGTGCACAGCGAGGTAGCCGCTGGCACGACCATACGCAGTGGACAACCATCGATCATCCGCAGCGGCGAAGCGCACCTCGATCGGGAACTCGATCTTCCATCCACGCTGGGCAATCAGCTTCTGCACTGCGCGAAACGCCGGAACGACGTTCTCCGCAGGCAGGGCGTATTCCATCTCACGGAACCGTACAGTGCGACTCTGCGTCAGCACCGTATGTGAACGGTCGGTGTAATCGCGATCTCCGGTGAGCGTCACTGCCAGCCTGCTGAATGGCGGCGTGATCGCCGGAACCACGTGCCCGGCCGCGCACACCACCCGGTACACGCCGTTGGACAGCAGAGTCTCATCGATCCAGCGTCCGACGCGCGGCAGCGGATGGCGCGGGGCCGATTCCGGCAGGCGTGTCTGCCGCTTCGTCAGCGCGACATCGGTGTGCGGGAACCAGTAGAACTCGAAATGATCGGACGCTGCGACACGCTCATCCAACGTCGCCAGCACATCCTCGATGGGCGCGGGCTCGTCGATCGAGTGCATCACGAACGCCGGTACACATTGCAGCGTGACATCGACGAGGATGCCGAGGGCTCCGAGCCCGAGCGCCACGGCAGGCAGCAGCTCCGCGTTCTCCTCCTCGTTGATCTCTAGGAACTCACCGTCGGCTGTGATCAGGGTCACCGCGACCACCTGTGTGGCAAGTCCCCCGAACCTCGCACCCGTGCCGTGCGTTCCCGTGGAGATCGCACCCGATATCGACTGGCGATCGATGTCTCCGAGATTCTGCATCGCGAGCCCATGCGGAGCGAGCAGTCCGGGGATTCGATGCAGTCGAGTGCCGGCGAGCATCTTCACACGCGCGCGCGGGGAGTCGACAGACACCAGTCCCTGCATGTCATCAAGCTCCAGCAGCACACCGGGTGCCACTGCGATGCCGGTGAAGCTGTGACCCGCGCCGACAGCCTTGATCGGCAGCTTGTGCGCGATCGCCGCGTGCACGGCGCGCTGCACGCCTTCTGGTGAGCGCGGACGTTCTATGCGAGCAGGTCGGACGCGGGCCGAGCGGGCCCAGTTCTGCCAGGTACCGCCGGGTCGTGTCACAGAAAAGCCTTTCCTTCGCCGCGATAGGTGGGCAGCTCGTCGATCACCTCGGCGCCGGAGACGAGGTGGTACGCATTAATATGCTCGGCGGGCTCACCACTCTTGGCGTGCCGGAACCAGACTCGGTCGCCGATCTTCAGATGGCGTGCTGCGGCGCCCTGCAACGGCGTCTGCACTTCGCCCGCCGCTTCTCTGGGCAGTGCGCGCAGACCCTCGGGCCATACTGCCAACGGCTGTCGCGAGGCGACGGCGGGGCCGGAGGCAATCCACCCTCCGCCGAGCACCGTGGCGATGTCTTCTGTCGGACGGCGCACAACGTCAAAGGCGAACGCGGTCGCCGGCGCTGGCCGAAACGAGCGGTAACCATCGAACAGATGCCCGCCGAGCAGGCCGCTGCCAGCGGATGCCTCGGTGACCGACTCATCGCTGCCGGTGAACTCCAGCGAGCCGGTACCACCGCCGTTGAGAAATTCCAGCGGCGCGATCTCGGTGAGCGCATCTGCGATCTCGGCGCGGCGCGTGCGCAGCTCACTGCGGGAGCGAGCCTGCACCATCCGAATGAGCGGCGCGTCCGGACCGTTATCGCCCTGACCGGCGATCTGAGCCTCGTACATCTGCAGACCGACCAGCTGAAAGCCGGGACGCCGCGTGATCATCCGAGCGAAGCGGGCGACCTCGGCAGCGGTGAACAGGGGCGAACGGCGCACACCGATGTGCCCGAGCGCCGCCGATCGCCATGACGCATCAGCATCAATGGCGACGCGAATCGTTTCACGCTGGCCCGCAGCGGCGATGCTGTCGATGAAATCGAGGTGCGCCACGTCGTCGACCATCAGCGTGATCCGTGACGCCGCGACCTCGTCATGAACAAGTCGCTCAAGGCCCGCGCGATCGACCGTCGGATAGCCGAGCACGATGTCATCGTGGGCCTCACAGAGCCAGAGCGCCTCGGCGAGTGAGAAGGAGAGGATGCCCTGGTATCCGGGGATCCTCAGCACCGCGTCGAGCACCCCGCGAACACGCACCGATTTTGATGCGACGCGGATCGGGATGCCTCCGGAGCGCACCAGCAGATCCATTGCGTTGTGCCGAAGCGCATCAAGATCGATGACGGCGACGGGCGCCGCAAGATGAGAGGTGGCATCCGTCAGTCGCGGCCACCAGCGGCCAGGATGCTCCCAGGAACGGGTGTCTGCGGACGTCGATGTCGCGGTGAGCTCGATCACTCCCCCACCCTACGACGTCACAGGATCTCCTGCGCAGATAGGCTGGTGAATGCACGCCCCCATATCCCAATGGCAGAGGAAGGCGACTTAAAATCGCTTCAGTCTGGGTTCGAGTCCCAGTGGGGGCACCGCAGTCTTACACCGCTCTACACCGGCTTACGCCGCCGAGAACGCAAAATCCGCCCTTCCCGTGTGCAGGGAAGGGCGGATTGCGTGTTTTGGAAGTTACTCTGCGGCGGCTGTCTTCGCAGCGGGCTTCTTTGCAGGAGCCTTCTTTGCAGGAGCCTTCTTCGCCGGTGCGACCTTCTCCGCCGTAGATGCCGCGGCGTTGTCAGCCACAACCTTCTTGGCGGGGGCCTTCTTCGCGGCAGGCTTCTTAGCTACCGGCTTCTTCTCGGCAGGCTTCTCGTCGGCCTTCACCGCAGCAGTCTTGGCCTGAGCGGGCTTCGCGGCCGCAGGCTTGGCCTCAGCAGGCTTCGCAGGTGCCGAGGCATCCGATGCCGGGCGCGGACGCGAAGCGAACTCCTCGAAGAACGCACGCGGTTCCTGAACCTTCTCAAGGTTCACGATGTCGCGATCGAGCCACAGGTTGTTCCACCAGCCCCACAGCACGCGGAACTTGCGCTCCCACGTCGGCATGGCCAGCCCGTGGTAGCCACGGTGTGCGATCCAGGCGAGGAAGCCCTTGAGCGCGAACTTCCCAGACTGGAAGACACCGGTACCGAGGCCGAGGCCTGCGACAGCGCCGAGGTTCTTGTGCACGTAGTTCACCGGCTCTTCGCCGCGAAGCACAGCGATGAGGTTCTTGGCGAGACGCTTGGCCTGGCGCACGGCGTGCTGTGCGTTCGGAACGCAGAAGCCGCCGACGCCGCCGCCGGTCAGGTCGGGAACAGCCGAAACATCACCCGCGGTCCACGCGCCTTCAACGACCTTGCCGTCAGCGTCGATGACGCGCAGCGTGGCCTCGGCACGGATGCGACCGCGTTCTTCTGTGGGCAGATCGCCGGCACGTACCACCTGCGGGTTGGCCATGACTCCGGCCGTCCACACGATGATGTCGCTCGGGATGACTTCGCCGGTGGAGATCTGCACGTCGCCGTTGACAGCTCCGGTCACCTGAGTGTCCAAATGCACATTGGCGCCGCGCTTGGCGAGGTCCTTGAGGACCCATTCGCTGGTCTGCTGCGAAACCTCGGGCATGATGCGCCCCATGGCCTCGATGAGGTGGAAGTGCGTCTCCTCGAAGGAGAGCTGCGGGTAGCGCTTGAGGAGAGCAGAAGCGAAGGATCGCAGCTCGGCAAAAGTCTCGATGCCAGCAAAGCCACCACCGACGACCACGACTGTCAGCAGTCGTTCGCGCTCGGGGCCAGCAGGCATTGCAGCTGCCTTGTCGAAGTTCGACAGCAATTTGTCACGAACCCAGACGGCCTCTTCGATCGACTTCATGCCGATCGCGTTGTCGGCGATGCCGGGGATCGGGAAGGTACGAGAGACAGACCCTGCGGTGACGACGATCTGGTCGTACTCGAACTCGTATGCCGCGCCCTCAGCCGGGGTGATGGTGGCAACCTTGTTCGCGTGGTCGATCTTGGTAACCTTCGCGGCGACCACATTCGTACGCTTGAGGTGACGACGAGTAGCAACCACCGCGTGCCGTGGTTCGATCGATCCTGCTGCAACCTCCGGGAGGAAGGGCAGGTAAGTCATATACGGAAGCGGGTCGACCATGGTGACTTCGGCTTCACGCTTGCGGAGCTGCTTTTCGAGCTTCCACGCTGTATAGAAACCCGCGTAGCCGCCACCGACGATCAGAATCTTGGGCACAGTGCTGTTCTCAGGCACAGAGGGATAACTCCTAGTCAGGCTGCTGGCGTGCGTTTACTGCGCGCCGATCGGATGAGCCGGGCAGCTGCGGTGACGCCTAGCCCCACAAGAATACCAGGCACAGTGAGTGCAATGAGCGGCAGGGTACCGTATCGCAAAGATTCAGCGCTCGGAAGCAGCGGCGAACCCGGCTCTGTGGGCGGCTCAGCCGCCGGAAGCGCCTCGACTTCGACAGGTGTGATCTCGGGGTCTGGCTGCGGTTCTGCGTCCGCGCGGCGGAACAGCCGGATCCACTCCGCGAGATCCCCCATCGGGTTCGCGTCCACGAGGGGAACGGATGCTGACACCGCAGCAGAGGCGTCCAGAAGTCCATAGCCGTAGTTCGGGTCCGGAACTTCCGTGATCTCTTCCACCTGGATCGCCGTCTTGATGATGCGGTTGATCACGTTCGCAGCATCCAACTCTGGGTGCGCAGCCCGGACCAACGCGGCCGCACCCGCCACGATCGGGGCGGCACCACTCGTGCCGTCCCACCACGGCTTCAGAGTGCCGTCAGCGGAGATGCCGAGCAGTCCCTCGCTGGGTGCCGAGATGCCGATCGTGATGCCCTGGGTGGAAGCCTCACGACTTGCCGTGCCGGTCTGGTCGACACCGCCAACGGTGAGCACACCGGGAATGGTGGCGGGGGCGCCGACGACCGAGGTGCCGCTACCGCGGTTGCCTGCCGCGACCACGACGACGACGTCGTGCTCGTAGGCATACATGAACGCCTCGTCCCAGCTCTGGTCCCAGTCCAACGTGTTCGTCGTGAACGACATGTTGATGACGTCTGCACCGTTGTCGACAGCCCAGCGGATGCCGGTTGCCACCTGTTCGACGAACGGCACGACAGCTGCGTCGCCGAAGCCCACCGAGATCGAGAGCAGATTCGCCTCGGGTGCAACGCCGATCATTCCGGTGCCGTCGGCTTTGCCTCGGCCTGCCGCGAGCGAGGCGACCCAGGATCCGTGGTCGGGGTCTACGGCGCCGACGGCCGAGCGCCCATCTGGCGTGCCGCTTCCGGAGACGTCTATGCCCCCGGTGACAGCTTCACCGAAGGTGAGCGGTACCTTGCCGACGCCGGTGTCGATGATCGCGATCGTCACACCCTTGCCGCGCGTCGTGTACCAGGCGTCGCGGAAACCAGCGCCGTCGAGCCAGTACTCCTTCGCGCGCACTGGGTCGGACGGGTCGTCAGCGACGGGTGGTGGTGCCACTGTCGGTGTCGGTGTCGGCGTGGGAGACGGCTCGGGCGTAGGTGTGCCGGCAGCACCAGTGAGCAAGACGGATGCCGCCACTGCCGCAATCGCGACGGTGCCACGCAGCGTCCGCATCAGCGTCATGCGATCGCTGCCCCTGGCTCATCGCACTGGCAGCGCTCGGGAGACCACGAGGAACGCTCGAGCGCGGCATCGCCGATCGGGTTCACTCCGGGACCGGCCGCGAGTGCATGGCCGGCAAGTGCGTGCAGGCACTTCACGCGTGTGGGCATGCCACCGGCGGAGATGCCGTCAATTTCGGGCACTTCACCGAACTGCGCGCGGTCTGCCTGGTACGCCTTATGCGCGGCGTGATACGCGGCCGCGACCGTCTCATCCTCTACAAGGAGGGCTGCGAGCTCAGGCATCACCAGGGTGGCCTCAAGCGTCGACATCGCGGCAGTCGCTGCCGGGTGAGTCAGGTAATAGAACGTCGGAAACGGCGAGCCGTCTGGCAGACGCGGGCTCGTGGCGACGACCGTGGGGTTGCCGCAGACGCACCGCGCAGCGATACCGATCACACCGCGCGCCTGCCTACCGAGCTGCGCCGATACGACGTCGATCTCGGCAGGTGTGGGAGGGTCGAAAGGCGGTGTCGTCACGATCCAAGCCTACGGGAGATGATCCTGTGGAAACCCCTACGGCGCTTCGCTGGCGGTCTGGGCGAGACCTGCGCCTGCGATCGTGCGCAGAAGCTGCGGCATCCAATCGGCCGGCGTCTGCGTGAGCTCATCGCTCACCGGAGCCTGCTCTTGAGGCAGGGCCGCCGGATCGAGGTCATTGTCAACGAGGTAGACCACTTCCCCCGGTTTGACGTAGTACAGGCGTTCGCGCGCTTGAGTGGTGATGTACGCCGGATCTTCCCAGCGCTCGCGCTCCTGCTCGAGCGCCTTGATCTCGCCAGCACTCACCTGCACGGACGCTTCGAGCGCCGCGATCTTCTGACGCTGATCGATGTAGGTGCCCAGCGTCGGCACAAGTACCCATGCACCCAACACGACGAGCGAGAGCATGATGACCATGAATCCCGACAGCCGGATGCCGGAGGCCCATTCCCGAACGTCAACCTGAGGTCGAGAAGCCTGTGATCGAGAGGCCTGTGTTCGAGAAGCCTGTGATCGAGAAGGGGAAGCCGGACGTCTCGTCATGGCTCCCCCTTCTCGTCTCAGTTCTTCAGTCGCTCTGCGCAGTCAGTGTTCAGCCCTGGAAACGGGGGAACGCCGAGCGGCCGGCGAACACCGCGGCCTCAGCGAGGTCTTCCTCGATGCGCAGAAGCTGGTTGTACTTCGCGACGCGCTCGCTGCGGGCGGGCGCACCTGTCTTGATCTGGCCAGCGTTCGTTGCGACAGCAAGGTCGGCGATCGTGGTGTCTTCGGTCTCGCCTGAACGGTGCGAGAGCATCGCCGTGTAGCCCGAGCGCTGGGCAAGGCTGACAGCGTCGAACGTCTCGGTGAGCGTACCGATCTGGTTGACCTTGACCAGCAGCGAGTTGGCAACGCCTCGCTTGATGCCGTCGGCCAGACGTGTCGGGTTGGTGACGAACAGGTCATCGCCAACGAGCTGCACCTTCGAGCCGAGGGCATCGGTGAGGAGCTTCCAGTTGTCCCAGTCGTCCTCGGCGAGCGCGTCCTCGATCGTGACGATCGGGAAGTCGTTGACCAGGCCGACGTAGTACTCGATCAGCTCGGGGCCTGACCAGTTCTTGTTGTCAAGGCGGTAGACACCATCCTTGAAGAACTCGGTCGCCGCGACGTCCAGGCCGAGGGCGATGTCCTTGCCCGGGGTGAAGCCAGCCTTCTCGATTGCTTTGATCAGGAACTCGAGAC
Organism: Microbacterium sp. A93; assembly: GCF_051842835.1. NCBI lineage: Bacteria > Bacillati > Actinomycetota > Actinomycetes > Micrococcales > Microbacteriaceae > Microbacterium > Microbacterium sp. A93. The sequence continues at coordinate 16,451 of NZ_JBPXMT010000013.1, forward strand.
CTTCACGGTTGCTGGGCAGGTCGGGAGCGAAGCCACCCTCGTCGCCGAGGCCAGTGGCGTAGCCGGCAGCCTTCAGCTCGCCACGCAGTACGTGGTAGGTCTCCACGCCCCAGCGCAGCGACTCGGAGTAGCTCTCCGCGCCGATCGGTGCGATGAAGAACTCCTGCATGTCGATGCCATTGTCGGCGTGCTCGCCACCGTTGATGACGTTGAACAGCGGCACAGGCAGAACGTGCGCGTTCGGGCCACCGAGGTAGCGGTACAGCGGCAGGTCGGCGCTGTCAGCGGCGGCCTTGGCGACAGCGAGGCTGACGCCGAGGATGGCGTTTGCCCCGGTGCGCTGCTTGTTCTCGGTACCGTCGGTCTCGTTGAGGATCCCGTCGATGATGCGCTGTTCGCTGGCTTCAACACCCTCGATAGCCGGGCCGAGCTCGTCGATGACAGCCTCGACTGCCTTCAGGACACCCTTGCCGCCGTAACGGCTCTTGTCTCCATCGCGAAGCTCGTACGCCTCGAATGCGCCAGTGGATGCTCCGGAGGGGACGGCTGCGCGCTGAACGATGCCGTCGTCGAGGAGCACCTCCACCTCGACGGTTGGGTTGCCGCGTGAATCCAGAATCTCGCGTGCGCCTACAGCCTCAATGAGTGCCACGTATGTGCTCCTTGCTCAGAGAAAAGGTGGTTGTGGAGCGTCGTCGATCCACGGCCAGTCTAGTGCGCGGCATCCACCGTTCACATGCCGGGTCAGTCCTGAAGAACGACCCCTCAAGCCTCACGACCTCGGTGGGACGATGGGCAGAATCACGCGGGAGCGTTTGCTTGGCCCGATGTGGATGCTGTTACGAGCGCGGACCGACGCAGCGATCGGTTCCGCGGCGATGACGCCGCCGGTGTTCGTATTGCGCTGGTAACGGGGGTAATCGCTGCTGGAGATCATCAGGCCGATGCGGTGACCGGCGAGGAAGACGAGTGAGGTGGCAGACATGTCGACGGTCACCTCGTAGACTTCACCGGGCGCGAGCAGAGTGGACGCCTCGACGCCATGGCGATGTCGCAGACGCAGGATGCCGTCGCACACGCTGAGCACCCGCCCGTCAGGGTGGATGTCGGTGAGCTTGACCGTGATGTCCGTGTCGACAGCTGACGAACTCACGAACAGAGTGGCGCGCACGTGTCCGGTGACTTCCACGGGCACCTCCAGTGGTGCTGAGCTGAACACGAGCACGTCGTCGCGGTCCAGAAGCGGGCGCTGGTCCACTGGTCCGTCCCACCGGTACGAGCCTGTCGAGTTGCCCCCGAGAGTCGGCACAGGGCGGCCCGGGTCGTAATCGAATGCGAGCTCGCCCTCTCCTCTCGACTGCTCATGCGAGAGTGAGCCGTCCAGCGACAGATGCCAGGGCGAGTCGACGGCGTCCGGGAGCGGCCAATCCTGCTCCTCCCGCCACTGATTGATGCCCATCACGAAGATCTTCACCGGCTGCTCTGGCCCGCTGATCGATGCGCCGATGGGGAGTGATTGTCGGAAGTGCCGAACATGCTCGCCCGTGAGGTCGGCGCCGGCCGATCCTGCGTGAGAGCCGAAGTCGACGGCGGGAAAATTGTTCTCGAACGGGCCGTGCGTCCATGGGCCGATGATGAGCCTGGTGCCGCGACGGGCTTCGGGTGATCCGGCCAGCGCGCGGTAGCGCCTGAAGTCGGCCAGCTGACCGGTGAGGAAATGGTCGAACCATCCGGCGATCATCAGCACCGGTTGCGTCATCCGCCCGAACGCGTTCGAGCAGTCGAGCGTGCGCCAGTGATCGTCGCGCTGCGGATGATCGATGACCGTGAGCAGGCGAGAGTCCGACGCGACAAGAGGATGATCGCGCAAGGCCACACTTTCAGGAAGATCGAGCAGGCGCGAGACTTGTGCCTGCACAGCAGCCGGAGTCGGCCCAGCCGCTGGGTCGCGCTCGTGCGCACGCTGATGCTCGGCGGCACGCATCGTCAAGTGCCATTTGGTCGCCATCTCGTGGTTGAGTACCCCACCTTCGTGGTACCACGGTGCGCGATACCAGTCCGTCGAGCTGACGCGAATGGCCATGGCCCGCACAGCGGGGTGCCCGGAGGCGGCAACGGCCCACTGCGTGTAGCCGGTGTAGCTCCCGCCGAATGTGCCCACGCGCCCGTCGGACCACGGGTGGGACACGATCCACTCGATCGTGTCCCACCCGTCCTCCTGCTCAAGCGCGATCCCCGCGAAATCACCGTCAGAACCGAACGTTCCTCGGCACCCCACCCACGCGATGTTGTACCCCTCGCGCAGCAGCGACAGGTAGTCCGGAGAGGGCATCGCATTGAGATTGTCAACGCCGTAGGGTGTTCGCAGAACGAGGGTCGGCGCTGCGTCGTCTATGCGGCGGAAGACGAGAGCGTCGAGCTCGACGCCGTCACGCAACGCGAATCGGTGACGCCCGAACGCGAACGCTTCCTGCTCCCCCGCCTGGCCCATTCCCTATCCCTTCACTGCGCCCTGGGTCACGCCTTCGACGAAGCTGCGCTGGAAGACCAGGTAGACGATCACGACAGGAGCGATCACGATCAGCGATGCCGCGGAGAGCAGCGCCACGTCCGTTGAGTACTCGCCGACGAAGAAGCCGAGGCCCGCCGTCGCCGTGCGTTTGGTGGGGCTCTGCATCAGCACAAGCACGATGAGAAACTGGTTCCACGCCCACACGAAGAAGAGCACGGCGAGCGTCGTCAGCGCCGGGAGCGAGATCGGCAGCAGCAGCCTCGTGAGCACCTTCAGATCGCTGGCACCATCCATACGCCCGGATTCGACGAGTTCACGCGGAAGGCCGGAGAAGTGCGTGTGCATCCAATAGATACCGAACGGGAGGAACAGAGCCATCTCGGCGAACGCGATGCCGAGGTAGTTATTGGTCAGGCCCGCGGCGCTCAGGTTGTAGTAGAGCGCGATCACGACGAGCTCTGTCGGGAGCGTGAGACCGATCACGAATGCGCCTGTGATCCATTTGTTCCCCGGCGGAAGGAGCACCGCGAGGCCGTATCCGCCCAGCACCGCCAGCACGATCGTCGCCGGGACGACGAGCGCTTCGATGATGAGGCTTGATACCAACAGCTGCGAGAATCGGCCTTCCTCCCAGGCCAGGAGGAAGTTCTCGAAGGTGTATCCGGGGTCAGCCGGGTCGCTGCTGGTGACCGCCGCCATCACGATGCCGACGAAGGGAATCAGGAACGCCACGGCGAACAGAACGAGGACGACGTGCCGGGAGACCAGCACGATGGGGCGGGGTTTCATGCCTTCTCCCTTGTCAGTCGACGGATGACGGTCACGAATATGAGGATCAAGACAGTGAGGACGATGGCGAGCGCGGCAGCCTGGCCGACCTGGTTGTAGCTGAAGGCGAGTCGGAACACGAGCAAACCGGGAACTGTGGTCGCATCCTGGGGACCGCCGCCCGTGGTGACGTAGATGAGATCGAAGCTGGCGAGTGCGGCGATGGTCGTCAGCACTGCCGCGATCGAGATCTCTCCGCGCAGACCGGGAAGCACGACGGCCATGAAACGGCGCATAGGGCCGGCTCCGTCCATCGCGGCTGCCTCGAGCAGCGACGAGTCGATCTTCTGGGCGCCCGAGATGAAGAGCATCATGCACAGACCCGTCATGCACCACGAGCCGACGACGCCGATCGCGATGAGGGCCGTGCTGGGTTCAGCCAGCCACGGCTGCGCGAGCGCACCGAGCCCGATGGCGCGAAGCACGGTGTTGATGATCCCCTCGTCCGAGAAGATCCACCGCCATGTGACGCCCACGGCGACCAGCGGGACCACTTGTGGGAGGAAGTAGATGACGCGGAAGGCGGTCATCCCCTTGGTGCCCTTGCCCATCAGAAGCCCGGTCAGCAGCAGCCCGATGGTGATCGGGATGAATGCGAAGAAGACGATCAGTACGCAGCTGTGCAGCACGGATCCGAGCAGCTTCGGGTCGGTGAAGACATTGACGTAATTGTCGGCGCCGATCCAGACTCCGGCGTTGAGGCCGTCCCATCTCAGCAGTGAGTAGTAGACAGTGTTCAGAGCCGGCCAGAGACTGAACCCTATGTAGACGATCGCGGCGGGGAGGATGTAGAGATAAGCCCGGAGACTCCTCGAGGAGGGCCTCCGGCGGGAGGGGCGCGATGCGAGACCGCGCCCCTCCGCCTTCGGTACGACGATCACGGCCGGTTCGACTCCCAGTCTGCCTGCAGTGACTCGACGAACGCCTGCGGGGTGACGGCGCCGTTGAGCACACCCTGTGAGCCCGAGGTGAGCGTGTCGATCATCGAACTGGATGCCCAGTTCGAGAACGGTGCACTGCCGTTGTCGGCACTGACGGCGAGGTAGCCCTCCTGAATGGCCGCGACCGCAGGGCTGAGCTCCAGTGCGGCGTCCGGCGTCACGGGCAGCAGCCCGGCCTTGAGTTGGTACGGCGCTGCGTCGACGCTGGAGATGTAGTCGAGGAACGCCGCAGCGACGTCCTTGTGCTGGGACTTCGCCGACATCGCGTACGGCGTGCCTGACGCCGTGGCGACGGCGGGGGCATCGGCGGTGGTGCCGGGCATGAGGAAGAAGCCGAGGTCATCGCCCAGAGCCGACTCGAACACCTCGGTGTTCCAGTTGCCGGTGACGTAGTACGCGTTCTCCCCGGCCTCGAAGCTGGCGATCGCCGTGGCATCGTCGATCGCTGCGGCACCGGTCGGGAAGTACCCCGCCTCGGACCATTGCGCCATGACTGCTGCCGCCTCGGTAAAGCCCTCGTCGCTCAGCAACGAGGTTCCCTCCTTGCCGTACACCCAGTCGTTGAAGGTCTCGACGTCGCCGAGCACGTTCGCGAGCACGCCCCAGAGCTGGAAGCCGCCGATGCCGAGCGCCGGCATCGCCGCCACGCTCTTGGCGACGCCACTTTTCTGCACGGCGGCGAGGTCCTCCTCGAACTCTACAAGCGTCTCAGGTGTGTCGGTCACGCCCGCGGCCTCGGTGAGCTGCTTGTTGTAGAACACGCCGATCATCTGGATCGCGCCGGGCATGGCGTAGAGGTTTCCGGAGCCGTACTCGGTCGCGGACTCGTTGGAAGTGAGCATGCCGAGCAGACCAGGAGCGACCTTGTCGCGCCAGCCGTAAGCCTCTGCGTACGGCTCAAGCTTCTCGACGAGCCCTGCGGGCACGATCGAACGCATCGGCCCAGGACTGTATTGCACGAGGTCTGGCGAGTCATCCGAGGCCATCGCCAGCTTCAGACTGGTCTGATAGTCGGCGAATGGAGTCTGCACCATGTCCACCGTGACATTGGGGAACTTCTCCTGGAAGCCCTCCACCAGAGCAGATGCAGGCGGATCACTGGCGTATGCGAGGGTGATGGTGACGTCTTCGCCAGCGATGTCTGTGTTGATATCCGCCGTATCCTGCGGCGTGACGGTTGCACCGCCGGTACCGCATCCGGCGAGCAGAACTGCAGTGGCTGCGACTGCAGTGAAAACAACGAAGGGACGCTTCATTGCGACTTTCCTTTCCTTACGATGGTCTGCGACGCAGACCCTTGGAGTCACGGACGCTGAGAGGCGCCGTCACGTCGACGAACGCGGCTGTAGTGCCAGTTGGTCGTCGCCGACACCGGCGGGCTGGCCGATGCCGCGCGTTCGCTGAAGTCGATCCCCAGGCCCGGGAACATCGACGGGGCGATTGCCCCGCCGACGGTCTCTGGGGTGCCGAAGAAGATCTCCTTCGCAGCATCCGAGAACTCGAAGTGCTCATGGATGCCGAAAGCAGGGGAGGCAACGTCGAGGGCGACGTTTGCCGCGTGCCCGACGGGCGAGACGTCTCGCGGTCCGTGCCATGCCGTACGAACGCCATACGCCTCCGCCAGCGCAGCGAGCTTGATCGCCGGAGTCAGACCGCCGATAGCGGACACGTGGCAACGCAGGAAGTCGATGAGGCGATCCTGCAGCAGCGGCACGTACTGGGCAGGGTTGGAGATCAGCTCGCCGAACGCAATCGGGGCCGAACTGGTCTCCCTGATGCGGCGTAGCCAGGCGATGTCCTCCGGGGCCACTGGATCCTCGATGAAGAAGAGATCGTGCGGCTCGAGTGCCTTGACGATCCGCACCGCGTCGGCAGGCGCCAGTCGCTCGTGAACGTCATGAATGAAGCGGACTTTCGATCCGAAGCGCGAAGTGAGTTCCTCGAAAACCCCGGGGATCATCCGCACGTAGGCATCGGGGTCCCAGAACACGTCGCCCGCAGCGTGCAGGGCGGCGCCATAGGTGGATGTACCGGGAACGGTGACCTGGCACCGGACGTATCGATAGCCGGCTGTCAGGCACTGCTCCACCTGGTCCGAGAGCTCCTCGACGTCACGCCCTGATGCATGCGTGTAGGTGTCGACGGCCGTGCGCACCCGCCCGCCGAGCAGCTGCCAGACCGGCAGGCCGGCGACCTTGCCCTTGATGTCCCACAACGCCTGGTCGACGCCTGAGAGCGCACTGTTGAGCACGGGACCGGTGCGCCAGTAGCTGTCGACCGTCGTCGACTGCCAGATGTCGCTGATGTCGTGGACGAAGCGCCCGGTCAGCAGCGGATCCAGATACGACTTCACCGCTTCTGCGACGACGAACGCTCGCTGGGTGAACGTTGCACACCCGTACCCGACGAGACCGTCGACATCCGTGCGCACGCGTACGATGACGAGGTTGACGCCGTCGGGGGCGACGATGAACACATCCAGTCCCGTGATGCGGATGCCTCCGTCGCTCTCCCACGGCACGGCGGGTACGACATCTCGCTGGGTATAGCCCGGCGCGATCCGCTCCCTCTCGTCGGGGGCGAGATCACGTGGTTGCTCGGTGCTGACCATCAGTGGCTCCTCTCCATCTGGCGCCACGGTAGACAAAGTTCTCACTCCCGGCAAACTTGATGCGCATCCGGCACCACGGCGGGTATACATGCCATATTTGCAACACACTTGCTGACTTGGCATTTGTAATCCTACGATCCAGGCATGGACTCCCCTCACTACGAGGCAACGACCGCGGGTGGACTCACACTCCGCGTCGACGCCACAGCAAGCCATGCAGAGCTGCATGCCGATCGCCTTCTCACCTCCGCACGCGGCCGCCTGTGGACGATGAGCCTGGTGCATGACGACCAGCGCGACGCGCCCGTGCATTCGGAGCAGCAGAGCGGCACAGTCGCCCGCCTCGATGACGGCCTTCGACTCTCGTACGACAGTGTTCGCACCGCGGACGGCGCGCAGCTGTCGGTGTCGCTGGTCATCGATATCACCGAGTCCGCCGCCGGGCTCGAGTTCCGTGCCCTCGCGGAAGCCCCTCCGGGGATCGCGATTCGGGAGATCGCGCTGCCGGTCGTCGAACTCGATGCGAGCACAGCCACCGAAGACGAGACCCTGTACCGCGCAGAGGGCCTGGGCCGAAAGACGTCGTCTCCTCGCACTCGCCTGTACAGCACGCACACGGAATACATGGTCGACGACGACAGCGGGGTATGGAGCCCGATCGCCTACCCCGGCGAGCTGAGCATGCCGTGGCATGGCGTCCAGAGTGACGGATCCTTCCTCTACATGGGCCGCCACGACCCGGAATTCAGTTCCGTCCTCCTCAGCGCCGGCGTGCCGCCCCGCGGCGACGAAGGCGAGCTGTGGCTGACAGCCGTGACGCCATCAGGACGCGAGCGTGCGGTAGCCGGACCTGTGCTCCTGAGCCGCCTCGACGGAGATTGGGCCAACGGCGCCGCGCTGTACCGTTCGTGGGCCGATAGCTGGTACGCCGGGCCGCACGAGGGAGCCGAGCATCTCAACGGCTGGCAGCGCATCATTCTGCGACACCAGTTCGGACAGATCAATTACCGCTATGCCGATCTGGTGGGACTCTTCGAAGAGGGTCTGCGCTACGGGCTCAACGGCATCCTGCTCTTTGGATGGTGGAAGGGCGGCTTCGACCGGGGGTATCCGGTCTACGAGCCGGACGACGCGCTCGGTGGTGTCGAGGAGCTCAGCTCGGCCATCGCTGAGATCCGCTCGCGCGGCGGGTTCATCTCGCTGTACGCCAACGGCAACCTCATCGATCGCACGAGCGCATTCGCCGCTCACCACGGTGCGGCGGTCGCCAAGAAGAATGCGGACGGGCTCGACTACGTCGTCGGATACGAGTTCGCGCGCGAGTCCCAGACGCTTCGTCATTTCTCCCCCGGCTACTTCACCATCGCATGTCACGGCGCACCGGCCTGGCGAGCGCAGATGGAAGACGTCGCACGCACCCAGGCCTCGCTCGGAGCAGACGCCATCTTCTTCGATCAGACCGCATACCATCTGGCCGCCTGGCCCTGCTACGACGCCTCCCACGAGCACGGCGAGCGCACCGGGATCGAGTCGCAGTCCCGCGCACGGACGCTTCGCGCCCTTCGCGCCGCGGCGGGTGCGCGAAGCCTCGGCTCCGAGGGCATGGCGGACTGCATGATCGCCGAACTCGACTACCACCACGGGTGGGGGTTCGCCTTCCAGTACACGGATGAGGCCTTCCCCGCGATGTTCCGCACAGCTTTCCCAGAGCCGATCGTCTCGAACCGGTTGATTCAGGACGAGCGCGAAGGCTGGGAAGATCAGCTCAACTACGCGTTCGTGCACAACCTCATCTTCGACGTGGCCATCCACCGCGCCCGCAAAGACATCGAGAGCTACCCGCGCTACGCCGCCCTGGTCGGAGAACTGAGCGCACTGCGCGCGCAGCATCGCCGCTACTTCGACTCTGGCCGATTCGTCCTTGTCAGGGACGCCGATCTCCTGATCGCCCGATATGTCGCACCAGACGGCGCGTTGGAGGTGCTGTGGAACCGCGCAGACCACGACGCGGCGTTTGAAGGCCTGTCTGTCAGTGCTCACAGTGTGATCGTGCGCGAGCGGGGAGACATCGATGGCTGAACGCACGGTGCTGATCACTGGGGGCGGTGGGAACATCGCGACGAGGTTCGCGCGCGCCTTCACCGCCGAGTACGATCTCGTCCTGTTCGATCTGCCCGGTGCCCTCACCGATGAGCACAGGTCCCTCGGTCGCACAGTGGAGGGCGATCTGGCGAACCTGGACGAGATCGCGCCTGCGCTCGTCGGAGTCGATACCGTCGTTCATCTGGGCGGCGAACGGCGCCCTGGTGCTCCGTGGTCGAGCCTGTTGCCGTCGAACATCATCGGCACTTATAACCTGATGTCCGCGGCGACCGCGACCGACGTGCAGCACGTCGTCTACGCCTCCTCCGTGCATGCCATCAGCGGCTACCCGGCGGGACGGCAGCTGCGTGAGACGGATCCGGTGCGACCGGCCGACCTTTACGGCGTATCGAAGTGCTTCGGCGAAGCGCTGGGCGCATTCGTCGCCGATACGACCGGCATGTCGTTCACCGCGCTCCGGATCGGGGCGTTCCAGCCACCTGAGCGACTCGCCGATCCCGATATCGGCTGGATGCTGCTGGACTTCGTCGCCGTGGAGGACCTGCTCGATCTGCTGCACCGTGTGGTGGGTTCGCCGCAGGGCTTCCAGATCTACAACGCGGTGAGCGGCAACCGGTTCAGCAGGCTGAGCATCGACAAGGCACGCACCGAACTCGGCTACGCTCCCCGCTACGATTCATTCGAGCTCGCCGATGCATTTCGCGCTGCGGGTGAGGAGGTGGGCGGCCTGGAGGACCAGAGCTTCCCATCGGGCATGCGGGAGGATATCGCCCGTGCCAAGGCGCTGACGAAGGAGTAAGCCTATGGATGACAGCCGCCACCGCGCCTTGAGCCGGGGCATGCGCCTGCTCGAGGCCATCGCCGAGTCGCGCGGAGGAGCGACGATCACCGAACTCAGTGAGCTGACCGGGATCGACAAGAGTTCCGTCTCGCGACTCGTCACGACACTGGCCGACATCGGTTACGTCGCCCGAGTGGAAAGCCGCAAGGTCGTCCTGACCGGTCGCGTTCTGGGCATCTCGAAGGGGTTCCAGACGCAATACAACCTCAGCGAGATTGCCCGACCGTACCTGCTCGAACTGCGCGACCAGGTCGATGAGGCGGTGATCCTCACGATCCGGCAGCGCAATCACACGGTGAGCGTCGACCAGGTGGATCCCGAGCATCCGTTCCGCATGGTTCCGCACGTCGGTAACTCCGCACCGCTGTACGCCACCGCGGCCGGCCGGGCGATCCTTTTCGCACTCCCCGTCTCCGAGCAGCACCGCATCATCGACGAACTGGCCGACTCCGATGTGGAGCACCCGGAGGTGCGTCTCGATCGCACCAGCTGGGCACGCGAGATCGATCTCGCCCAGTCGCGCGGTTACGTGTGGATCCCCCGCTCCGATGATGTGGAGCGGCTCGCAGCGGTCGTGCGTGACCGTAAGGGAAGCCCGCTGGCAGCCGTCTCGATCTACGGACCGAAGTATCGCCTCAACGGGCGCATCCCCGACCTCGGACGCGAAGCCCGGCTGACTGCGGGGAGAATCGCGCGCGCGGCGTCCGGCATGCGTCACGGCGAGCAGGGATGAGCACGCAGGTCGTTCTTCACAACGGGGAGTACGCCGCCGTGGTCGACGACCGCGGCGCGACCCTGCGCTCGCTGCGCTGGCGAGGCATCGAGATGCTCGCGACCCCGGGGTCGTACGATCCTCGTCTGGGGCACCACGGCGCCGTCCTGGCTCCATGGCCCGGTCGGGTCGGCGGTGCGGAGTACTCCTTCGTGGGAGAACAGCACCGGCTCGCTGTGAACGAGCCGTCACTCGGGCACGCGATTCACGGGCTCGTCTTCGACCGCCTATGGCGTCGCGATCGCGAGGCGCCGTCCTGCGCATCCTGGACGACGGCAATCGTGGACGAACCGGGATACCCGTTCGCGGTGGCATTGACCGTCGAGTACGCGGTCAGTGCAGAGCGTGGTCTGACTTGCACAGCAACCTGGCGCAATACCGGGTCGCGCCTCGCACCGCTCGGCATCGGCTTCCACCCCTACTTCCGTGGTGCCTTGTCGGTGGACGCGACGGTCCTGCAGGTACCTGCGCGGATCGCCCTCGACGGAGATCCGCACAACAAGCTTCCCCTCGAGGCGCGCGGAGTCGATGCCGAGCGCGACTATGCGTCGCCGCGCCGCATCGGCGACGAGGTGTTCAGCCGAACGTACGGTGGGCTCACCCGCAATGCGGATGGCGTCGCCGAGGTTTCGGCATCCTTCGGCGATACCGCGCTGCATATGCGGCTGTCGGAAGCGTTCCGCTGGATCCAGGTGTTCACGGGTGATGTGCCGGATCCCGAGATGCGCCGGCGCGGTCTGGCCTTGGAGCCGCAGACCTGCCCGCCGAACGCCTTCGCCTCCGGCCATGACCTGCTCACCCCGGAGCCCGACGCAGTCGGCAGTGCATGGTGGTCCGTCTCGTTCGATTCCGGCTTAACACCCGAGCGTCGCACGAATCGCGATCCTGAGGGTCAGTCCTGAAGAGCGAGCTGCACTGAGCGCACGTCGGTGATGATGACGTCGGCCATACCCGAGCGCAGCACCGCGCTGACCGCACGTTCCTTGCCGGCTCCACCGCCGATCGCGACCTTGACTTCGATCGTTCCCAGGGCGGGCATGACTGCTGCGAGATTCGCCATCTTTGGTGTCCTTCCGTGCGGCGCCGTAACGCCTAACCGTGATCAGAAGTCACGCTAACGGGGTGACGCACTCAGCAAACACCGACGCTCAAAGGAGCGCCGTTGCATCACATCGGAGCGGATTTCACTCCATGTCAAGCGTCAATACACCCGCAGTTCACGTGAGCACTGCAATGGCGATGCCATCCCACCCCTTGATGCCGACTGTCTGGAGAGCTGTGGCGTCAAAGCGCGAGTCCTCCCCCAGCATCCGCAGTGCGTCTCGCGTTCCGATGACGCGCGGATCGGTGGTGTCCTCACGCACGATTTCACCCTCGCGGCCGATGTTGTCGAGTATGACCACAGCACCAGAGCGTCCGAGCCGTGCAGCCCAGTCGAGGTAGATGGTGTTCGATTCTTTGTCAGCGTCGATGAAGACAAGATCGAACGGCTCGGATCCTTCGAGCGTGGGCAGCACGTCTGCGGCGCGACCGATGCGGATCGCGACTCGATCGCCGATACCGGCCGCATCAATGCTGGCCCGTGCGATCGCCGCGTTTCCCGACTCTGCTTCGATCGTGGTCACAGTGCCGCCCTCACCGACCGCGCGGGCGAGCCAGATGGTCGAGTACCCACCGAGTGTGCCAATCTCGAGCACACGGCGTGCGCCGCTGATCCGAGCGATCAGATTCAGCAGCTTGCCGCTGACTGGGGCGACTTCGATGTCGGGAAGACCGGCTGCGCGCTGGGCCGCGAGGGCGGCATCTAGCGCCGGGTCGTGTCCGACGAGCGTGTCGGAGAGGAACTCGTCAGCGCGGCGCCAGTTCTCCACCGTTGGTTCAGTCATGAGCCCCACGTTACCCAGTCAGGGGCTGTTCCCACAGTGCCCCGTGACGTACCCGTACAGCGCGGCGCGTTGGGCGTCATCGGCGACGATCACGAACACACCGGTCCGCGGCGTACTCGAAAGAATCGTGATGGACGCGGGGAAGCGCGTGCCGACTTTGTCCTCGACGACCGCGTGGGGATCGCACCGGGTGGGGACCACTCGAAGTTCGACCGACGCGGACGTTCCCGGCGTGACCGTGACCTGCGGATGCCAGGCCTCGTCGCCGCCATCGGGCGCCAGCAGCACCGTGCCGTCGACCGAATCGAGCACCACAGCATCCTCAGAATTCGCCGTGACGCGCATCTCGAGCACGGCGCCCTCGCCATTTGCTTCGACCATCACACCCTCCAGCGCAATGGTCGCCGTCTCGCTGAGCTGCTTCGCGAAGCACGCAGCCTCGATGTACGGGGAGACGAAGTCGAACGGGTCGGTGACGTCATAGGCGGCGACCGTCTCACCCTCGGATGTCGAGAATGTCAGCTGTGCCGTGCCGGACGCCGACTCGATGCCCACGTCGCAGTCGGGCGGTGGCACCTCGACGCGAAGTGCCCGTGCGGCTCCTGCCGGAATGTCGGTCGCGCGATCCCATTCCGCACCCGTTGCAAAACGCGGGTCGAGATACGAGGCCGTCAGCACTCGAACGGTCTCGTCACCGTCGTTCTGCACCCGCATCGACACGAGTCCGCTGGCGATGTCCGTGCGTCCCTGGACGAGCGAGACAGTCACGCCATCCGGCGCGTTACGCTCGGGCGACGGCGTACAGGCACTGAGCAGCATCAACGACACCATCGCAGAGGCGACGAGCCATGCGCGTGACGCGGTGCGTGCCATGGCGACCTCCCGGAGTTCGGTGTCACCAAAACTAGTCACCCGCGGGTCCGGGCGGAATGCCTCTCAGCGGCGCGGTGCCGAGAGCATCCGTCCGACAGCGCCGTCCAGTTCCGGCTGACGACGGAACTGCCCGGTGAGAACCAGCACGACCGCGACGATCGCGCAGGTGATCCAGCCGGCGACTCCGAGTGGGCCCGCAAGTGCCATGTCGAAAGTCGTCCCCGCCGCATAGAACCACAAGATCATGGCGCCGGCCGCGTTCATTGCACCGTGGGCGAAGACGGCAGGCCACAGCGACGCCGAGCGCAGTCGCAGCCAGCCGAGCAGCACGCCCCACGCCACGCATCCTGCTGTCATGAGCAGAACGCCGGTGATGTCGGTGAGACCGAAGTTGTAGCCGAGCAGGATGACCGGCGAGTGCCACAATCCCCACACCGCGCCGCTGATGAGCAACGACGGCCAGGTGCCGAGTGGACGCAGCGCGGGCAGCAGGAATCCACGCCACCCGAGCTCTTCACCGAAAGCGAGGAAGGCATTGATCGTCGCGGCAGCGAACGGAATCGCGATCAGCTGGGAGAGGATGACGACGATCGCCGGCGGCGCCTCAACACCGGCAGGAAGGCCAGCCGCCAGCTGCTCTGCGAAGCCGGAGAAATGCACGAGATCGAGGGTGACCCAGCCGCACAGCGCGGCGACGGCGACACTCGCGGCGACGACGACGATGGGGCCGAACAGGCCGAGCACCATCATCCAGACCACGCGCTTGGCAGGACGCAGCGGCCAGATCCCAAGGAAACGCAGCCGCTCCCCCTTCGGCACTGGGCGCAAGACGAGCATGACAATCACCACAGCCAGCGCCGGCGTGAACATCATCACTGGAATGAGAATTCCGGCCAGCGGGTTCATGAGCCCGCTGTCCAGCCACAGTGGCAGGGCGACGAGCCAGGCGAGCCCCAGTGCAAGGACGACGAAGGCGATTGTGGCGATCGGGCGGATGCGAGTCATGAGCGTTCCTTGTTCATCGAAGAAGTGGGTTCGGTGCGGAGCGTTTCGAGTACTGCGGCAACCTCTGATGCCCCGTCGAGCGTGACGACGAACACGCGTCCGCTGGATTGTGTGACCTGCAGGGCTTCACCTGTGCGCAGCACGATGCCTCGGCGGCCATCCATGCTGAGGCGCCAGCCCCAGCCGCCGAACTCTCGGAAGGGATCGATTTCGACAGTTTCAACTCGCTCGATGTCAGACAGCGGAATCTGCGTGCGGGGCCAGCCGAGCAAGGAGCGTGCCGACAGGCCGCGGGCGTTCACTCGGACACGGAAGGTCAGTGTGCTGCTGACGAGTAGAGCGATCACGACCGTGGCGACACCGTAGATCCACCAACCGGCGTCGCCCTCGGCGATCAGCATCGCGGCCCGGATGGCCAGGAACGCGACGGCCGCGAGGAGCACCACGACGCCGATACGGCTCATATTCGCTGTGCCGACCCAGACGAGTTTCTCTCCGGCAGCGAGCGGAATTCGCTCCGCGGCGGCTCCGTTCGGGGCGAAGACGCGAGGCGACTTCGGCTGCAGGAACCAACCCAGCACTGTGAAGCCGACGAGCAGTCCGAAGCCGACGAGTGTCCAGATCCCGATACCTGGAGTGTCTGCGGCATCCGACAGACCGCGCTGCAGTGCCGCGCCCGCTACCGCGATGAACGCGATCATTGCGCCGAGTCCGAGGTTGATCGCACCCATGAAGCGCGCGGTCACCGACCACGGCGCGACGGCCGGCTTGGTGCTGCTCTGCGGCAGGCGATGCGCGAATGCCGTGATCGCGGCAAGCAAGATGATCACACCAGCGCCGATCCCAATACTCGCTGCAATGTAGCCCCACTGCGACGCGAAGCCGTCAACGCCTTCCGAGCCCCAGTGGATCGCCATGGGCTCCGGCAGTTCCGGCATCCACGCGATGATCACGGCAGCGGCCAGCACAAAGAGCGCCAGAGGCACGATCACCCCCACCCAAAGAAAGGCGGCGCGGGCTCTGCGGACGTCGTCAGTCATACGGGTGTCTCCTTGATGAGAGCGGCGAGAGTGTTCGGTGAAATCCCAAGTCCCGCAGCGCGGGATACGAGTGCGATGATGTCGTGTGAGAGTTCGGCAAGCGGAGCGGCGGATGCCGAGATGACAGCGCCTCTCCCCCGGCGAAGATCAACAAGCCCCTCGTCGCGCAGCTGCTGGTAGGCACGCAACACGGTGTGCAGGTTGATCTCGAGTGCCTCAGCGAGCTCGCGGGCGGAGGGAAGCCGATGACCCGGGGCCAGGCGCCCAGCCACGATGTCTGTGCGCACGGAGGAGGCGACCTGTTCGAAAAGCGGGCGGGAGCTTTCGACGTCGATCTTGATCAGCATCGTTCTCCCTTCCATTCGAACTTCTACTAATTCTAGTTTAACTAGAACAACTGTCACAACCCTCCACCGACTTTGTCACGACGTGCACTCTCCGCCACACTGGCGAGATGAAGATCACTCCCCGACGCCTTGCGACCGGAATGAGCCTGTGGGCTCCGAACTTCTTCAGCGGCATCCGCATCCGCCGATTCAGTCACGACTGGACACACGCCACCGTCGAGCTGCATGTGAACCTCATCACCCGCAACTTCGTGAAAACTGCGTTCGGCGGGTCGATGTCGGCGATGACCGACCCGTACTTCTTCATGCTCGTGATGCACCAGCTCGGCCGTGATTACGTCGTGTGGGACACTCGCGGCGAAATCGAGTTCATCAAACCAGGGCGCGGCATGTTGACCGCGCACTTTCACGTCTCGCCAGAGAAAGCCGCCGAACTCCGAGAGCGCGCCAAGGGCGGCGCGAAGGTACTGGAGTGGTTCGAGACCGAGATCACCGACCGCGACGGCGATGTCGTAGCGAAGGTGCGCCGCGAGGTGTACATCCGGGAGAAGAAGCGAGTCACTACGGCTCGCCAGGCATGAGCACCAACCGTTCACCTGCACGTGCCACGATGACGGCATGGAACTCGCTCGTCGCCTGACACTCACGGATGCCGTCGCCATCGGCCTCGGCTCGATGATCGGCGCCGGCGTCTTCTCGGTGTGGGGTCCGGCGATCGAGGTCGCCGGTTCCGGCCTGCTGATCGCACTCGCGATCGCCGCTGTCGTCGCATACTGCAACGCGGCATCCTCCGCCCAGCTGGCCGCCGTGCATCCGGTCGCCGGCGGCACTTACGCCTATGCCCGCGCAGAGATCGGCCCCTGGTGGGGTTTCATTGCCGGCTGGTGTTTCGTGATCGGCAAGGTCGCGAGCTGCGCCGCAATGGCGATGACGTTCGCCGCCTATGCCGCTCCTGCAGGCTGGGAACTCCCGGTCGCGATCGTCGCCGTCGGTGCGCTCGCCGCCGTGAACTGCTTTGGCGTCACACGCACGGCTCTTCTCACCCGCATCCTGGTCGTCGCCTCGCTGTTGGGTCTGGCCATCGTGGCAGCCGCGGGATTCACCGCCGCGCCCTCCGCCGTACCTGCGCCTCTGCCCGATCTCACCCTCTACGGCGTGCTGCAGGGCGCGGGTCTGCTGTTTTTCGCGTTCGCCGGCTACGCCCGCATCGCGACAATGGGCGAAGAGGTGACCAACCCCGCACGAAACATTCCGCGGGCGATCGCGATTGCCCTCACCGGAGCTCTGATCGTCTACGTCCTGATCGCGATCGTCGTGATCCTCACGCTCGGCGCTGATGCGGCGACGAGCACCGCGCCGCTGGCGGCGGTTGTGGATGCCGCTGGCTGGTCTGCCCTGGCGCCTGTCGTGCGGGTGGCAGCGGCCGCGGCATCCCTCGGAGCCCTGCTGGCATTGCTCACCGGAATCGGGCGGACGACGCTGGCGATGGCCAGGGAGTCCGATCTGCCCCGCTTCCTCGCGGTCGTCCATCCCCGCTGGCAGGTGCCATATCGCGCGGAGATCGTCATCGCCCTGATCGTCATCGGGATCGTGCTCGTCGCGGATCTGCGGAATGCGATCGGATTCTCATCTTTCGGCGTGCTGCTGTACTATCTGATCGCGAACGCCTCCGCATTCCGGCAATCCGGCCAGGCCCGCCGCTACCCGCGATTCGTCCCGGTCATCGGCGCGCTTGGCTGCCTGGTGCTGGTGAACACGCTGCCGGTCCTGGCGTCGCTCATCGGCACAGGAGTCGTGATTATCGGGGTCGCGTATCGGATGCTGCGGCTGCGCGTGGCCCGCTGACCTGGCGCCCGCCGGCACACTTGCAGTGCCGATGCACACCCGCAGGGCGACACGCCGCGGGATGGCCATGCATCCGTACGATCTCCCTGCAGGTGTGCAGGTGTGCAGGCACGCAAGGCCGCGGTACCGAGGTCAAGACGCGCGGTAGGCGCTGGGCGCGATGCCCAGCACAGCCAAGAAGTCGTTCGTCAGATGGGCATGGTCGGCATAGCCGAGCTCTGCGGCGATCGTCGACAGGTCTGTTTCCGGATGCTCCCTCACTCGCTGAGCCGCTTCCTGCAACCGTCGGCGCCTAATCATTGCCGCCGGAGGAAACCCCACGTACCGATGGGCGAGGCGCTGCAGGGTGCGCACAGACATCGACAGCCGCGCTGCGGCGTCCTCGGCGCGGGTGATCGCGGAGTCAGTCATCAGCAGAGCAGACATCTCATTGGCCTGGCGCGCGACAGGCCCGATCTCACCGACACGCTCGACGAGCCACGCGCTGAAAGCCGTCGCTGCATGTTCTCGACCTACAGCTCCGCTCTCATCCATCGCCTGGGTCACAGCACGGTGCAGATCAGGGGCATCGAATCGTGTCGAGCGGTCACGGAGCGCGGACGGGTCCTCGATGAGAGCGGCAACGGCTGCCGGTTTCAGCAGCGCACCGACGGCCCACCCTCGACCGGTGAGATCGCGATGCGATGCGCGGGTGGATGCTCCAGTGAGCTCGACGCCGCCCGCGTCCACCACGAGGTTGAGCGCGGGGTACGCGACGACGTGCTGACGCGATGTGCGCCCGGGTTCGATGTTCCACTCCGGAATCCAGAACCATTCGACGAGTTCCGCGGCCTCTGCCGGCGGCAACAGTCGATGGAACTGAGGCAGCCGCGCCGGGTACAGAATTCCCCGCCACGCATCGATCATCCTCTGACGATAGTCATCGCGTCCGACATCGTGTCGCGAATCTCCAAGCGCAGCACAGGCCCCGATCCGTAGCGTGAAGGCATGAACACGACATCAGGCCTCACCGGCGCTCACACCACGAACGGTCGCCCGAACAACGCGACTTCTCTGACCCCTTTTCTCGCGATCCCTGGAGCCGCCGAGGCGGTCAAGTTCTACCGCGATGTCTTCGGCGCAATGGTCATCGACGTCACAGAGATGGGTGGAGTCGTCGTCCATGCAGATCTTGATTTCGGGCTCGGGTTGCTCCAGATCGGCGAGCCCACCCCGGATTACAAGCTCGTGCCGCCACCCACGGGCGACGACGACTGCTACTCGCTCGGTCTCTATGTCACCGATGTCGACACTGTCGTCGAGCGCGCCGTCGCGGCGGGCGCTCACGTGCGCGAACCGGCATCCGATTTCGTCTCAGGCGATCGTTTCGCGAGCATCCGCGATCCCTTCGGCGTGCGCTGGTCTCTGATGAGCCGCGTCGAGGACCTGTCGCCGGCAGAGAGCGCCAAGCGCGTCGAGCAGTGGGCCGCCACGTTCAGCGCTGCAGGAACGCCTTCTGAAGATGCTGCGGCCCAGACTCCAGCGCCATAACCACCGCCGGCAGCAGTGCCTCGGCCGTACGGCGATAACCGGCCGCACTGGGGTGAAAGCGGTCAAGGCTGAACATCTCCTCGGATTGCTCGCGGAACGCGGGCCCAACCGCCTCACGCAGGTCGACCGGCACCGCACCCGTGCGCCACGCGACTCTCGTCTGTTCGAGCGCGAGGCGTCGTGACATCCGCGACAGCAGCGCGCGCAGCGGCTGCGGCACCGGCTGCAGGGTGCCGAGGTCAGGGCACGTGCCGATCACGACGGCAGTGCCGGCATCCTGAAGCCGGGTGATTGCCTGCTCGAGTTGCTCGGCCGCGACGGAGGGCGGAATCAGGTGCGTGACGTCATTACCGCCGACGACGATCACAGCGACGTCGGCGCGGTAGTCGTCGGAAAGAGCATCGATCTGACTGGCGAGCGCCGATGACTCCGATCCGACGACTGCGACCGTTCGCAGGCGCACCGGCCGCTGCATCCGCTTGGCTGTGGCTTTCGCTATGCGCCCGCCGAGCGTCTCTTTTCGATGCTCAGCACCGAGACCTGCGGCCAGTGAGTCGCCGAGCAGCAACAACTCCACCGGCTGTCCGTTCAGCGAACGCGTCCACACTCGGTCGGCGTCGAGAGAATCCTCGCCGAGCGGCTTGCCAATGCGCCGACGCGCAATCGCTGCTTGACGGGTGAGCAGTGCGTGTCCTCCGAACGCGATGGCTGCGAACGCCGCTCCCACGACGAGGGCAACGCGGACCCGAGTCATGGCCCCATTCGATCGCTCGACCGTGAACACGGCATGAACGTCGGTACACCTGTCGGTGGATTTTCACGCATGCCTGTCAGAACTCCTGGTTTCAACCGACAGGTGTGATTCTCGCCGACAGGTGTACTCGGCTGATGGAAGTGCTCAGCTCAGTGGCTTGATCTCCAGGGAGCCCACTGCCGCGCCCGCCGAAATGGCCGCAAAACCGGTGTATCCGTCGGCTGCCGAACGTTCAAGAAGCGCCTTGAAGTTCTTCGTCCGACGCTCCAAGCGCACACGGGCGCCATCCTGAACGAGCGCAGCCTTGTGTGCGATGAGTTCGGAGACAGGAACGTCGGCATCGTGTACGAGCACAACGGCCCGCGCAGCGTCGCCGGCCTCTTCGGCAACGAGGTCGACGAGTCGCTCGAATCCGAGGGAGAAGCCGACCGCAGAGACCTGTTGCCCGAGGAATCGACCGATCATGCCGTCGTAGCGTCCGCCACCGCCGAGCGAGTAATCAACGGACGGATGCGTAAGTTCGAAGATTGTGCCGGTGTAGTAGCCCATGCCGCGGACGAGGAAAGGATCGAATGTCAGCGGGATATCCCCCTCGATCGCCCGGCCCACGGCAACGGCCTCGCCAATGCCGACCAGGTGCGCGACGATCTCGTCTGGCGCATTCTCCGGCAGCGCACTAAGGATCTGCCGTTCGCCGAATGGATTGACCTCGTCGGTCTGCGGGCGGTTCAGGAATGCTTCGAAAGCGTCGACAGCGGATGCGACTGCGCCCCGCTCCCGCAACTCTTTCGCAACTCCGTCCGGGCCGATCTTGTCGAGCTTGTCGATCGTGATCAGCACGCCGGGGCGCTCTTCCTCGGTGAAGCCGAACGTGTCGAGCATCCAATCGAGCACGCGGCGGTCGTTGATGCGCACCGTCGCACCCTCGAGCCCGAGCGCATCGACGACGTCGAGCGAGGCGACCATCAACTCCGCTTCGGCGCGCGCGGAGTCATCCCCAATGATGTCGATGTCGCACTGCATGAACTGGCGATAACGCCCCTTCTGCGGACGCTCAGCACGCCAGACCGGACCAATCTGAATCGCACGGAACACACCCGGCAACTGTCCGCGGTTGCTCGCGTAGAACCGTGCAAGCGGCACGGTGAGGTCATAGCGAAGCCCGAGATCGGAAAGCGCGGCGGCATCATCTGCGCCCGCACGGATCGCCTCGGCATCCATCCCGCGACGAAGAACGTTGTAGGCCAGCTTCTCGTTATCGCCGCCGATGCCTGCGTGCAGACGCGAGTATTCCTCCAGCGCCGGCGTCTCGATCTCGTCGAAGCCATGCGCGCGATAGCGTCCACGGATCACGGAGAGGACACGCTCACGGCGGGCCTTGTCGGCGGGGAGGATGTCGCGCATGCCGCGCGGCGGGTTCACAGTAGCCACGGCTCTATCTTTCCAGGTCTTGAGCCGGCCCGAGTTCCGTGCCGAACACGCCTCACCCCACCTCGGCCGCGCGGACCTCGCCCTCCAGCAGCCGCAGGCGCTCGCGGAGAGCGCGCTCGGCATCCCAGCCGTTGGCTCGGGCGTGCGAGGCCAGGGCGAGCAGCGCGTCGCCGAGTTCGGCTTCGGATGCCGGTGCGGCCCCTTCGACAGATTCAGGTGCCGGAATCACGGAAGCGGCGCGCCCCACGAGCTTCTGGGCGAGCGCGAGCGCCGGCATCCCACGCGGCACGCCGTCCAGCACACTGAGTCGTGAACGCTTCTCGGCGGCCTTGGCCGCGTTCCAGTGCACCAGCACCTCTTCCGGGGTGTTCGCGACCGCGTCAGCGAACACATGCGGATGCCGACGCACCATCTTCTCGGTGAGAGTGTCTGCGACGTCGTCGATGTCGAACGGATCGTCCGGATCTTGAGCGGCGATCGCCGCGTGGAACAGCACCTGCCAGAGTAGATCGCCGAGTTCTTCACGCAGGTCTTCTCGTGTGCCGTTCTCGACGGCGTCGATCACCTCGTGCGATTCCTCGATCAGATACGGCACGAGGTCTCGGTGCGTGATCTGCTGCGACCAGACGCAGCGTTCGCGCACAGCCCGCATGGTCTCGGCCGCTTCGCGCAGCGCGTCAGGATGATCGGTCATCGTTCCCCCTCAGGACCCGTCAGGAACTCGCGGCCGTCACCCGACGATGCCACGCCGCACGCGACGACACGACGACTGCCGACAGCAACACAGAGATCAGCGATCCGACGAGAACACCGAGAATCGCCTGGTCCTTGGTGGCCGCATCGTTCGCAAACGCGAGATTCGCCAGCAGCAGCGAGACCGTGAATCCGATACCGCCCAGGGTTCCTGCCGCGACCAGATCCAAGACGCGCAGCTCAGATTTGCGACCTCGGGATCCGATCCGAATCGCAATCCAGCCGAACAGGGTGATTCCGATGATCTTGCCGACCGGGAGCGCCACGGCGATGCCGAAGAATGCCGGAGACAGCTCCGTGGGTGCGAGAGCCGGAATGACGACGAACGCCGCAGCGAACGCGAAAATCGGGAGAATCGCGCCATTCACCCAAGGCTCGAGAACGTGACGGGTGGGCATCGCCGGCGATTGCGCCATGGCGAGCCCCAACATCACGCCCGCGATGGTGGCATGGATGCCGGACAGGAGAACGAGCCCCCACACCAACACCCCCACGACGATCATCGCCGCCACGACGATCCAAGATCGCTTGGTCGGCAGCGTCCTCGACAGCACCGCAAAGACGGCCACACCGACCACTGCGAGCAAGAGATACAGCCAGTTCAGGTCGTGTGCGAAAAGCACCGCGATGAAAATGATGCCGATGATGTCGTCGAGAATCGCAAGCGCGAGCAGGAAGACACGCACGGCCGGCGGCAGCCCCTTACCGAACACCGCGAGCACTCCGAGAGCGAAGGCGATATCGGTCGCCGTCGGAATCGGCCAGCCCGATGCCGTCTGGTCGCCGCCAGCGATCATCAGGTAGATGCCGATCGGGACGAGCACACCACCGGCAGCAGCAATCGCCGGTTGCAGCGCCTTGTGGAAGGAATTCAACTCACCACGGGTCAGCTCGTACTGCAGCTCCATGGCGACGACGAAGAAGAAGATCGCGAGCAGGCCGTCTGAGATCCAGTGCGCGACGGACAGGTCAATCCCGACACCCGGGATCGCAATGTGAAATCCGAGTACCGCGTCGATCGGGCCGAAAGTCGGCAGGTTCGCGAGAAGCAGCCCGAGCGCTGCGGCAAGCAGAAGCAGCACCGCAGGGAACTGTTGGGTGCGCAGAAGGTTTCTGGATTCAGACATCTCCCCCATGCTATGCCCGCCGATCACACCATTTCGGGCCTTCACATGGTCAGGAGCCCCCTCTGCCCGGGGATAACCTCGAATGGTGACCCCCGAGCCCACCAACACAGAGGCCATCCGCGTTATCGGCCGTTTCGAAGCCGGACGCGGGATTCCCGACGAGATGCGTGCGGACGTCCGCATGCTCGGCGCCCTTCTCGGCCAGGTGCTCCGCGAATGCGGCAGCCCAGGCCTGTTTGAAGACGTCGAACGCCTGCGCCTGGCCACGATCCAGGCATACGACGAAGAGAGCACTCACGCGTTCGAACGCGCCACCGAGATCGCGGACTCGTTCACGGTCCAGCGCGCTGACGAAGTCGCTCGTGCGTTCACTTCCTACTTCCATCTCGTGAACCTCGCCGAGGAACACCAGCGCGTGCGCATCCTCCGTGAGCGGGCCGGCCGGCCCGGTCGCGAAGACGCCGTTGACACGGTCGCCACTGCGTACGCACAGCTGCGCCGCGAGGTCGGCGACGAAGAAGCACAGCGCCGACTCGAAAGCCTGCGCTTCCAGCCGGTCTTCACGGCACACCCCACCGAGGCCCGCCGTCGCGCGGTATCCGCCAGCATCCGTCGCCTTTCGGAGCTGCTGACCCAGCACGACTCGACCAGCGAAGGCGGAGCCGAGCAGCACCGCGCACACCGCCGGATGCTGGAAGAAGTCGACACCCTCTGGCGCACGGCCCCCCTGCGGTCGAGTAAGCCCTCGCCCACCGACGAGGTGCGTACGGTCATGTCGGTGTTCGATGAGACTCTCTTCACCACCGTCCCGCACGTTTACCGTCGTATCGACGATGCCCTCCGCGGCGAAGAGTCCGGCGCGAGCGCCCCGGTCGTTCCTGCCTTCGTACGGATCGGCTCGTGGGTCGGTGGTGACCGCGACGGCAACCCCTTCGTCACGGCATCCGTCACTCGCGAAGCCGCACAGATTGCCTCCGACCACGTACTTCGCGGCCTGGAACGCGCGATCGATCGCATCGGCCGCGGCCTGACTCTCGACGCGGAAGGCACCCCACCCAGCAGCACGGTCACCGCGATCTGGGAGGCATTTTCTGCGTCCGACGAAACCACCGCTGCGGAGATCGCCGCACGTTCCCCCGAGGAGCCGCACCGTCGAGTGCTGCTGGCCCTCGCGCGTCGCGTCGCCGAGACCCGCCTCAGATTGGAAGGCGGATACGGCGCACCGGAGGAACTGCTCTCTGATTTGCGCGCCGTGCAGGAATCGCTCGCCGCATCCGGTGCGAAGCGCCACGCATTCGGCGGCATCCAGCATCTGATCTGGCAGGTTGAGACCTACGGTTTCCACCTCACCGAGCTCGAGGTGCGCCAGCACTCGCAGGTGCATCGTGAGGCTCTCGCAGAGCTCGAGGCGGGCGGCGAACTCAGCGAGCGGACCGAGGAGGTCCTCGAGGTCTTCCGCGCGGTCGCCGAGATCCAACGCACCTATGGCCTGCGTGCCGCGGGCCGCTATGTCGTGTCGTTCACGACATCGGCCGCCGACCTCGCAAACGTGCACCGTCTCGCTCGCTACGCGCTCGGCGATAACGTTCCGGCTCTCGACGTCGTGCCGCTGTTCGAGACCTTCGCCGACCTGCAGGCAGCCCCCGGGATCCTCGCCGAGGTCATCACGTTCCCGGAGTTCCAGGCGCGCCTGGCCGAGACGGGGAACCGCTTCGAGGTCATGCTCGGCTACTCCGACTCGTCGAAGGACGTCGGACCCGTCGCCGCGACACTCGCGCTCTATGAGGCGCAGGAAAAGATCGCCCTGTGGGCGAAGGATGCCGACATCGAGCTGACCCAGTTCCATGGTCGTGGTGGTGCTCTCGGTCGCGGTGGCGGCCCCGCCAACTCCGCGATCCTCGCGCAGCCGCCGCACTCCGTCGACGGACGTTTCAAGCTCACCGAGCAGGGCGAAACGATCTTCGCCCGCTACGGCGAGCCAGCGATCGCCATGCGACACATTGATCAGGTCGCCGCAGCCACACTGCTGGCATCCTCCCCTGGTGTCGAAGAGCGCACGAGCGGTGCTGCCGCACGCTTCGCTGACGTCGCGAACGTGATGGATGCCTCCTCGCGTGAGCGCTTCTTCTCTCTCGTGAAAGCAGAAGGATTTGCGCCCTGGTTCGCCACGGTGACCCCGCTGGAGGAGATCGGCCTGCTGGCCCTGGGCTCGCGCCCTGCCCGCCGAGGACTCTCCGTGGAGTCGTTGGAAGATCTACGTGCCATCCCGTGGGTATTCGCATGGACGCAGGCGCGCATCAACCTGGCCGGCTGGTTCGGTCTGGGAACGGCGCTCGAAGCGGTCGGGGACGAGGCTCTCCTCATCCAGGCCTACCGCGACTGGCCCCTGCTGCGCACCATGATCGACAACGTCGCGATGAGCCTGGCGAAGACAGACGAGCGTATCGCCCGTCGCTACCTCGCGCTCGGCGACCGCGACGACCTCGCACAGCTCGTTCTCGATGAGCTCACCCTCACAAAGGAATGGGTCATCCGCCTCACCGGTGGCAACGGGCTCCTCGAAAACAAGCCGATCCTGCAGCGAGCAGTGACGCTGCGCAGCCCCTATGTGGATGCGTTGTCGTTGCTGCAGCTGCGCGCTCTTCGTGAGCTGCGCTCCGCCGGACCGGCCGCCGCAGGATCCGGCACCGAAGACGAACAGCGTCGCCTGCTGCTGCTGTCGGTCAGCGGTGTCGCCGCAGGCCTACAGAACACCGGGTAACCGCCACCCGATCTTCGGTCGAAACACCGCGTGTCATCTCCCAGAATCCTGCGGGGTAAAGTGAGAACTCGTGCCCGACCCTGCACGCCTTCTTCACGCGACACGATCGCCCCTCAGCCATACTCTTCAGAAAGCCATTCCGCGTGACCACAACTCACCCCGAATTCCACCCGCTCGCCGACGCTGTGCAGCCCATCTTCGATACCGTGCTCGCCCGCAGCCCGTACGAGCCGGAGTTTCACCAGGCCGTGCACGAGGTACTGCACTCGATCGCGCCGGTGCTCGAGCAGCACCCGGAGTACGTCGAAGGCGGCATCCTGGAGCGACTGGTCGAGCCGGAGCGGCAGATCATGTTCCGTGTGCCGTGGGTGGATGACGCAGGCAAGCTGCACGTGAACCGCGGCTACCGCATCCAGTTCTCCTCCGTGCTCGGCCCGTACAAGGGCGGATTGCGCTTTCACCCTTCGGTGAACCTGTCGATCATCAAGTTCCTCGGCTTCGAGCAGATCTTTAAGAACGCGCTCACCGGTCAGGGCATCGGCGGCGGCAAGGGCGGATCGGACTTCGACCCGCACGGCCGTTCCGACGCGGAGGTCATGCGCTTCTGCCAGTCGTTCATGAACGAGCTGTACCGCCACCTCGGCGAGCACACCGACGTTCCCGCAGGAGACATCGGTGTCGGTGGACGCGAGATCGGCTACCTCTTCGGCCAGTACCGCAAGGTCACCAACCGCCACGAGTCGGGAATGTTCACCGGCAAGGGCACCGGATGGGGCGGCGCCGAAGTGCGCACCGAAGCCACCGGTTACGGCGCAGTGTTCTTCGCGCAGGAAATGCTCGCCGTGCACAACGAGTCGCTGGAAGGCAAGCGCGTCGGCATCTCCGGCTCGGGTAACGTCGCGATCTACGCCATCCAGAAGGCCACTCAGCTCGGTGCGACTGCCGTCACGGCATCCGACTCTTCTGGGTATGTCGTCGATGACGCCGGTATCGACCTCGAACTGCTCCGTCAGATCAAGGAGGTCGAGCGCGGCCGCATCGTCGAGTACGCGAACCGTCGTCCTGGTGCACGATTCGTCGAAGGGGGCAGCGTCTGGGACGTGGCCGTCGACATCGCAGTGCCTTCCGCCACGCAGAACGAGGTCAGCCTCGCCGACGCTGAAGCACTGATCGCGAACGGCGTGCGTGCCGTGTCAGAGGGCGCGAACATGCCCTGTGTGCCGGAGGCCGTCGAGGCATTCCAGCAGGCGGGCGTCCTGTTCGCGCCGGGTAAGGCTGCGAATGCCGGCGGGGTGGCCACCTCTGCGCTGGAGATGAGCCAGAACGCCTCGCGTCAGCGTTGGACCTTCGGCGACAGCGAGAACAAGCTGCGCGAGATCATGTCCGACATCCACGACGCCGCGTTCACGGCAGCCGAGAAGTACGGCGCTCCCGGTGACTACGTCGCCGGTGCCAACATCGCCGGTTTCCAGCGTGTCGCCACGGCCATGCTCGCTCAGGGCGTCATCTGACCCCTTCGCGGGATGACACCTGCACGATCGTGTGACGGATGCACGAGGAATCTTCAGGATTCCTCGTGCATCCGTCGTTTCATCGGACAGGTGTCGGGCGAGGATCCCTATGCGGTGGCGCGTCAGAATGAACCGGACTTCTCCACGAACAGTTAGGTGACGGATCAAATGGAATCCACGCGGACACGATTGCGCCTCAGCCAGATTCTCGCGCTGAGCATCGCGCTTACTGGCGTGGGCATGGCGGTGCTGGTCTCACTCGACCTCATCCTTGTCGGCCCGGTGTACCTTGTAGGGCTCGCCGGATTGTCCGGTTTGATCGGAAATTCGTTCAGACCACACCGAGTGCTACGGATCATCGGTTTAGTCGTGGCCGGCGCCGTGATGATCCTGATGTTCAGCATCGGGCTGCTGGGCCATCTGATCCTTGGCCTTTCCATCCTGGGCATCGGTGCGGCCCTCGCAATCAGTCACCATGACGGGCTCTGGCTGCGCATCGCCGCGAGCGGCATCGGTTTCGTCTTCGGGTACGCGCCCATCTCCACGGTGCGGCAGGCCTCGATCGACGGCTCGTTCAAGATGGTGTTGCTCATCCTCGCTGTGGCGACGCTGGTCATCTCCCTGATGGTGCTGGTGCCGGCGTTGATGGTCGTTCTGCTCAAGCGTGACGCGTTGGCCATCGCACTACTCGTCACAGGTTTCAGCCTCGCCGCCAGCGGCATGCTGGGCCTCGCCTCGACGGGTGCGAGCGGGATGACGCAGGATAGCCAGGAGCTTGAGGGATCAGCGGCCTTCTACGTGATGGCTTTCGACCTCCTGGGCACGCGCGCCAAGGACATCGTCATGTCGGTTGCGTTGCCGATCATCCTCGGAATCTGGGGCCTCATCCGTCTGCTCGCGCATCGCGATAGCGCACGGGTAGGCAACGAACGGGAGGAATCCCAGTCGGGCACATGGGCACTTCAGGTCGCGACTGTGATCGCGTTGGCCGTCCAGATTCTCAATGCCGTGATCTTCAACGTGATCGGGATCCATAATCCGCTGAACTTCGCCGCACCATTATTTGAGTTCGTTGCCCTCGTTCTGTGGCTGATTGCCGTGATCATCGCGTGGCGGAATTTTGCGTATGTGCGGATCAATCATCTGCCCGGAAACACGTTGGATGTGCGCAGCAGGATCACCATCGGCGTTCTCCTTCTGGGCCCTGCCGCGATCGCACTGGCGGAGTTCATCGTGAATGTGATGGCTATGTTCGCCAGTGAGTCATTCAGCGCCAGCTGACCATCAGTCGAGTCACGCACGGGTCTCAGGCGGGATGATCGTCCGCATGCCGCGCGAGGGATGACCCGTAGCGCTCGGTCAGCTGCACCATGAGATCTGGGGTATCACGATCGACGCCGAAGACGTGACCGGGAAAGTCGAGTTCGGGCTGTGCTGCGGAGATCTCCGCTTCTCGATCGGGTGAGAGCAACTGCACCGGGTCGCCCACTGCCACCCAGCCGATCGGAACGACGGTGCCTTCCGGCAACACGGCACGGCGATGAACGATCGCATTCACGCGGATCTCGCAGCGCGGACCGACGATCGCGCCGTTGAAGACGCGTGCCCCCGATGCAAAGAACACTTCCTCGCCCACAGTCGCGCCGGCGATGCTCGCCAGCGTGCCCAGCAGCGTGTGATCGCCAATGTGCACGGAATTCGCCGCAGTCGCACGGATGAGGGCGTTCTCCATGACGATCACGTGCTCGCCGAGAGTGATCGGACCACCCTCCGCCGTGATCACGGCGCCGTGCAGCACCTGGCAGTGCGCGCCGATCTCCACGTCTCCGGAGATGACGGCAGTGGGTGCGATGACGGCAGTGTCATGTATCCGGGGCCGAGCCCCGAGGTGCTCGTACAACATGCCGCCACCCTACTACCCCTCGTTTCAGGCGGTGGCGACCGGCTCGGGGAACAACGCCGTCAGTAGCTGCGCCACCCACTCCAGCATCTTCACATCAGTCGGAAGCGGCACGACGAGCGCGTCTCCCCCAGCGACCAGTTTCGCCGTGGGATACAGCCGCCGCAGCCGAACCTGCATCGAGTCCGCCAGGTGTGCGGGCGCCACACGCAAGTTCGAGCCCATCACCACGACGTCGGTGAGCCCCGCGCGCGCGGCACGGCGACGCAGCCGTGCGATCGCGACCAGACCGGCGACCTCTTCCGGCGGTGCGCCGTAGCGGTCGGTGAGCTCCTCGATCACGAGGTCGATGGCGTCGTCCTTCGCGGTCGCCGTCGCCGCGGCAGAGAGCTTCTGGTAGGCCTCAAGGCGCAAGCGCTCGCTGTCGATGTAAGTCTCGGGGATGCGCGCATCCACCGGCAGTTCCATCCGCAGTTCATTGCCCGTCTCGACGTCCTCACCACGGAAGGTCGCAACAGCTTCGCCCACCATCCGCAGATAGAGGTCGAAGCCCACACCGGCGATGTGTCCGGCCTGCTCGCCGCCGAGCATGTTGCCCGCGCCGCGCAGCTCGAGGTCTTTCAGTGCCACCTGCATACCCGAACCAAGCTCGTTGTTTACCGCGATCGTCTGCAGACGGTCTGCCGCGGTCTCCGAGAGTGGCTTCGAGTCGTCGTAAAGGAAGTACGCGTATGCCCGGTCACGGCCTCGACCGACGCGTCCACGCAGCTGATGCAGCTGGCTGAGGCCGTACTTGTCAGCCTTGTCGATGATGATCGTGTTCGCGTTCGAGATATCGAGGCCAGTTTCGACGATTGTCGTCGAGACGAGCACGTCGAACTTGCGCTCCCAGAAGTCGTCGACGACCTGCTCGAGCTGGTGCTCGCCCATCTGCCCGTGGGCAACAGCGATTCGCGCTTCCGGTACCAACTCAGCAAGCTCCGAAGCCACCCGCTGAATCGACTGCACCCGGTTGTGCACAAAGAAGATCTGCCCCTCACGCAGGATCTCGCGCCTGATCGCCGCGGCCATCTGCTTGTCACTACGGGGGCCCACGAAGGAAAGGATCGGATGCCTGTCCTCGGGCGGCGTCGCCAACGTTGACATCTCGCGGATGCCGGTCACTGCCATCTCGAGCGTGCGCGGGATCGGCGTGGCACTCATGGCAAGAATGTCGACGTTCGTCTTCAGCTTCTTGAGCTTGTCCTTGTGCTCGACGCCGAAGCGCTGCTCCTCGTCGATGATGAGCAGTCCCAGGTCTTTGAACATGACCTGATCAGTGAGGATCCGGTGCGTGCCGATGACCATGTCGACCGAGCCGGCGAGCAGCCCCTCGAGCGTGAGGCGGGCATCCTTGTCGGTCTGGAAGCGCGACAGCGCGCGTACCTTCACCGGGAACCCGGCGAAACGCTCGGTGAACGTCTCGATGTGCTGCTTGACCAGCAGCGTGGTCGGCACGAGCATGGCGACCTGCTTGCCGTCCTGAATAGCCTTGAACGCCGCCCGAACGGCGACCTCGGTCTTGCCGAAGCCGACGTCTCCGGACAGCAGCCGATCCATCGGGATCGGCTTTTCCATGTCGGCCTTGATCTCGTCGATCGTCTGCAGCTGGTCGGGGGTCTCCGCGAACGGGAATGCCTCTTCCAGCTCTCGCTGCCATGGGGTGTCAGGCCCGAATGCGTGGCCCTTCGCCGACATGCGCGCCGAGTACAGCTTCACGAGTTCGACGGCGATGTCGCGTACGGCGCGGCGTGCTTTGCCCTTCGCCGCAGACCAGTCGCTGCCGCCCATCTTCGAGAGCGTGGGCGCCTCTCCGCCAACGTACTTGGACAGCAGATCGAGCTGATCTGTGGGCACGTAGAGTTTGTCGCCGGGGAATCCGCGCTTGGACGGCGCGTATTCCAACACCAGGTAGTCGCGGGTTGTCTTCGTGGGGTTTCGCCCGCCGGAGGAAACCTCGCGCTTCGTCATCTCGACGAAGCGTGCGATGCCGTGTGTGGCATGTACGACGTGGTCGCCGTTTTTGAGCTGCAGCGGGTCGACGACGTTCTTGCGACGCGAGGCGAGCTTCTTGACGACTCGCTGGTCTCCGCCGATCGTGCGGCCGTAGAACTCGTTGTCGGTGAGGACGGCGAGCTTCGCCTCCGGCACCTGGAATCCGGATTCGAGCGCGCCGAGTACAAGGGAGACGACACCGGGATCAGGGGCGTCGATGAGCGTGTCGACGACACGAGCGGCGAGGCCTCGGTCGGAGAGCACATCCCTGGCGCGGTCCACGAGCCCCGCACCGGAGGCGACGACGACCACGCGCCAGCCGTCGCTGAGGCGGGACGCGACGAAATCGATCGCGCCGTCGACGTTGCCATGAAAGGACGGAATGATCGACGAGTGGATATTCGCGGCATCCGTGTCGTCCGTGGCGAATGGGCTGAACCGCCACCAGACGCCGTCGCGCTCGCGGACGATCTCGCGCAGGCGTGCGACGGTGAGGAAGTCACCGGCACCGAGATCGATCGGCGCGGATGCTCCCGATGTGGCTGCGCTCCACGCGGCATCGAGGAACTCACGGTTCGTGTCGCCGAGGCTCTGCGCCCTGGCGCTCGACCGCTCCGGATCAACCAGAGCGGTGGCCGTTCCGGGCGGGAAGTACTCGACGAGCGACTTCAACGGGCCGGAGACCGCAGGCAGCAGCGATTCCATACCCTCGACGGGGATGCCCTCGGCCATCTTCTCCAGCATCCCGGCGATCGCGGGGAAACCAGCGATCAGCGCGCGCGCACGATCACGCACATCGGTGGTGAGCAACAGCTCACGGGTCGCGGGCAGGTCGACCCGGTCGATATCACCGGGCAAAGATCGCTGGTCTGCAATCGAGAATGCACGGATCTGATCGATCTCGTCGCCGAAGAACTCGACGCGATACGGATGCTCGCTCGTCGGAGGGAACACATCGAGGATGCCACCGCGCACAGCGAACTCACCCCGACGCGACACCATGTCGACGCGCGAGTACGCGCGCTCGACAAGGTGTTCGACGGCATCCTCGAGTTCGAAGTCGCGGTCGCCGAGAACGAGCTCTAGCGGCGCGGTGTCGCCGAGGTTGCCAGCGATCGGCTGCAGAGCGGCGCGCACCGAGGCGACGACGACGAGCGGACGCTGGCCCTCCCAGGTCGTGATGCGGCGGAGCGTCTCAAGGCGTCGCCCGACAGTGTCGGGGCTCGGACTCAGTCGCTCGTGCGGCAGCGTCTCCCATGCGGGAAAGTTCAGGATTTCGGCATCCGGCACATAGGAGCCGAGCGCCGCCGCGAGAGACTCCGCCCGGCGCCCGGTCGGCGCGATGACGAGCATGGATGCGGGATGCCCCGCGGCGGTGCGTTTCTCGAGTAACCCCGCGATCGTCGGGGCATCGAGGCCGTCGACGAGTCCAAGGTCAGCATCGGTCTGCGCCCAGGTGAGGGCGTCGTGGTACAGAGTCGCCTTTTCCAAGGCGCGCAGAATCCCCGGAACAGTCACCTGAAGAGTCTAATGCGCACCTCAGACAGCGGCTCCCATAGGATGCCGTGATGGAGCCGGTCACACTGCACACCGAACGCCTCGAACTGCGAGCGCCTACGGCCGCAGATATCGATGCGATCACGGCGGCATGCCAGGATCCGGAGATCCCCCGTTGGACTACCGTTCCGAGCCCGTACACGCGTGAGCACGCCGAAGGCTTCGTCGGGTTGATCGCTCAGTGGTGGGCCGACGACAGCCAGGTAGCCTGGGGCGTCTTCCATGATGAGGTGCTCGTCGGAGTGGTCGGCCTGCATCACATCGCACCGCACTCCAGTGGAGGTTCGACCGATCTGGGTTACTGGGCCACCGCTGAGTCGCGCGGCCAGGGCTTCATGGTTGAGGCCTCCCGCGCAGTGATCGACTGGGCGTTCGCGGAGCTGAAGCTCGCGCGCCTCAACTGGCGGGCGGTCGTCGGGAACATTCCATCGGCCCGCACGGCCCGTGCCCTCGGTTTCCGCTACGAAGGCACGATGCGGCAGGTGCTCACCAGCCCACGCGGCCGTGACGACGGGTGGGTGGCCGGACTTTTGCGCGAGGACGAGCGCGTTCCGGTCGATTGGCCGATCCCCCTCGGCTGAGGACCCCTCGAATTTCTCGTCGTCCAGGGGTAAGATCGCGCCTACCCCCACCCTTACCCCCCTGGAGGAAGTATGGTCGACTCTGTCGTGCATACTGGGCGCTCGGGGGCGGGCAAGTTCGCGCGCCGTCGACACGAACTCGCCGACGCAGCCCTTGCCGCGGTCGCGATGCGCGGCTTCGCGCAGACCGGGCTACGCGACGTCGCCGCACACACGAGCCTCTCCCTCGGTATCCTGCACTACTACTTCGAAGACAAAGACGATCTGATCGGCCAGGCGATCTGGCAGTACAAGTCAGAGTGCGCCAGACGGTACGACGAGATCGTCGAGACGGCCCGCACGGGCGACGAACTCGCGGAACGCTTCGGGACAGAGATGTCAGCCACGCTTCGCGATGAAACCGACATGCACAGGCTTTGGTACGACCTGCGCAACCAATCGCTCTTCGAAAGCGGCTTTCGCGACACCATCATCGCAATCGACCAGCTCCTCACCGACATGGTCTGGGCCGTGGTCAAGCGGTACGCCGAACTCGAGAACACGGTACCCGGCATCGACCCCGGCTCCGCCTACGCGCTGTTTGACGGGATCTTCCTCAACTCGCTGATCGCGTTCCTGCGCGGAGACCTGGACGCTGTCACGCGGGTAGGGGCCGCGAGCATTCGGCTGTTGCACAGCGCCGTCTGACGCGCGTCATCCACCGTTTGCCGCACGCAGCAATGCGAGGCCGACCGAGCGTGCAATAGGAGCCTTGTCCAACGCCGTGCGCACGCGCATGGTGCTGATCGTCACCGATCCCTGACTCCAGCGCACCGTCGCCGTGCTCGTGGCCGCGCCTCGCAACCATCCGGAGAAGATCGCCGAATGCACGATGGCCGAGCGCAACGGGCCGGGGATGCCACTGATGACGAACTCGCCGAGCACATCTTCAAAGGCGATGCCAAGGACGGTTTCGCCGGGAACTTCAGCGAATGCTCCACTGCGGTCCAGCCACTCGGTGCGCGGCACCCAGTCGCCGTCACCGGCACGCGAGGTGAGCCGGGCAGATGGCAGGTAGTCGAAGGCGCTTCCGAGCGCATCCGCCTGCTCGGCCAGCAGCAGCACTCGCCCACCGGAGCGCGCGTGTTGTTGTGCCTCCGCAGTGAAGGTGCGCACGACGAGCAGCTCGCCATCGCGCGTCACTGGCACACCGAGCGCGCCGAGCCAATTGGTCACCTCGCGGTCTCCGGCGCGCACCGCGCCGCCGGTCCATGCTGTCGGGTCGACGACGAGCACGTCTGCGGCGTCTCTGGCGAGCAGCGCTCCCCCGGCGAGCAACTCAGCTTCGACGAGGCTCTGCCCGTTCTCGGCGGGCAGAGCAATGCGCATTGTCTGCTCTTCGCGCTCTGTCGGCACAGCGAATTCGGCGACAGTCTCGCCGTTGACACGCATGCGGATCACGGCGTCTGCCGGCAGGCCATCCGGCGAAGGAAGCGATGTCACCGTGAGGCCAAGGTCCTCACCGGAGTAGACGCTGTAGGCCTCGACTCGCAATGCCACGGCATGTTCGCCGTTAGCCAGCGCGAACTCCGCCGTGTACTGCTTGGGCGTGCGGTTCATGTCGAACAGGCCGTTGGCCTCCCACTGCACATCGCTGAGTTGCGTGAGAACATACCCGCTGATGTCGTCATGCAGGCGGATGCTCGTGGTCTGGTAGCGGTTGGCGACAAGCTGCGCACGGTGCAGCTGACGGACAAGCTCATCCCACGACCCGAACGCAGCGCCCAAGCCCAGTGCCTGGAAACGCGACATCAGTCCGGTGCCTTCGGCCGCGCCGAACGCCCAGTCAGCACCGAGCGCGAACCACCACGGCTCGCCGCCATCAGCGTCGTACTGGTCGAGTGCATGAGGTAGCGCCCAGTTGCCGAACTCACTGAGAACAAGCGGCTCCGCGCCGGTGCGCTCGGCATCCCCGTGCGGCGAGAAGGTCCACTCTGGCCGCGAGGCGAAGTCCGCGATCTTCGCGTCCCACACCGGGCGGCTCTCGGGGATGCCTCGATATACGTGGAAGTCGTCGATGTGCGTGCGCAGATGGAAGTTCGGCTCGCAGGCAGAGTTGTCCACGACGAGGGAACCGGCCGCGTGCTGCTCGATGTCATCGAAGACCTCGCGCAGCCAGGCGCGCTGCGTGGCACTGGCGAGATCGATTCCCCACGACTCGTTCATGATCGTCCAGATCACGATGCTGGGGTGGTGGCCGTCCTCATCGATGAGGCGGCGCAACAGTGCGTGGCCGTCAGCTGCGGTCTCGGGTGTCCAGGTCATCCAACTGGGCAGTTCCGTCCACACCAGCATGCCCATGCGGTCGGCGATCTCGTAGTAGCGAGGATCGGGTCGCTTGATGTGCACGCGCAGCATGTTGAAGCCGAGCGCCTTGGTCTCGCGCAGCATGCCCTCCCAGGCAGCGAAATCCTCCGGAGCGGAGCTGGCTTCGGGGTGATAGTCCTGGTCGAGCACGGCGCGCAGATAGATCTCGCGGTCATTCAGGTAGAAGCGTCCCGCATCGGTGCGGAAGCTTCGGAAACCAGTCTCGCGGCTGACCGCGTCGATGGTTTCTCCTGCGTGCTGGAGTGAAACTTCGACCGTGTACAAATTCGGGGCGTCTAGGTCCCAGAGTGCGGGAGCCACCACCGTCACTGAACCGGACAGTTCGCCGTCGCTGATATCAAGTGCGGCCGTCTCAACGACCTCACCAGCACGCAACACTCGCGCGGTCGCGCCGTCCACGGCGTCGGATGCGAGTACGCCGGTGATCGCGATGGCACCGCTGGCGGCATCCGCTCTCACCGACAGCGCACGCACGTGGGCCGGATGCCGCTCCTCGAGTACCACCGACTGCCAGATACCTGCTGTCGTGCCGTACCAGGACTGCTTTCCGACAGGATGCTCGAGGAAACCAGCTTCGACATCTGATCCGTAGCGGGGTGGATAGGAGACGGTCACCTCGACGGTGTTGCGACCGTCGGTGACGGCGTCCGTGATGTCGAACTCAAAGGCTTCCCACGCGCCGGAGTGAGATCCGACCTCGATGCCGTTCACCCGCACGTTGGCTGTGTGATTCACTGCGCCGAAGCGCAGAATCACGCGCTGCCCCTGGAGCGGCGCCGCTTCGAAAGTGCGCTCGAAGCGCACACTTTCGTGTGAGTCGCCGTAACCAGGAACCTGGGTGGTCCAGGTTCCCGGCACCGAAACCTCTCGGGCTTCTATGTCGCCGGGAAGGTGCAGGATCCAGGCACCGTCGAGACTGACGGCGGCGCGGTGGGCGGTCGACATGAGGCCTACTTCCAGAAAGTTTGAGGGGTGGGATCGGGTTCGACCCCACCCCTCGGGACTGCTGTGTTACGTGAATTCCTGTGTTACTTGAGTTCCTGCGTGACGCGTGCCTGCGCCTCGCTGAGGGCATCCGCGATGTCCTTGTCACTGAACCAGACCTCGTCCAGCTGTGCGTGGATGAGCGACTTGATCGACGTCCAGTTTTCGACCTGCGGCACGAAGCTGATGCCGGTCAGTGCTGTCTCGGTGTAGTTCGCACGCTCGGGCGCGGCCAGGTACTCCTCGGAATCGACGACCGAGACGCGCGGGGCGATGTGCCCGGTTGCGATCGACCAGGAGGCGGTGTTGTCGTAGAGGAACTTCGCGAACTCGAGCGCAGCACGGTACTGCACCGGGTCGTCGCCCTTCTGACGCGGGAGCACCCACATGTGCGACGAGGCCCATGCTGCCGGCGCGTCGAACACTGTCGGCAGATCGGTGACCGTGTAGCCGAAGTCAAGCGTCGAAGCGTACTCGTTGATCGCCCACACGCCGTTGAGCAGGATCGCCGACTGCTGGCTCTTCCACTCATCGATCGAACCGGCGTAGTCCGCATCGGTGTGCATGTATCCGGCGTCGAGCATGTCATTGATCAGGTTGAGTGCCTCAGCGGCAGCTTCGGTGTCAACCTCAGCACTACCGTCGGCGGAGAGCACATCGCTGCCCTGCTGGCGCACCAGCGAGTAGAAGAAGCGCCACGCCATGTCGTCGTTGGCGAAGCCGGCGGAGAACAGCATCAGGCCCGTCTTGTCTTTGACGTCCTTGCCCATCTGCAGAAGCTCGTCGGGGCTGGTCGGCAGCACAGGGCGGCCATCCTCGCCGATGTAGCCCGCCTCAGCGAGCACATCGGTGTTCACGTGCATCACGAGCGCGTGTGCGTCGAAGGGCACGGCATATGTGGAGCCGTCCCACATCACAGACTTCTGGGCCTGCTCGGTGGCATCTGTCATATCGATGTCGAGCGCCTCTGGATCGAATGCCAGCAGCTGGTCGCGCGTGGCGTAGTCCGACATCGAGTAGTCGTGCAGGTTCGCGATGTTCGCGGGCTCGCCACCGGCGACGGATGCGTTGAACGCGTCGTAGTACGAGTTCCAGTCGGTACCGCCCAGCCGCTCGACGGTGATGCCGTTCTCGTTCTCGGCGTTGAACTTGTTGGTGAGGATCTGAATCGCCTCACACTCCGTGGTCGCCAACGCCGGGTCGGTGACGCCCTCGGTGGTTCCCTCACAGTCGCCGAACATGCGCGACATGGTGATCGTGGTGCCGTCGAGCTCCTCTGCGGTGACGGCGGCGATCTGGTCGTTCAGGTCGCCGTTGTCTGCGCCCGATCCGGCATCCGCGCCGGTGCCGCAGGCAGTGAGCAGCAACGCCGCTGCCGTCAGCGAGGCTGCCGCAACGGCAGTTTTGGTCTTTCGCATGGTTTTCCTCTCGTGGGGTGGACGATGTTGTCCGTGGCCGCTGGGCAGCAGCCGTTCGGCCGTCATGGCCGGAGTCTGGGTGGCGTCACTTACTTCCGGACGCCATGGAGATTCCTCGGATGAGGTGCTTCTGGAAGAAGATGAACACCAGCAGCAGCGGAAGCGAACCGACCAGGCCACGCGCCATCAGGCTGCCGAGCTCTGTTGCCTGTGCGAAGTTGCCCTGCAGAGAGGCGAGACCGGTGGTGATGGTGAACATCTCCGACTTCGTCGCGGAGACCAACGGCCACAGGTAGTCGTTCCAGGTCTGCACGAAGGTGAAGATCGCCAACGCGATCATGGATGGTCGAGCCAACGGCAGCATGACCGAGAAGAAGGTTCGCCACGGGCCCGCACCGTCGATGCGTGCGGCCTCTTCGACCTCGGCCGGAACCTGCGAGAAGAACTGCGTCATCAGGAACACCCCGAGTGGGGCTGCGATACGAGGCAGGATCAGCGCCGCGTAGGTATTGTGCATCTCCACATCCGCCACCATCGTGAACAGCGGGATGAACATCGCCTCTTTGGGGATCATGAGTCCCGCGAGCACGCTCGCATAGACAATTGTCTTGCCGCGGAAGGTGAAGCGCGCGAACGCGTAGCCTGCCATGGCGCACAGCAGCACGGTGAGGATCGTGGTGAAGATCGTCACGATCGCGCTGTTGATGAACCATCGGCTGGTGAGGCCGACGCTGAACACCCCGAGCAGGTTCTCCAGGGTGAAGCCCTGCGGGATCAGCGTCTGTGTCTCTTTGGTCAGAGCCTGGTTGTCGCTCAGTGAGAGCGAGAGCATCCAGAGCATCGGAATCAGCCACACGACCGCGGCGACGATCATCGCGGCGTGGTACCAGGCGGTCACGACGCCGCTACGGCGGATGCGCGGCGGTCGATTCGTCGTTTCGGGAACGGTCATGGCCATCGTCTGCACGCTCATTTGCTGTCGTCCTTGCCGAGGGTCCGCATCTGGATGACGGAGACGACGAGCATCACCGCGAAGAGGAACAGCGACATCGCCGATCCGTAGCCGAGTTCGAAGTCACGGAA
The DNA here is from genome assembly GCF_051842835.1 of Microbacterium sp. A93. Lineage (NCBI taxonomy): Bacteria > Bacillati > Actinomycetota > Actinomycetes > Micrococcales > Microbacteriaceae > Microbacterium > Microbacterium sp. A93. The sequence continues at coordinate 55,846 of NZ_JBPXMT010000013.1, forward strand.
GCCCGCCTCGTAGATGTGCTGGATCAGCACCGAGGTCGAGGTACCAGGCCCGCCGCCGGTCATGATGTTGACCTGTCCGAACACCTGGAACGACGCGATCACCTGCATGACCATGACCAACAGCAGCACGTGTTTGATGCCGGGAAGAGTGATGTTCACGAACTTGCGCCAGGCGCCGGCACCGTCAAGCGACGCGGCTTCGTAGAGCGCGGGATCGACATCCTGAAGGCCGGCCGCGAACAGCACGAGGTTGAAGCCAACGGTCCACCACACGGTTGTGGCGATGACGGCGAACATCGCAGTGCTCGGGTTGGAGAGCCACGGGATCGGATCGATGCCGAGAGGTTCGAGGAGAGCAGAGAGCAGTCCCTGGTTCGGCGAGAGGAAGTATGTCCACACCAGCGTCACGACCGACACCGGCAGGATGTACGGCACGAAGAACACCATCTGGTAGATGCGGGTGCCGCGACGGTTGCCCTGCAGTGCGAGCGCCATGACCAGACCGAGACCGGCGATGAGCGGCACCGAGATTGCGGTGAACAGCAACGTGTTCTGCAGCGCGACCCAGAATTCAGGATCGAACCAGAACCCACCCTCGGCGGGGTGGAAGCCGAGCGCCACGACGATCGCCAGGATTCCCGCGACGCCGAGGCCCACACCGATGGTGAGTCGACGACGCAGCAGCGGCTTGATCAGCAGCGCGATGGCGGCGATGAGCAGTAGAACTCTGGGCACGGGGAGGTGAGTCATCGACCACGTGATCTCGTTGCCCCACAGCATCCGCTCGAAGTTGGCGAGACCAATGAAGTCGCGGGTGGCACCGAGCAGATCCCAGTCGTGGAAACTCATCCACACCGCTTGCAGCACGGGGTAGATGACGAAGATCAGATACAGCACCAGGAACGGTGCGGTAAAGGCGATGCCGTACTTGAGTCCACTGCCGCTGCGCTGTGATGCGCGGCGAAGACTGTTGCGTTCGACCGTCGAGGGGCTCGCCATCCGTACTCCTTTTGCCACGTTGCAAATTGCAATAGGATCATTTTTGCCACGTTGCATACGAGTTGTCAAATGACTCTGACAGGATGGGACCGAACCGTGACCGAGAAAGGATCCGGATGAGCGCGAGCCTCAACGACGTAGCCAAGCTGGCTGGCGTCTCGCCGCGCACGGTCTCGAACGTCGTAAATGACTTCGTGCACGTGCGCGACACCACAAGGCAGCGCGTGCTCGCCGCGATCGAAGAAGTCGGCTACCGCCCGAACATCTCTGCGCGGCGGTTGCGGCAGGGGCGCACTCGCATTCTTGGCTTCGCCGTTCCTGAGCTCTCCCAGCCCTACTTCGCAGAACTCAGCGAGCTCGTCGAGATCGCAGCTCAGAAGCGCGGCTACACCGTGATCGCCGCCCAGACCGGCGGCATCCGCGAGAACGAGGTGCGCGTGCTGCGTGATCTCGGCTCGCACATCGTCGATGGACTGGTCTTCTCGCCGATGACGATGGAGAAGGAGGAGCTGTATCTCACTCCCCCGAACGTGCCGACTGTGCTGATCGGCGAGCAGATCTCGAGCTCCCGCTACACGAACATCGCGATCGACAACGTGTCGGCGACCGCTGACATCACGCGCCACCTGCTCGAACGTGGACACCGTCGCATCGCCACTCTGGGGGCTTACCACTCCGACGTTTACCGCAGCTCGCGGCTGCGACTGAGCGGCTACCGCCAGGCGCTCGAGGATGCCGGAATCCCGTTCGACCCTGCGCTTGTGCTTTATACCGACCGCTTCGGCAGGCAGGCAGGCCTCGAGGGCATCACCCAGGCGTGGAAAGACGGCACCCGCTTCGATGCACTCGTGTGCTTCACCGATCTGCTCGCGTTCGGTGCGATCCGCGCCTTCGCAGACCTCGGTGTGCGCGTGCCGGAGGATGTCGCAATCGCCTCGATCGACGATGTCCAGGAGGCGGAGTTCTCGGTACCGTCGCTGACGACGATCGCGCCGAACAAGCAGGCGATCGCCGACCAGGCCGTGGATTCACTGCTCGCGCTGCTCGACGATGACACTCGCGAGCCGACGAACATCGACATCGGATATGAGCTGATCGTGCGGGAGAGTTCGGGGCGGGACTGACCTCCTTCCCACCTGTCGGATGCCGGTCTTCCCACCTGTCGGATGCCGGTCTTCCCACCTGTCGGATGCCGGTGACATGATGGATCCATGCCGGAGATGCCGGAAGTTCAGGGGCTGGTCGCGTTCCTCGGCGAGCGCGCGGTCGGCCGCACGATCACACGCACGAGCGTCGGTGCCATCGCGGCGCTGAAGACCTACGATCCGCCGAACACCGCGCTGCACGGGGCAACGATCACGACATCCGCTCGTCTCGGCAAATTCATCGTTCTCTCCTGCGGCGAGGACCTTCATCTTGTGTTCCATCTCGCGAAGGCGGGTTGGCTGCGCTGGTACGAGATGCTACCGACGACGCTGATCAAGCCGGGCAAGTCACCGATCGCCCTCCGCATCGCGCTCAATGACGACAGCGGATTCGATCTCACCGAGGCGGGGACGAAGAAGTCGCTCGCCGTGTATGTGGTGCGTGACCCTCAGGATGTGCCCGGCATCGCTCGGCTGGGCCCTGATCCGCTGGAAGAGTCGTTCGACCGGACCGCCTTCGCTGCACTGTTGGATGGGCGCCGCACGCAGATCAAGGGCCTCCTGCGCGACCAGTCCGTGATCGCCGGCATCGGCAACGCCTACTCCGATGAAATTCTGCACGCCGCCAAGATGTCACCGTATGCGATCGCCGCAGCGCTGGGCGATGACGAGATCGATCGGCTGTTCACTGCGATGCGTTTGACGCTGACGGATGCTGTGGCCGAGGCATCCGGAAAGCCACCAGCCGACCTCAAGGATGCCAAGCGGCGTGGGATGCAGGTGCACGCTCGCCGCGGCGAGGCGTGCCCGGTCTGCGGCGACACCGTGCGCAGCGTGTTCTTCGCGGACAGGTCATTGGAGTATTGCCCGACGTGCCAGACCGGCGGAAAACCACTCGCCGATCGGCGGTTGTCGCGGCTGCTGAAGTGACCGGCATCCGGAAAACAGAGACCGTCCGGCGTGTCGGCGGCGCGCCACAGTCGGACACTCCGTCGACACGCCGACTCGTCTCCGTTTTCCGATCGAACCGACATGGAATGAAATGCGCGCGACCGCGTTGAGTACACTGAGCATCAACGTGCTCCGGGGTCGGTGTGAATCCGAACCGGCGGTGACAGTCCGCGAGTGCCTCGGTTTTCCGAAGTGCTGATCCGGTGAAATTCCGGGACCGACGGTGATGCGAGAGAAATCTCGCTAGTCCGGAAGGGAGGCAGCACGATGCGCGAAAAGCGCGCCGTCTGTCATCCCCGGAGTTGAAAAACTAAGGACGACGGATGGCAGTGCACGAGACGGAACGCCGCGCGATGACGCGTGCGCTCGAACTCGCCGCGGGTGGCCCCAGAGGCATCAATCCGCAGGTCGGCGCCGTCATCCTCTCCCCCACGGGCGAGATCCTCGCCGAAGGCTGGCATCACGGCGCAGGCACCCCGCATGCCGAGGTCGATGCCTTATCGAAGCTTGCTGAAGGCGCCGCGCGCGGCGCGACCGCTGTCGTCACCCTCGAGCCGTGCAACCACACCGGCCGCACAGGTCCCTGCGCTCTCGCGCTCATCGATGCCGGAATCTCGCGCGTCATCTACTCGCTCGATGATCCGGGCGTCGTCTCTGGCGGTGGAGCCGAGCGACTTCGGAATGCCGGGGTCGAAGTCGAATCAGGTGAGCAGTCTGACACCGCACGCGCAGTGATCGCCGATTGGCTGACCGCACATCGTTTGGGCCGCCCGCACATCACCGTAAAGTGGGCGCAGAGCCTCGACGGGCGCGCCGCCGCAAACGATGGCACCAGCCAGTGGATCACCGGTCCCCTGGCGCGCGCCGATGTCCACCGCCGCCGAGCAGCAGCGGACGCGATCGTCGTCGGCACCGGAACCGTGCTCGCCGATGACCCAGCACTGACGGCACGCGACGGCGACGCCCTGTACGAACACCAGCCGATCCCGGTGATCATCGGCTCCCGCACGACGCCGGCGGATGCCGCGGTGCGCCGTCACCCGCATGAGCCGCTCTTCTACGACAAACGTGACCTCCACGCGGTGGTCGCGGATCTTCAGAGCCGCGGCATCCAGCGCGTCTTCATCGAGGGTGGCCCGACGCTCGCCAGCGCGTTCCTCGCGGCCGGACTCGCCGACAGCGTGCTCGCGTACATCGCACCGGTGCTGCTGGGTGGCGACCGCCTCGCACTCACCGATATCGGGGTTCCCACGATCGACGGCGCACTTCGGCTCACCGTCGAAGAATGGGTACCGCTCGGCCCTGATCTGCTCGCCGTCGCCCGCATGAGCGAGAACGACCCACACGTGAATGAACCAGACCTGAACGAAGGAGTCCGCTGATGTTCACCGGAATCATCGAGGAGATCGGCGAGATCACCGCCATCGCGCCGTCAGGTGACGGCTGGCGCCTCACCGTTCGCGCGCCGAAAGCCGCGCACGACGCGGTGCACGGCGAGTCGATCGCCGTCTCTGGCGTGTGCCTCACCGTTGTCGGCTCGACGACAGACACTTTCGACGCCGATGTCATGAAGCAGACGCTCGATGTGTCGGCTCTCGCCACGGCATCCATCGGCACGAAGATCAACATCGAGAAGGCCATGCCGGTAGGTGCACGGCTCGGCGGACACATCGTGCAGGGCCACGTCGACGGCACAGGTGTCGTGATCGACGTTCGACCAGGCGCCGAGTGGAGCGTGCTGCGCGTCTCGCTGCCCGCAGATCTCGCACCCCTGGTCGTCGACAAGGGATCGATCTCGGTCGATGGTACCTCGCTCACGGTCAGTGCGGTGAGTGCTGCCACAGCCGATGAGGCATGGTTCGAGATCTCGCTCATCCCAGAGACGCTTGCCGCAACTACCCTCGGATCCCGCACCGTCGGCGACCACGTAAATCTTGAAACTGACATCGTCGCCCGTCACGTTGAGCGCCTGCTCGCGTTCCGGGCTGTCTCGGAAGGAGGCTCGCGATGAGCCTTTCCACCATCGAAGAAGCTCTCGAATCGCTGCGTGCGGGCCGTCCGGTCCTCGTCGCCGACGATGAGAACCGAGAGAACGAGGGCGACGTCATCCTCTCGGCCGAACTCGCCACCCCGGAATGGGTTGCCTGGACCGTGCGCTGGTCATCCGGCTTCATCTGCGCACCGATGCCAGCCGACCTGGCCGACACGCTGAATCTGCCACCGATGGTGGAGACGAACGAAGATGCCCGCTCGACGGCGTACACCGTGAGCGTGGATGCCGCAGAAGGCGTCACGACCGGCATCAGCGCCCACGACCGCGCACACACGCTGAACGTGCTCGCGAACCCTTCCTCGACTGCGACGAGCCTCATCCGTCCCGGCCATGTGCTGCCTCTGCGCGCCGTCGACGGCGGCGTGCGCGAACGCAGCGGACACACCGAGGCCGCCGTGGACCTGATGCGCCTTGCGGGCCTGCAGCCGGTCGGCGCGATCGCCGAGGTCGTCGCCGAAGACGGAAGCATGATGCGCATGCCTGGCCTCATCGAACTGGGCGAGCGTGACAATGTGCCGGTCATCACGATCGAACAGCTGATCGCGCATCTCAACCAGATCGACCCATTGGATGCGCCGGTGACCTCGTCACGAGAGGGCCGCCGTCGTGTGAGTCTGCGAGCGGATGCCACGGTGCCGACCTCGCACGGTACCTTCCGGTTCCTCGCTTACAAGGACCGCGTCACCGGAACCGATCACATCGCCGTCGTCTCAGGCGAGCTGGACGACACGGCTCTCGTGCGCGTGCACTCGGAGTGCCTGACCGGTGAAGCCTTCGGATCGCTCAAGTGCGAGTGCGGCCCGCAGCTGGACGCCGCGCTCAAGGCGATCGAGAAGAACGGCGGCGTCGTGATCTACATGCGCGGCCACGAGGGTCGAGGCATCGGGCTCATCAATAAGCTGCGCGCATACAGCCTCCAGGAAGAGGGGCTCGACACGGTCGATGCGAACCTCGCCCTCGGCTTGCCGGCAGATGCTCGCGAGTACGCGGCTGCCGCCGGCATCCTCAGTGATCTGGGCATCGCGAAGATCCGTCTGCTCACCAACAACACCGACAAGGTGAACCAGCTGCGCGAACTCGGCCTCGATGTCGTCGAGCAGGTGCCCCTGATCGTCGGCGTTGGACCCAACAACCACCAGTACCTCGAGACCAAGCGCGACCGCATGGGGCACATCATCGGCGAAGCCGAGCTGGCCGCGGCGCTCGCCCTCGGAAAGGACAACGCATGAGCGGCGCAGGAGCACCCACAGCGGCGGAGCAGATCGACGCGACGGGACTGAATGTCGTCATCATCGCCGGCACCTGGCACGACGTCATCACTGACGGTTTGATCGCCGGGGCCGAGCGGGTTCTCAACGCCGCACACGCAACGCATCGGCTCGTACGCGTGCCGGGGTCGTTCGAGCTGGCGATCGCCGCCCAGGCCGCGTTTGCCGGCGGTGCGGATGCCGTGGTCGCGCTCGGTGTCATCATCCGCGGGGGCACCCCACACTTCGAGTACGTGTCAGCAGCGACGACCGACGGGCTCACCCGTGTGGCGCTGGATGCCGGCAAGCCGGTCGGCTTCGGCGTGCTCACCCTCGACGATGAGCAGCAGGGTCTGGATCGCGCAGGCATCGAAGGGTCCAAGGAAGACAAGGGCGCCGAAGCTGCGGATGCCGCGCTGCGCACGGCCCTGGTCATCAAGACTCTTCGCGGCTGAACCGGCCCGACAGCCCCGCACACCTGCAGGGCGATCGAACGGATGTATGGCGAAACGCCGGCGTGTCGCCGTGCATCCGTGCATCGGACCTGCAGGCGTGCCGTGGATGTTGGCAGGTGAGTCTCCCCTTGCTGGAGAATATCCGCGGCCAGGCCTATTGTGAGGGCATGGAGACCCTGCGCCACGTCGTCGTTTTCGTCCACCTCATCGGCTTCGCCACGCTCTTCGGGGCCTGGGCTGTGCAGGCATTCGGCGGGAAGCGTGAGTTCACGCGGCTCATGAGTATCGGCTTGAGCATCGCGGCAGTCGCCGGTCTGATCCTTGCTGCGCCGTGGGGCATCGAAGGCGAAATGAACTACGCCAAGATCGGCGTCAAGCTCGTCGTGCTGCTGATCATCGGCGCACTGCTCGGCATCGGCACATCAAAGCAGAAGAAGACCGGTAGCGTCGCACCTGCACTGTTCTGGCTCGTTGGCATCCTCACGCTCGTCAACGCGGGCATCGCTGTTCTCTGGTAACAGTCGCGCATCGCTCGTGACGACAGGCCGCGGCCGCTCACAGCCATCGCTGTATCTTTCCTATAATCGACCCGTTGCCGTAACGCGCGCCCATCACAGAGGCTGAGGCGCTGCAACTCACGAGAAGCTCCGCCGACGCGTCGGAACGGAACCGATCCGCGGCTTAACCATCCACGCCTCACGTTCGGAGAATCTCATGCGCTATCTGCTTCGCACCGCCGTCGTCCTTTCTGCTTCCGCCCTCGTCCTCGCTGGCTGCGCTGCCAGTGACGGCGGTGAGGCCGGTGAATCCGGTGGTGACGCCGGTACGCTGACGGGATCCGGCAGCGGCGACAGCTGTGTTATCGACACGGCCATCCCCGTCGGCGCGGCCCTCAGCCTGACTGGCGGTGCGGCCAGCTACGGCGAGTCACAGCAGAAGGGCCTCGAGCTCGCGGTCGAGGAACTCAACGCCGAAGAGGGCGTCAGCTACGCCCTCACCATCGAAGACGATGGCACCGACCCGCGTCAGGCCATCAGCGTCTTCGAGGGCTTCGCCGGGAACGGCACCAGCATCGTCATCGGACCGACCCTGTCCAACACCGCGTTCCAGGCACAGCCCGTTGCTCAGGAGGCCGGCCTTCCGGTACTTGCTATCTCGAACACCGCTGCAGGCATCACCGCCCAGGGCGACTTCGTCTTCCGCGACTCGCTCACCGAGGGCCAGGTCATCCCGCAGACGATCGAGGCTGCCACCGAAAAGCTCGGCCTGGAAAAGGTCGTCGTGATGTACAGCAACGACGACGCATTCACCGAGTCCGGCTACGACGTCATGGTGTCCTCTCTCGAAGATCAGGGCGTCGAGATCCTCGACACTCTGACCTTCTCGGTCAGCGACACCGACTTCCGCAGCCTGCTGACGGCCGCGAAGGAGCTCAAGCCCGACGCGATCGTCGTCTCGGCTCTCATCGAAGCCGCCATCCCGCTGGTCACCCAGGCCCGCGAGCTCGGCATCGACCAGCCGATCATCGGTGGCAACGGCTTCAACAACCCCCAGCTGATGGCGGATGGCGGCGACGCTGCGGAAGGCGTCATCGTCGGCGCTGCCTGGAACTCGGCATCTGACAGCCCCGAGAACACCGACTTCATGGCGGCATTCGAGGAGAAGTACGGCTCGGCGCCCGACCAGTTCGCGGCCCAGGCCTACACAGGTCTGAAGGTCATCGACCACGCGGTCCGCATCAACTGCTCCGGTGAGCGCACCGATGTCCAGGACGGCCTCACCCAGGTGAAGGACCTCGCGACCCCGCTGGGCTCGCTGACCATCAACGCTGACCGCGACGCCGAGCACCCTGCGGTCGTACAGATCGTCAAGGATGGCGCTTTCGCGGTCATGAACTGACCGACTCCCTAGCCCTGAGGTAGCACCATGCAGCAACTGCTCAACGGCCTGTTCCTCGGTTCGATCTATGCACTGTTCGCCATCGGATTCACTCTGGTGTTCGGCATTCTGGATCGGCTGAACCTGGCACACCCATCTGCGTTCGCCGCTTCGGCGTTCGTCGGGATCTGGCTCACAGATGCCTTCGACCTCCCGATCGGCGTCGTACTGATCCTTGTGTTCCTCTTCGGCGGGATCCTGGGTCTGCTTATCGAGCGCGTGGCCTTCCGGCCACTCAGAGATCGGCCGGACGCGCACTTCGCCGGCTTGATCTCGTCGATCGCGCTGGGCGGCATGGTGATTGCGCTACTTCAGGCCTTCTTCGGCCCCAACACGCGGCGCTTCCCCGCAGGCACCGTGTCGGACGACTCCGTTGAGATCGGCGGCGTGACCGCAAGCTACCTGCAGCTTGCGATCCTCGCCGTCTCGCTCGGTCTGATGATCGCGCTCACGATTCTGGTGAAGCGGTCGTCGCTGGGCCGCTCGATGCGGGCGGTGGCGGAGAACCCCACCGCCGCCCGCGTGCTCGGCGTGAACGTTGACCGGGTGACATCGATGACCTTCGCGATCTCGACCGCGCTCGGCGCGGTCGCCGGTGTGCTGTTCGCGCTGAACGTCAACAGCGCACAACTCGGGATGGGAACGGCGATCGAGCTCAAGGGCCTCGCTGTCATCGTCGTCGGCGGCATGGGATCCTTGCCCGGCGCACTGGTCGGTGGACTGATACTCGGAATCGCCGAGGTCTTCACGATCCAGTACGTCGGATCGAGCTGGCGAGACCTGATCGCATTCGCGCTGCTGTTCCTGATCCTGCTGGTCAGGCCACAGGGGCTGTTCGGCAAGCGGAAAGTGCGTGAAGTCTGATGTTCTTCACCGAGTCGACGCTCGTCTTCATCGCGATGAACGGTGTCTTTGCGTTCTCGTTCTACGCGGTGCTCATCGCCGGGCAGCTCAGCCTTGCCCAGGCCGGATTCGCGGGTCTGTCAGCGTTCGTCGCTGCCAGCATCGCCCCTGCGCCCACCCAGTGGGGTCCGATCCCGACGCTGCTTTTCTCGATGTTCGTCGGCATGGTCGTCGGCGCCCTGGCCGCGCTCATCCTGGGCCTGCCGACGATGAAGCTACGAGGGGTGTTCCTCGCGATCGCCACGCTCGGATTCGCCGAGGCGATGCGCATCTTCATCCTGAACGCCGAGTGGACCGGCGGCGCGCAGGGCATGTCGGTACCCAAGATCATGACGCCATTGATCGCCTGGATCGTGCTGATCATCGTTTCCTACTGGTTCTGGCGCCAGACCCGCTCCCGTTACGGTCGTGCGCTGGAGGCGATCCGTGAAGACGAGCTCGCCGCCCGCTCGATCGGCATCAACGTCGGTGGCCACCGCCTGACGGCATTCGTCTCCGCTGGTGTGCTGGCCGGACTTTACGGCGTCATGTGGGCGTACTACATGCGCCTCATCGCACCGGAGGACTTCGCCTTCGATACCGCGATCGATGGCCTGGTCACTGCGGTGGTCGGTGGTACCGCGAACTTCTTCGGCCCCATCCTCGGCAGCGGCTTCCAGACGCTGCTTCCCGAGATCCAGCGCATGATCGGAATTGAGGCGGGCTGGATCCGTCCGTTCCTGTCTGGTCTGCTGCTGCTCATCGTCATCCTGTACCTGCCGGGTGGCATCGCGAGCCTGATCCCGCGCCGCAAGCAACGCATCGACATCAGCGCACTCGATATCGACGCACCGGCGACCGGCCGCAGCCACCCCGTGGCGGGCGAGATCATCGCCGAGCTGAAGGGCCTGTCGAAGGAGTACGGCGGGGTGCATGCCGTCCGCGGCGTCGATCTCACCGTGCGCAGTGGCGAGGTCGTCGGCCTGATCGGCCCTAATGGGGCGGGCAAGACCACTCTGGTCAACATGATCAGCGGCCTGATTCCGCCGTCCGCGGGCACGGCGACCGTGCTCGGCGTGCAGATCGGCAAGACGCCGGTGCACAAGTTCGCCGCGGCCGGTGTGACGCGCACCTTCCAGCATTCCAAGCTGTTCAATCGCCTGACCGCACTCGAGAACGTTCTCATCGGCGCGCACCTGGTCGCCAAGCCGACGTTCCTGCGTCGCTTGCTCTGGCTTCCATCTGCACGTCGTGACGAGCGTCTGGCACTCGAGCACGCCGCACGGTGCCTGCGCCGGGTGGGACTGCTCGAGAAGGCCGATGTCACAGCGAAAGCCCTGTCGTACGGCGATCAGCGCCGTCTGGAGATCGCCCGCGCTCTTGCCGCTGACCCCTCGCTGCTGATTCTTGACGAGCCCGCCGCCGGTATGAACCATGTCGAGGCGGAGGGCCTGTCGACGCTCATCCGCTCGCTCGCCGAAGACGGTCTGACGATCATCTTCATCGAGCACAACGTCGGCATGGTGCTCGGCACCTGCGATCACATCATCGTGCTGAACTTCGGTGAGGTGCTGGCAGACGGGTCGCCCGAGCAGATCGCCGCGGACGAGCGCGTGATCGAGGCCTATCTCGGCTCTGCTGAAAGCACCGAGGATGCCGAGACGGATGCCTCCGCGGAGGCGGACGCCACCCGCGAAGCCCCGAGCACCGACGGAGGTCGATGACCATGGCTGAATCACTGCTCAGCGTGAAGGACCTTGTCGTCTCGTACGGGCGCGTCGAGGCCGTACGCGGCGTCTCCTTCGACGTCGCACCCGGCTCGCTCGTGACGCTCGTCGGCGCCAACGGCGCCGGGAAGTCGTCGATCATCAATGCGATCTCCGGTCTGGTGCGCCCCACATCGGGGACCATCACTTACGACGGCGATGACATCACGCGCACGCGCTCGCACAAACTGGTTCCTCGCGGCCTGGTGCAGGTGCCGGAGGGCCGCCAGGTTCTGGCAACTATGACCATCGCGGAGAACCTGCAGATGGGCGCCCGTTTTGTGGGCCGTGGTGCAGGCTCTGCGATTGATGAGATGTACCAGCGGTTCCCGGTGCTCGGCGAACGCCGTGCTCTGGCGGCCGGCTCCCTCTCCGGTGGAGAGCAGCAGATGCTCGCGATCGCCAGAGCGATGCTCGCGCAGCCCCGCCTGGTCTTGATGGACGAGCCATCTATGGGGCTGGCACCCAAGATTGTGAATGAGGTGTTCAAGGTGATCTCCGAGATCCGCGCCACCGGTGCCACCGTGCTGCTGGTCGAACAGAACGCCCGGCGGGCGCTGCAGGCCGCAGACGAGGGACACATCTTGCAAAATGGTGCAGTGGTGCGCTCCGGCGCGGCATCCGATCTGCTGGCAGATGACGACATCATCCAGGCCTACCTCGGCACTGGCGGCACGACGAAGTGAGCGCGAATCGCCGGCGCATCCGTCGTCGCATTCCCACGTGGGGCGCGATCGCACCTCTGCTCGGATTTCGTCGTCCGGTGCTCGATCCTGTCGAAAGAAGACTGCGGTCGGCGCTGACGGTAAAGGACCTCGCCCACGTCGCGAGGCAGCGCACTCCGCGTTCGGTGTTCGACTATGTGCACGGTGCGGCAGAAGACGAGCTGAGCGTGCGACGTGCACGGTCGGCCTTCGCGTCGGTCGAGTTCTCTCCGCGGGTGCTGCGCGATGTCGGCGCTGTCGACACCTCCACCACCATCCTCGGTCGGCCGGCATCGTTCCCTCTGATCTTGGCGCCCACAGGCTTCACCCGGATGATGCACCACGAGGGCGAGATCGCCGTCTCTCGTGCGGCTGCGCGCGCAGGCATCCCGTACAGCCTGTCGACGATGGGGACCACCTCGCCGCGGGCACTGCAGCAGGAGGCCCCTGGTGACAACTGGTTCCAGCTCTATCTGTGGAAGGACCGCGACGGCACGCTGAAGCTGATCGAGGAGGCGCGGGCATCCGGCTTCAACACCCTCGTGCTCACGGTCGACACCCCCGTCGCCGGCAACCGGCTGCGAGATTCCCGAAACGGACTGACCATCCCGCCGTCGCTGAACCTGAAGACGATGTGGGACTTCGCGCTGCATCCGAACTGGTGGATCAATGTACTCACCACCGATCCGATCGAGTTCGCGAGCCTGCGATCGTTCGACGGCACCGTCGCAGAGCTGGTCGCGAAGATGTTCGACCCCACACTGAGCTTCGCCGATCTCGCCTGGTTGCGTGAGCAGTGGGAGGGAAAGCTCGTCGTCAAGGGCATCCAGTCCGTCGAGGATGCCCGTCAGGTGGTGGATGCCGGCGCCGACGCGCTCGTCGTCTCCAACCACGGCGGGCGGCAACTCGATCGTGCTCCCACTCCCCTGCGACTGCTGCCTGAGGTGGCTGCTGCCGTCGACGGCAAGGCGCAGGTTTTCCTCGACACCGGCATCCTGTCCGGCGCAGATGTACTCGCCGCGCTCGGTCTCGGCGCGGATGCCTGCATGGTCGGGCGTGCCTACCTGTACGGGCTGATGGCGGGCGGCGAGCGTGGCGTCGATCGGATGCTGGAGATCATGCGCGCGGAAGCCGTGCGCACGATGCAGCTGACCGGTGTGTCGACCGTGTCGGAGCTGCGTGGGCGCGTGCGCCTGACCTGAGCTCAGCGATAGTCGGCGGTGACCGCGCGGGCAGCACCATCCAGCGTGATGCGCCCGCCGTACGGAACGATCCACTGCGGACGAGTGTGCCCGAACGGCACTCCGACACAGACCACGGCATCCGGGTTGTAACGCGCGACCGTGGAGGTGACGACATCACGTTGCGCGTCGCGCAGCGCCTGCGCCTCATCCGCCGAAGGGTGGAACTCGAAGTCGCTGACCGGCGGACGTGCGAAGATCACACCGGCAGCCGCCGAGAGGATGCCACGCTCCCCCAACCCGCGCAGCCAACGGGCCACCCAGCTGGCAGGCGGACGCTCCTCGCTCGTCTCCAGAATCAGGATCGATCCTTCGAGTTCGGATGCCGCAGGCAGGCGATCCGCGAACGCCAAGCCATCGATCACCTCCAGGCATCCGCCCCAGGTTCGCCCTTCGACATGTGCCGCAGGCCCTGACCACGTCCATGGCCCGGTAGGCATACGGGCGCCGTACTCGGTGAGTGCGCGCGGGTCGTCCCAACGCTGGCCGACGTCTTCTGATTCGCCGGGGTCCGTCAGCTCGAGTGAACCGCCCTCGAGAAGCGCAGCGCGCAGCGAGCGCAGATGGATCTCATCAACTGCGGGGCCAGGCCCCAGGTGCACAGCAGTCGATCCGCCGTAGTAGCCCGGGATACCCAGCCGCCACAGCCAGTTCAGGATGTTCGTGTTGTCGCTGTACCCGAGGAACGGCTTCGGGTCGGCCTGCGCAAGCGCAGCGTCGAGATGCGGGACGACGAGAATCTGATCGTCACCCCCGATTGTCGCCAGGATTGCCCGGATCGTGGGATCAGCGAAGGCGGCATTGACGTCTGCCGCACGCGCTTCCGGGCTCGCGCCGAGCTGGCGAGTGGTCGGATACTCCACCGGGATCAACCCGGTGAATTCACTGAGCCGGCGCATCGCTTGCTCATGCAGCTCAGGCGCAACGGCGGGGGCAGCGAATGCGGGCGAAAGGATGGCGACGCGGTCACCGGGAAAGAGCTTTGACGGCATCGATCCATTCTGCCGGACGACGTCGGTCAGTCGCGGGCTCCACTCACGGAGTGATCACGTCGCAGTAGCGTTGGGCCGTTCTCGCGAGGTTCCGATCGAGCGTCAGCAGGGGGATGCCGAGCGCTTCGGCTAATGCGACGTACCCAGCATCGTAGGCCGAGATGTCATGGCGCAGCGCCCATATCCGAGAAAGTAGGTGCGTCAGTGGATGGCGCTCCACATCGAGTGAGGCGAAGACATCGATGCTCTCGCGGGCGAAGCTCGCCGACAGTTCATTGCGCAGAACTTTGCGCCGCAGCATTGCCATCACTTCGATGTCGAGACCTGCATGTGTGTGGAGTGAATCCGGCACCGGCCAGGTTCCACGTCCGAGACTCGCATCGATCGCCGCCGAAGCGTCCAGCACTACCGCTGTCACCATTCAGAGACGTCCTCGTCATGCTCTGTGCGAGCCTCGTCACGGGCGGCGAGAATCTGTTCGGCCGTGAGCGCCTCCCCGCTCGCTGCCGCACGCGCCCGTGATGCAGCGATGATCTCTGCGTTGCTCCGATAGCGAACGAGCTCGGTGAGCTGTCTGGCGACGTAGTCCGACAAACTCATGCGCTCAGCTGACGCGCGCTGTTTGAGCCGCGCGTGCACCTCGTCGGGAAGATTCCTCACCTGAAGCATGCGAGACATAATGCCATCATCGCATGCTGATCACATGCGCGAGTGACTAATTCTGTGGATAACCCGCATCTGCGTCAACACTGCTTGACGAATGATCGACGTCAACATAGATTGACTTCATGAGTACACACACCGCGCTCACCGCCGACCCGGAGGGTGAACCCCTCGCCGAGCTTCATCGCCTCACTGAGCTTCGCCGCAAAATCTCCCGCGCCGAGGAAGCACAGGTGCGTCGCGCCCGCAACGCGGGCTACTCGTGGCAGGCAGTCGCCAGCGCCCTCGGCGTGAGCAAACAGGCGGCTCATCGCCGGTTCGGCCGGAGCTAGCGACCCGCCCACACCTTCACCCGTTGGCGGCCTTCAACCGGGAGCGGTACGCGGCTACTTTCACTCGGCTTCCGCACGTCTTCATGGAGCACCATTCGCGGCGCTGCCCTCGCGAGCGATCAATGTAGACCTGAGTACATTCAGGGCGAGCGCACTCTCGAAGCAACCCTGCTTCTGATCCGCCGACCAGTTCAATCGCACCTCGAGCGATCTCGGACAGCGCGGCCGCGCTGGTGCCTTCCTTGGAACGACCATCCTGATGAAGAACACGCAGCAGGGGCGGGTGCGCGGCGTACGTGTTCACGGTGGTCATGTCGTCTTCGGGCAGATCGTGTCGTTCGAGCCGTGCCAGAACGAGCGCATAGATCGCTTCTCGCAGTTCGATCGCAGCTGCCAGATCCTCTGCCGTGGGACTCGTGCCGTCGGGCGCCAGCGTCGACTCGACGAACCATGCGTCGAGACCAGCGGGCGTACCCAGCTTTTCCGCCGGTGACTCATTGCGGCGCGCTTGCCAGGTTCCGACGAAGTCGAGGGCCGGGTCGCCGCAGGGGAAGGAATGAATCATGTCACCACTCTAGACGGTGACATCTTTTTCAACAAACTTTCGTTACCCCCTTGACAGGTAACGTAGCCTCTGTCATTGTCGTTACTACCTAAACAGGTAACACTAATCAAACGGAGGAAATCATGGAACTCAAGCTTGAAATCGTCGTACTGCCCGTCGCTGATGTCGATCGCTCGAAGGCGTTCTACGAAGGACTCGGGTTCAGGCTCGACGCAGACTTCGCCACCGACCGCGGCCTGCGGGTCGTACAGGTAACTCCCCCCGCTTCAGAGGCGTCGATCATCTTCGGAGACAACCTCACAACTGCCGAGCCTGGGTCGGCCCGGGGGCTTCATCTGATCACCTCGGACATCGCCGAAGCGCGGCGCGAGCTGCTGGCAGCAGGGGCGCCGATCAGCGATCTCTGGCACGACGAGGACGGCATCTTCCACTGGGCCGATGGTGCGCACCGCGTGTCTGGTGTGAGCACAGCCGGTGACAGCTACGCGACCTTCGCGTCATTCAATGACCCCGACGGCAATGAGTGGATCCTGCAGCAGATCGTCACTCGCGCTCCTGGCCGCTGAGTCGAGCAGGCGCGAACTGAGAGCGAGATGATGATGAACATCGACCACGAGGCACGCCGACTCCTGTTTCTGGGCCTCTTGACGGGCGCCGCGGCAGCACACGGAGTGTATGAAGCAGAAGTGCTCGGCGGCGTGCACCACGAGGAGTGGGCTCACTGGTACGCCCAGCACATGGCGGATGCCCTCGCCGCCGCCAGCTACACGATCGCGCGGGTGTCGTGATGCGCCGCGACGACGATGCGTCGCCAGGAGCAGACGCGGGCATTGCCAGCAGTGATCAGGATCTCACCGACATCGACCGGGCTGCCATTGCCCGGTACCTGGTGACGCTGCGCGACTCAGACGGAACGCTGGACATGCGTCTTATCGACGCATTCGAACGTCTCACTCCCCGCCAAGTGGATGTCCTCGCCGCGTCAGTCATCGACGAGGCCGCGCCGGCGAAGAAGGGTCCGGCTGCGATTCCCGCGCCGGACCTCGGCACCGCACACCCCACCGTCGCACCAGAAGCGGGTCGGAGCGGATGGATGAAGCGACTTTTCGGGGAACTCTCCAAGGACATGCCTCCCGTCGTCATCTTGGCTGGGACAGCGCTGGCGATCGTGGCACTTGTCGCCAGCATCGCGTTCTTGCCCACCGCTTTCTCAGGCGACAGCTCGAACGGAATGGAGGTGCGCCCCGCCGTGGAGTACGTGGATCCCTACGCCTTCGACTACGAAGGATACTGACCACCACTGACGGTCTCCTCAGAGCCCTCCTGAGACTGGGGTCTGACAGGACCTCCCTAACCACTCTGGACCGACTTAAAGTTGCCACATGGACAAATCGACCAGCATGACGACGATCGGGATCATCGGCGCCGGCGAAGTCGGGTCCCAGCTCGCCCGCGCAGCCATCGCAAGCGGATATACAGTCGTCATCGCCAACTCCCGCGGACCGGAGACCCTGGCCGATCTCATCGCAGAGTTGGGGCCGTCCGCTCGCGCAGCAACAGCTTCGGATGCCGCCGCGGTAAGCGATTTTGCCATCATCGCCGTGCCACTCACGCTCGTCAACGACATGCCTGTGGACGAGCTCGCCGGCAAGATTGTGCTCGACACCAACAACTACATGCCTTGGCGTGACGGGCACTTCGCCGTTGTGGATTCTGGCGAGAAGACTGTGCACGAGCTACGCCAGGCGCACCTGCCGGCGTCGAAGATCGCCAAGGCGTTCACCCATATTCAAGCTCCCACACTGCTCCGCTTCGCCCGCCCCGCAGGTTCGCCCGATCGACTGGCATTGTCGGTCTCCAGCGATGACCCCGACGCCGTTTTGCTCGTGACAGGACTCTACGACCAGTTCGGATACGACACGGTCGACAACAGCCCCCTGCGTGAATCCTGGCGATCGGGCCCAGGCACCCCCGTGTGGCACCACTCGCTTCGGGGAGGACAGAGCCGCGACGCCCTCGCCCGCAACCTCCTGTCAGCAACGCAGCACTAAGCGAACGAGAGTGGGACTTCGCTCGTCGCGGAACCTGTCAGGAACAACGCGAGACAGCAAGTACGGTCGTAGTACTCCCCTCTCTCAGATCGAGGTCTCGTATGTCCCGCACGGCGACCAGCCGCCGACGCGGACGCGGCGCACCGCAGGTTGGTCCGCGCGCCACGTTCCGTCAGCTTCTTCCGTTCCTCTTCGAACACAAACGCACGCTGATCGTCGTAGCGATCCTCAGTGTCATTGGCGCAGCGACCTCGCTCGTGCAGCCGCTGCTGGTCGGACAGCTGATCGTGTCGGTGGAAGCCAACAGATCTCTGGGAATCCTGGTGTGGCTGCTCGTCGGCTTCGTGATCGTGTCATCCGTGATCTCCGGCTACCAGCACTATCTGCTGCAGCGCACGGGCACCGCGGTGGTGTACTCCAGCCGCCGGCAGCTCATCGCCCGCATCCTGCACCTGCCGATTCGTGAATTCGACGCCCGACGCACCGGCGATCTCGTGTCACGTGTGGGCACCGATACGACGCTGCTCTACGCCGTACTCACGCAGGGACTCGCGGATGCGGTCGGCAGCGGCGTCTTGTTCCTCGGCGCGCTGATCGCGATGCTCATCATCGACCCGGTCCTGTTGCTCATCATCGTCGCGGTCGTCGGGGTGTCATTGGGCGTCGTCGTGCTCCTGAGCGGACGCATCCGCTCCGCTTCCAGCGCACAACAGGTCAAGGTCGGAGAACTGGCGTCCGCAGTGGAACGAGCCGTCGGATCGATCCGCACCGTGCGCGCCTCCGGTGCCACCGAGCGCGAGACCGCTTCCGTGTCGAAACTCGCCGGTGAGGCATACGGAATCGGTGTCCAGATCGCGAAGGTCTCGGCCCTCGTGGTGCCGATCTCCGGCGTCGCCCTGCAACTGTCGTTGCTGGCAGTGCTGGGCGTGGGCGGATTCCGTGTCGCCGCCGGCGCCATCACCGTGGCATCCCTGATCACCTTCGTCATGTTCCTCTTCATGATGCTCATGCCGCTGGCGACCACATTCGGTGCCATCACTTCGGTCAATCAGGCGCTGGGCGCGCTCGGCCGCATTCAGGAGGTGCTGGATCTTCCCACCGAAGACCAGGAGGATGCCGCGATCGCCGCGTCGCTCACTGTCCCTGAGCCGGTCGATTCGTCGGGCGCCGCCCTCACCTTCCACGATGTTCGCTTCCGCTACCCCGACGTGGTCATCGCCGCGCGTGAGGCAGCCGAGACGGAGGCACACACCGTCCTCGTAGACGCGCATCTCGAGCGCAAGGTCAGCGAAACGGATGCTGAGAAGCCCACCGACCGCGACGTTCTGCGCGGCGTCTCCTTCGAGGTCCCCCGAGGGTCCCGCATCGCGTTGGTCGGCCCCAGCGGTGCAGGAAAGAGCACGATCCTGTCGCTGATCGAGCGGTTCTACGATCCGACCGGCGGGTCCATTCGCCTCGACGGTCACGACATCCGCACCTACCCGCGCGTCGAGCTACGCGCCCACTTCGGCTACGTCGAACAGGATGCCCCCACGCTCGCTGGTACGCTCGCCGATAATCTGCGTCTTGCTTCCCCCGATGCCACCGACGAGGACTGCGCACGGGTGCTGCGCGCAGTGAACCTCGGCGATGTCCTCGAGCGAGGCACGCTGGGTCTCGAGACGCCAGTCGGCGAAGATGGCGTGATGCTCTCGGGCGGCGAACGTCAGCGTCTCGCGATCGCTCGGGCTCTGCTCACCGAGGCACCGATCCTGCTGTTGGATGAATCGACGTCTTCACTCGACGGGGTGAACGAGCAGCGCATGCGCGAGGCCATCGACGCGGTCGCCACCGACCGCACGCTCATCGTGATCGCGCACCGGCTGTCCACAGTCGTCGACAGCGACCTGATCATCGTGTTGCAAGACGGTGAAGTTGTCGGCCAGGGCACGCACTCCGAGCTCATCGAAACCACGCCGCTGTACCGCGACTTGGCGCGGCACCAGCTGCTCGCGTAGCATCCGGGGCCCTGCCCGAAACCGGCGCCCGATCTGCGGGCGCTGTCCCGATCTGCTGACTGATTCCCCCGAAACGTCAGCAGACCGGGACAGGCCCAGCCATATGGGGCACGCGGGCGCCCGAAAATACGCGCCGACAGGATGGCGGGACCACTCAGCCATGGGTATGTCCTTGCCATCCCGCCGTCGCGGGTCTTGGTGAGCGGGCTACTGCACCCGGGCGAGCCGGTACCGCAGCGACGCGAGCTCTGTGCGCATTGCCGCCGGCAGCTTGTCGCCGAAGGTGTCGAAGAACTCCTCGGTCAAGTCCGCCTCCTGCAACCAGGCATCGGGGTCAATGGCGAACAGCTCATCGAGGTCCTTCTGCGTGACGTCGAGGCCATCAAGGTTGAGGTCATCGATGATCGGCAGACGACCAATCGCGCTATCGACGGCGCCCACCTCACCGCTGATGCGGCGAATGATCCAGTCGATGACCCGCGAGTTATCGCCGAATCCAGGCCAGAGGAAGCGGCCGTCATCCCCGCGGCGGAACCAGTTGACCTGGAAGATGCGCGGAGCGCGATCGAAGCGTAGCTGGCGGCCGACCTTGAGCCAGTGGGCGAAGTAGTCGCCCATGTTGTAGCCGCAGAACGGGAGCATCGCGAACGGATCGCGGCGCAGTTCACCGAGCGTGCCCTCCGCCGCGGCGGTGCGCTCAGAGGAGATCGTCGCGCCAAGGAAGACGCCGTGCGTCCAGTCGGTCGCTTCGACGACGAGGGGGACGTTCGTCGCGCGGCGTCCGCCGAACAGGATGACATCGAGCGGGACGGCTTCTTCCCAGTCATCCGAGATCTGCGGGCACTGTGCTGCGGAGACGGTGAAGCGTGAGTTGGGGTGCGCGGCCGGGCGGCCGGAGTCGGGCGTCCAGTCCTTGCCCTCCCAATCGATCAGGTGCGCAGGCGCGGCGTCGGTCAGGCCTTCCCACCACACGTCTCCGTCCGGGCGCAGTGCGACGTTGGTGAAGATTGTGTTTCCCCAGAGCGTCTCAACGGCGGTGACATTGGTCGATTCGCCGGTGCCGGGTGCGACCCCGAAGAAGCCGGCCTCAGGGTTGATGGCCCACATGCGCCCGTCCTCGCCGGGGCGGATCCACGCGATGTCGTCGCCGAGGGTCTCGACCTTCCAGCCAGGGATGGTCGGACGCAGCATCGCGAGATTCGTCTTGCCGCATGCCGAGGGGAAGGCCGCGGCGACATGGTAGGCCTTGCCCTTCGGGTCGATGACGCGGATGAGCAGCATGTGCTCAGCGAGCCATCCCTCGTCGCGGGCGATCACCGAGGCGATGCGCAGTGCGAAGCACTTCTTCGCGAGGATGGCGTTGCCGCCGTATCCGGAGCCGTAGGAGTAAACCTCCAATGTGTCCGGGAAGTGCACGATGTACTTCTCGTCGCTGCAGGGCCATTCGACGTCCTGCTCATCGGGAGCGAGCGGCGCACCGACGGAGTGAACAGTCTTGACCCACGGCGCACCCTCGGCGATCAGCCGGGTGACGGCGTCGCCGACTCGAGTCATGATGCTCATGGATGTCACGGCGTAGGCACTGTCGGTGATCTGCACACCGATGTGCGAGAGCGGGCCACCGACGGCGCCCATCGAGAAGGGCACGATGAACATGGTGCGACCGCGCATCGAGCCGGCGAAGATCTCCGTCATCTTCTCGCGCATCTCGGCCGGGGGCGCCCAGTTATTCGTGGGTCCGGCATCGTCTTCGCGCTCGGAGGAGATGAAGGTGCGCGCCTCTGTGCGGGCGACATCGCTGGGATGCGAACGCGCGAGGTACGATCCCGGCCGCCACTCCGGGTTCAGCTTGATGAGCTTGCCCTCGGAGACCAGGCCCCTCAGCAGCGCATCGTTCTCGGCCGGTGAACCATCGACCCAGTGCACCGATTCGGGCTGGGTGAGCGTGCGGATCTCTTCGACCCAGGCGATCAGCTCCGCCATGGCTGGCGAGTCATACGCGGGAGCCGTACCCAGAGCGCGTGCCGGTGCGACGGCAGGAACGTGGGGTGTGAAGGTGTCGACCATAACCATTTCTGCTCCCTTGAAGAGGTGATGACTATGTCTATTCTCAGCGGACAACACACATACTTTCAGCGAAACAACGTCTAAAGAAACGCACTTCTTTCGCTATGCTCAAGGAATGAGCGGCTCCGACATACATCTCACGACTCTTGGTCATCGCATTCGTCACCATCGCGTGGCACAGGGCTTCACGCTCGATGAGCTCGGCGCGAAGGTCGGGGTCGCAGGCTCCCAACTCAGTCTCATCGAGAACGGCAAGCGGGAACCCAAGCTCTCGCTGCTGCAGGCAATCGCCCACGCCACCAGCACCGACGTCTCCGATCTCATCTCCGGAGAGCCGCCGAATCGCCGTGCTGCCCTCGAGATCGAACTGGAGCGCGCACAAGCGAGCCCGGTTTTCCGCCAACTCGGAATTTCACCCGTGCGCGTGTCCAAGGGCATGCCAGACGAGACGATCGAGTCGGTTCTCGGACTGCACCGTGAACTGCAGCGGCGCGAACGCGAGGCCATCGCGACTCCCGAAGAGGCACGACGAGCGAACACCGAACTTCGTCTGCGGATGCGTGCGCAGAGCAACTACATCGGCGACATCGAAAAACTCGCCGAGAAGCAACTGAAGGCGGCGGGGCATGTCAGCGGCGCACTCACTCACCGCACCGTGATCATCATGGCCGAGAAACTCGGCTTTGAACTCATCTACGCCAATGACCTGCCGCACTCCACGCGCTCAGTCACAGATCTGGAAAACAGCCGGATCTACCTTCCTCCAGCATCCATTCCCGGTGGGCATGGTCTGCGATCCATGGCGCTGCAGGCGATGGCGCACCGTCTGCTTGGCCACACACCGCCGACCGACTACGCCGACTTCCTGCAGCAGCGCCTGGAGATCAACTACTTCGCCGCGTGCTGCCTCATCCCTGAGACGGCCGGTGTGGCGTTCTTGCAGCAGGCGAAGAAGGATCGCAACCTCGCCGTCGAAGACTTCCGCGATGCATTCGGCGTCACCCACGAAGCCGCAGGAATGCGGATGACGAACCTGATGACCGAGCACCTTGGCATGTCGCTGCACTTCCTGCGCGTTGATGACGCCGGAGCGATCACGCGCGTCTACGAGAACGACGGCCTCCCGTTGCCCATGGATGTCACCGGAGCCGTCGAAGGCCAGCCGGTGTGCCGCAAGTTCCAGGCGCGGGCCGCGTTTACCCAGCAGAACCGTACGACCGAGCGCCACCAATACACCGACACTCCGTCAGGAACTTTCTGGTGTGCGACGCAGACCGGAACTGCGAACGACGGTGAGTACTCCATCACCGTCGGCGTGCCCTTCGACGATGCCCGCTGGTGGCGAGGGCGAGAGACCGCAGACCGCGCAGTCTCGGCCTGTCCGGATGAGGCCTGCTGCCGCCGACCGGCGCCGGATCTTTCCGACAAGTGGTCGAGCAAGGCATGGCCGAGCGCCCGTGTGCACACGCACATGTTCTCGCCGCTCCCCCGTGGCTCCTTCCCCGGCGTCGACGAGAACGAGGTGTACGCGTTCCTGGCCAAGCACGCCGCCGAGTGATCCCCTAACCCTCACTCCACCCCTTGCGAGTGGGTAGTTGTGGCTCGTTCCACGCCGGAAACACAGCCACAACTGGCCACTCGCAAGGGGTGGTCAGTGAGTGATGAACGCGGCGTAGCGGTCGAGCGCCGCAGCGAGTTCGGGCGGGGCGACCTGAGCGAACACCTCTGCTACCGGGATGTCGGTGTGACGACCGACGGCCGTGGAATGCCGCCAAGTACCGACCACGACGCCGTCAGCAAGGATGATCGGACGCACCATGCCGTTCTTGCTCGGCCCGATCGCAGCCAGATGCTCGGGCGGGCAGGCGATCGTGCGGTCGGTGTAGGAGATGTAGAACTCCTCGAATGATCCGAGTGCGAGAACGGATGCCGCGCGTGCACTGCGCCGCGGACGCGTGCGCGCCGTGAACAGTCCGTCTTCGACCTGGTGAATGCGATCGTCATCGGCGGACGCTACGGATGCTGCCCGCGCAGCGCCGAGCGTCAGCCCTGCCCACCATGCGAAGTCTTCGGCTGTGGCGGGGCCGTGGCCGATGATGTAGCGAACGAAGAACTCAACTGCCGGGTCTTCGGGGCGGGCCGAGTGAGTGATGTGTTCCTCATTGAGAACGAACCGCTGCTCGCGAGAGACAGCATCCGGCCGAGTGACGACAGCCCCCTGGCAGATGATGCCTCGGAAGGCGAGGTTTTGCACGGAGTGCAGACCACGCTGGTTGGCCGGGTCGATCCCCGCCTGCTCCAGCACAGCGAACAGCTCGCTGCGGGTCAGAGCATTGCCGCCGTCGAGTGCCGCGCGGATGACGCGTTCGACCGTGGCGATCTCTTCGGCTCCGAGCCCAAGTTCGCGATAGCGCGGCGCCGCCATCCGCAGCTGCCGCTCCCCCGTCACGCTCAGCACCCAGGCCAGATCTTCCGCCGGAATGATGTGCAGCGTGCCGCGCTGCGTCCACGCACGCACGAGCACGCCGCTGGTGAAGAGCCGGTCGACTGTTCGGAGAGTCGGGGCGCCCGTGGTGCGCGCGGCCAGCGCCCAACGCCCTGCCCAGAAGTCCTGTGCCTGAACCGCAAGCATGTGACGCGCAGCATCCGCCACAGAACGCGCCGGGGCCGTCAGTCGGTGTGATCGCAAGCGCTCAGCACGAAGAGTATGCGGATCCATCACCCCATCCTGCCGGGTGCCGCCGACATTCCGGCGATGCCGCTACGCGCGCAGCGTCACCTCACGCCGAGGAGGAAGCACGACCGGATGTGATCCCGCCATGACCTCGAGCACACGGATGACCTGGCAGGAGTATCCGTACTCGTTGTCGTACCAGACGTACAACACGACGTCGCTGTCGTTCGCGATCGTCGCGAGCCCGTCGACGATGCCCGCGCGGTGCGAGCCGACGAAGTCCGTGGAGACGACCTCCGGAGACTCGACATAGTCGATCTGCTGACGCAGCTTCGAGTGCAACGAGACCCTTCGCAGGTAGTCGTTGAGCTCATCCTTGGTGGCCGGGTTTTCCAGCGTCAGGTGCAACACTGCGAGCGAGACATCAGGGGTGGGCACGCGGATCGCAGAGCCGGTCAGCTTTCCGGCAAGCTCAGGCAGCGCACGGGCGACAGCCTTCGCGGCGCCGGTCTCGGCGATCACCATGTTCAGCACCGCTGAGCGTCCACGGCGGTCGCCCTTGTGGAAGTTGTCGATCAGGTTCTGGTCGTTGGTGAATGAGTGCACCGTCTCGACATGCCCGCGCACAATGCCATAAGCCTCGTCGATCGCCTTCAGCACCGGTGTGATGGCGTTTGTCGTGCACGATGCAGCCGAAAGAATGCGGTCGTCGGGGAGGATCGTCGAATCGTTGATCCCGTGCACGATGTTCTTCAACTCGCCCTTGCCTGGGGCGGTGAGCAGCACACGAGCGACACCCTTCGCCTGCAGGTGGCGGCTGAGGCCTTCCTCGTCTCGCCAGCGCCCGGTGTTGTCGACGATGATCGCATCGTGGATGCCGTGGGCGGTGTAGTCGACAGTGGCGGGATCATCCGAATAGATCACCTGAATGCGCGTGCCGTTGGCGATGATCTGCTCGGCATCCTCGTCAACCGTGACGGAACCGGCGAATCTGCCGTGCACCGAGTCACGCAGCAGTAAGGATGCGCGTTTGACGAGGTCGTCGTCCGACCCTCGACGCACCACGATCGCGCGCAACCGCAGGCCGCTGCCTCCGCCGGTGTGGGCGATGAGGATGCGTGCCAGCAGGCGGCCGATACGGCCGAATCCGTACAGCACGACGTCGGTGGGAGCGGCAGGTGTCGCCCCCATCGCCGGCGCGAGCGCTTCACGGAGATACGCGTCAAGCGGCTGATCGCTGCCGGCATGGCCTTCCACCAGGCGTGCGACGTCGATCGATGAGGCACCGGGTGCGATTTCGCTCAGTGCCTGCAGCACGGCGAGAGTCTCGCCCAGAACGAGCTGTCCGTGACCGAGCTGAGCGACACGCTCGTGCATTTCGATGACGCCAGTGGTCGAGAGCCCGAGCAGACGGTGGCCATGCAACGAAGTCACCACTTCGTGCTCGCGCCGGAGCGCTCCGATCAGCGGGATCATCCGCTCCGCGAGTTCTTCCTTGGCCATCCAGTCATCGCGGTGCGCTGCGAAATCGTTCATCTGCATCCTTGCATGTGTGAAGCGCGCCGAAGATCGTCCGGCGCGCAAATTGCCGGTGGAACATCGGGGGATGCTTCCAGAATAGTCGCCCGCATGACCCACTGCCGACCGGGATAGCCTGATGCCATGACTTCGATCACCGCGCACGCCGCACTTCTCGACATGGACGGGACACTCGTTGATTCCACGGCCGTCGTCGAACGACTGTGGTGGGAATGGGCGGCCCCGCACGGGCTCGACAGGGACACGGTGCTGGAAACTGTGCACGGCCGGCAGGGACACCAAAGCATGGCGATCCTGCTGCCGGAGCGCGACCACGCGGTCAACCTCGAAGAGAACGTGCAGATGCTCGCGCGCGAGAGCGAGGACGTCGACGGCGTCGTCGCAATCCCCGGTGCTGCCCAGCTGCTGCAATCGCTCGAGCATCTCCCGCACGCGATCGTCACCTCCGCAGATGTCGCTCTAATGACCGCACGGATGAGCTTCGCCGGGTTGAACATCCCCGCGCAGCGGATCACCGCGGAGAGCGTCTCCAAGAGCAAGCCGGATCCGGAGGGCTTCCTGCTCGCAGCATCCGTCTTGGGTATCGCCCCCGCCGACTGCGTCGTCTTTGAGGATTCAGGAGCCGGAATTCAGGCGGGTCTGGCGGCCGGCATGACAGTGATCGGCGTCGGCGCGCACGCGCCCCGGTTCTCGCCGACGCATCACGTCGATGACCTCACGCATGTGACGATCACGCCGACACCTGGCACCGGCGGATTCGAGATTCAGATCAGCTGAGCGCGAGGATCGCCTCGCGAAGGATGCCGTCCGCGGCGCTC
Source organism: Microbacterium sp. A93 (assembly GCF_051842835.1). NCBI lineage: Bacteria > Bacillati > Actinomycetota > Actinomycetes > Micrococcales > Microbacteriaceae > Microbacterium > Microbacterium sp. A93. Next base: position 82,925 of record NZ_JBPXMT010000013.1, read on the forward strand.
AGCGCGGCCGTCGCACGTTCGACGTCGGCACCGGTTGCCAGCGTCAGCAGTGCGAGTTTCACCGATCCGCCTGCTAAGCGCAGCGCCTGCGTCGCGTCATCGATGCCGACACCGGCGAGTTGCATCACGGTGCGAATCGATCGGGCATGCAGCTTCTCATTGGTGACGACCAGATCGACCATGACGCCACGGTAGGTCTTGCCGAGTTTGATCATCGACAGTGTCGTGAGCATGTTGACGACGAGCTTCTGCGCGGTTCCTGCCTTCAGCCGCGTCGAACCGGAGATGAACTCGGGCCCAGTGACGATCTCGATCGCGATCTTCGCTGCCGCTCCGATGTCGGAGTTGTGGTTCGAAGCGATGGCTGCGGTGAGCGCGCCGATGCCACGGGCGTATCTCAGCCCGCCGACGACGTATGGTGTGCGACCGGATGCCGAGATGCCGACGACCGTGTCACGCTCGGTGAGCCCGAGTGCACGAAGTTCCTGCTCGGCGGCATCGGCATCGTCTTCGGCATCCTCGACCGCCGATCGAATCGCCGTGTCGCCGCCGGCGATCAGTCCGACCACCATCGACGGATCGGTGCCGAACGTGGGCGGGCATTCGCTGGCGTCGAGTACGCCGATGCGCCCCGCGGTGCCAGCGCCGATGTAGATGAGTCGACCGCCGCGGCGGAAACGCTGCGTGATCCCGTCGACCGCGCGTGCGATCTCGTCGGCGCGCTCGGCGACAGCGATCGACACCCCCTGGTCTTCCGCGTTCATCCGCCGCACCAGCTCTGCCGTGTCGAGCAGGTCGAGATCGCCTCGCTCGCTTGTCACAGCCTCGGTGTCCAGCTGCGCGAGCACTTCGAGCAGAGCGTCAAGGCGGGATGAGTCATTCGGCACGGTGGACGAACCTTTCGTGGGGCAGGTCGGTGCGGCAAGTGAGAAGTGCGGCGCCGGAGAAGGCGTCGCCGACGGCGGGCACGACGGTGCGGCCGGCTGTCGTGAGTGAGCGCGTGAGTTCGCTGCGGAACCAGGAGTGATCGGTGAGGCCACCGTGGACGATGACATCGGGCACATCGGATGCGGCGACAGCGGATGCGGTGAGCAGACGGAGCGCTTCCCAGACGATCTCGGATGCCACGCTGTCCCCTGCCTCGGCAGCATCGAGTACGAGAGGTGCGACGGTCGCCAACTGGCGCGCAGTCGGCACGTCGCCTGCGAGCCAGGTGATGACGTCAGTGGCGGGCGAGATGTGTGCACGTACGGAATCGGTGAGCGCGGTCTCGGCCCCGAGCACGTCCCGGAATCGCAACGTCGCGCGGACTCCTTCGCGCCCGATCCACGATCCGCTGCCGAGGTCGCCGAGTTCCGGGCCCCACCCGTCCACGAGTCGTACGCCATCCGCGTCAACGCCGAGCGCCGCCGCTCCAGTGCCCGCGATCAGGAGCGTTCCCGGTGCGCCTTCCAACGCACCGGCATGCGCTGCCACCACGTCAGAGGTCACCGCGACACGGGCGCCGGTCGCTTCAACCAGTTTTCGGGCGAGCTCGGCCGCCGATTCTGGTGCGGTCCACGCACCTGCGGCGCCGACGCCGAGTCTGCTGATACTTCCGCGCGGCGGAAGCACCGAAAGAATCGCAGCGAGAGACGTCTCGACGCCGTCACCCGTCGCGAGGCCAGGCGAGCCCGTCCCCGCGCGCACGGTGCGCCCTTCAGCACTGATCACGGCAACCCTGCAGCGGGATTTACCGAGATCGACTGCGACAGTGGTCTGCACGATCGGCATCTCTCAACTCTCACATCGACGACATTGGTCAGCACTTCTCGAAAAGACTCTACAGCCAAGTTAGACTTTATGAAAAGAATTTACCGCGCCGACTGCTCGGCAGCGGCTTATTGTTATCCCACACCATCAAAGGAGCACGGATGAGCATCCAGTCCACGATCGAAGCCGCCGCTTCGACGTTGCCACCGTCCCTCGCCCGCATTGCGGCAGTCCTGCGGGAGAGTCCTTCCGTCGTCATCCACATGACGATCAACGAGCTCGCCCTGGAGTGCAGCACCTCGGTTGCCTCCGTGGTGCGATTCTGCCGTGCGATCGGCTTCAGCGGCTACGCCCCCCTGCGGATGGCGCTCGCCACGGAACTCGGCAAGGAAGCCGCCCAGTTCCCCACCCGCGGAGCCTCCGGTTCGGAAATCTCCGACGGCGACTCCCTGCGTGAGGCTGTCTCAAAGCTCGCGGCCCTCGAGCTGCTCGCCATCGAGGAGACCATCGGACAGCTCGACTTCGAAGTGCTGGAAGCGGCGATCGACGATATCGACCGCGCTGAGCGCATCCTTCTCTATGGCATCGGCGCCAGCCAGTTCGTGGCGGAAGACCTCGCCCACAAACTCCTTCGCGTCGGCCGGAACGCGCACGTGCTCACAGACCCACATGAGGCGATCGCCGCAACTGTCCTCAATGCCGGCCCGACCGTCGCCATCGGATTCTCACACTCCGGTGCGACCAACGAAACAGTGCGCTTTCTGCACACCGCAGGCGTCAACGGCGCCTCGACGATCGCCGTCACCTCGGCAAAGGGTTCTCGCCTCGCCCTCGGCGCCGATCACGCGCTGTTCACCGAGGTGCGGGAATCATCATTCCGCGCCGGCGCCATGGTCAGTCGCATCGCCCAGTTGGCACTGATCGACTGCCTATTCGTGGGTGTTGCCAAACGCCGCTTCGCGGAAACCGTCGACGCACTGCAGCGCACTCGCGAGGCCACCCGCGCGCTGCGTGACTGAAAATTGCGCCTCCGCGCCGGCACGTCGTGTGACGGTGCCGGCGACAGCGATCACGCCGAGGGAGCGAGCCCGAGGTCTTCTTCACGAACAGTGCCCTGGAATGACCAGGGGAAGTCAATCCAGAGGTCGGTGTCCTTCCAGGCGAAGTCCGGCTGGATGATCGTCGACGGCTTCGTGAAGATCGTCACCGAACGCACATCGGCGCCCTTGTCCTTGAGCAGCTGTACCGCGAGCGCGAGCGTGCGACCGGAGTCGGCGACATCGTCGACGAGCAGCACTCGTCGGCCGTCGAGGTACGCCATGTCGAGCTCGGGAGGGAGCACCTCAGGAGCATCCAGAACCGTTCCGATCCCGGTGTAGAACTCGACGTTGATCGCGCCGCAGTTCTTGGCACCCAGCCCGTAGGCGATTGCTCCCGCAGGCAACAATCCACCGCGAGCGATCGCGACGACGACCTCTGTCTGGAAACCGCTCTCGAGAATTCTCCGAGCAAGGTCTCGTGTTGCTGATCCGAATCCGTCCCAGGTGAGCGTTTCCCGCTCGATAGCTGTCATGTCTCCATTGTCTCCCCTTTCACGCGGTACGATCGACGCGTCCGGTTTGCCACCGGTGCTCGAAAAAAGGGCACGACGTCGACGACGCATGGATGCGCCGCGCGAGACACATACGGAATTCCTCACCGATACCGTCTCGAAAGGCACTCCCATGCCCTCTGTCTCCGCCCATGTGGCCCGCACTCTCGCCCAGCACATCGACGCCGTCTTCGGCGTGATGGGCAATGGGAACGCCTATTTCCTCGATGCGCTCGAACGCCAGACTTCTGCGGAGTTCACGGCGGTGCGCCATGAGCAAGGCGCCGTGGTCGCCGCCGATGCCCATCACCGCGCCTCCGGCCGCATCGCGGCGGCCACCACCACCTATGGCGCGGGATTCACCAACACGCTGACCGCTCTTGCCGAGTCGGTGCAGGCGCACATTCCGCTCGTACTTGTCGTCGGAGATGAGCCGACGTCGGGCCCACGGCCGTGGGATGTCGACCAGATCGCGCTCGCATCGGCCGTCGGCGCTCGCACGTATACCGTCGGGCGAACGGATGCCGCGGCCACCACGATCATCGCCATCGAGCACGCCCTCACGTATCGGGTCCCGGTCGTGCTGGCGATTCCGTACGACGTGGCGGCGCTGGAGGCGGGGCCGGTTCCCGCAGCTCCCACGCCCCGTGTCCCCGCGCCACTCATTCCGAAGGGCGAGTTCAGCGAGGGGATGCTGGATGACATCGCCGAGGCGCTGCGCGAAGCCGATCGGCCGTTCCTGCTCGCCGGTCGTGGCGCCTGGCTCGCCGGTGCGGGAGACGCGCTCGGCGCACTGGCCGACGCGACGGGTGCGCTCACGGCATCCACTGCTCTCGGTCGCGGAATCTTCCCGGCATCCGAATATGACCTCGGAGTCACCGGAGGTTTCGGGGCGGAGGGTGCGATGGAGCTGGTGCGCCAGGCCGATGTCGCCGTCGTCTTCGGTGCCTCGCTGAACCAGTTCACGATGCGCTTCGGCGAGCTGTTTGCGCCCGGTACGCGGGTGTTCCAGGTCGATGTGACGCCCGCAGCAACGCACGCGCACGTCGGCGGTTTCGTCCGCGGCGACGCCCGGGTCGTGGCCGACGCACTGGTCGCCCGTCTCACCGCCGCCCCCGCCGAGCACAACTTCGGAGCTGCCGCAGGACACGCCGGGTCGGCCACGCCGGAAGACGGCGTGTCGGATGCGAGCTCCGAAGTTGTGCACGGGGGCTGGCGCGAACGGGTCGATGTTGGAGCAGCTCGGGCATACGAACCAGGCGACGACCTCGCCGCGGACGGACGGCTCGACCCCCGCTCGGCGGCGCGACGCATCGCCGAGTTGCTGCCGGATGACCGCGTCGTGGTCTCCGACGGCGGGCACTTCATCGGCTGGGCGAACATGTACTGGCCGGTGGCGGCACCGGACCGCATGATGATGATCGGCACCGCGTTCCAGGCGATCGGACAGGGCTGGCCCAGCGTCGTCGGCGCGACCAGGGCGCGCCCGGAGTCAACCGTGGTGCTCACCTCGGGCGACGGCGGAGGGCTCATGGCGATCGCCGATCTCGAATCCGCGGTTCGCGCCGCCGCCGGGCACGGCTGCGCGGTGATCTGGAACGACGCCGCCTACAGCGCCGAGGTCAATCTGTACGGCCTGAAGGGCCTCGCGCAGGCGCCGATGCGTATCCCCGAGGTCGACTTCGCGGCGTTCGGTGCGGCCGTCGGAGCAGAAGGCGTCGTAGTGCGCACGGTCGAAGACCTCGATCGTCTGGGCACGTGGGCTGCAGAGGACGCCGCGACCCGATGCTTCCTGCTGCTGGATCTGCGGATCTCCGGCGACGTCGTCGCCCCGTACCAGCAGGAGATCATCCGCGTGAACAGCTGATCGGCACGCGGTCAGCCATCAATCGAGCTGCTCGATGCCCTCCATGCGGATCTGCTCGAGATCTAGCCGAGCCGAGATCCGATAAACGACGAGATCATCGACTGTGCCTGCGCGGCGCAGTTCCCGCAACACCACTCGCTCGTGCTCGAGCACCGCAAGCTTGAGTCGGACGAGTTCCTCATGATGTGTGAGTGGTGAACGCTGCGCCATATCGACGTCTGTCGAGGTGGCGATCATCTGCAACGTCGTGCCATCTCCGACGTCGTCACCGACGACTCCGCCCACACCACCACTCGAATCAGCCAGCACCTCGGACGTACCGACGAGCGGATCCGGTGCGCCGAGCAGGTCTTCCATCGCACCGACTTCGGCATCGATGAGCGCGCGCTCCCTGGCCATCGAGCGAGCATTCGCCAATTCGAGCATCTCGTACCCGTCGCGGCGAACTCGATCACGCACCTCATCGCTGATTCCGTGCTCGGACGCCAGCTGATCGAGTGCGGCCATCGCGGCTCCAGAGATCGCACGTTCGGCGAGCTCGAATTCCTCGTCTTGGGCATGATCGACCGGGTACCCGGCCCAGCGCACCACCGCAGGAAGCAGTGGCCCCTGTACGAGCAGGCTCAGTAAAATCACGCCGGCGGTCACGAAGAGGATCTCGTCGCGTCCGACCAGTGCGGAGCCGTCGGGCATCGCGAGCGGGACGGAAAGCGCAATCGCCAGAGAGACGCCGCCACGCATTCCGGCGACGGTGCTGACGATCTGCATGCGAGTGCGAAGACCCCTCGGGTGCGCCGTGCCTCCGCCGATGAGCTGGAACGGCACAGCCAGAAGCTGGAAGAGAAAGCGCACCACAAGCAGCGTGATCCAGGCAGCCACCGTGGCCAGCGTCAGCCATCCGATCATACGGAAGGAGGTCTGGTGCACGACCCACTGCACCTCCAGCCCGATCAGCACAAAGAGCGCGCCGTTGAGGATGAAGACACCGAAGGGCCAAGCCGCCTCGGCCTGACGGCGCGAGGCTGCGGTGGTGACCTGCGAGCTGAGGTACGCCGCGATCAGTCCCGCGACCACCACAGCGAGCACCCCGGAGGCCCCGATCATCTCGGCGATCAGGAAACTGGTGAACGGCAACAGCAGCATGGTCACGTTGATCGTGATCGTCGTACGCACTCGCCGCAGCAGCAACCAGGCAGCCGCAGCGGCCACCACCCCGACAGCGATGCCGCCGAGATAGGAGACCACGACCGTCCAGGTGACCATGAGCGGTGTGACGTTGCCGCCGACCGCGAGGGATATCGCGATCGCGTACAACACGAGCGCGGTGCCGTCGTTCGTGAGGCTCTCGGCCTTCAGCTTCATGAATGCACGCTGTGGCAGCAATCGACCGAGGGCTGCGACGGCCGTCGCATCCGGCGGTGCCACGGCCGCCCCGAGGATGAGGGCGATCTCCCACGGCAGACCGAAAAGCACTGCCACTCCAGCGACTGCGAACGCCGAGGCAACGACCAGCAGCGTGCTCATCGGCAGGATGTAGCGGAAGTCCCGCCGGATGGAGCGCAGCGACGTCGTGAGGCTCTCCCAGAACAGCATCACCGGCAGGAACAGCAGCAGCACGGTCTCCGGCGGCAACTGCACTTCGCGTAGCGCCGGCACGAATCCGAGCAGCAGACCGAAGATGACCAGCACAAGCGGGAGCGCAAGGCGCACCCGCGGCGCGAGCATCGTTCCTGCCAGGATTGTCAGCCCGAGCAGGACCGTGATCTCAAGACCTTCCATGCGGCCACCCGATCTGCCGTCGCAGACGAGCGCAACGTGCTCAGGACACAGCACCCGTCATGCTCACGGTATTCCCACCCCGCCGTCGACGAAAGGCCTTCCGCCGACGAGACGGTCAGCTCGAGGCGCTGTAGTCCGGCAGCTCCTGAAGCGTCCAGGTGTTGCCGTCAGGGTCGTCGAAGGTGACGAAACGGCCCCACGCCTGCTCGTCGACACCCTCAGCCGCGACGTCGGCCTCGCGCAGCTGCGCCAATGCCTCATCAGCGTTCGGCACCACAACCTGAATCGTGTTCTGCTGTCCCGGCTCGAGATCGTTGCCGAGGCCCGTCCCGAACGCGATCGAGCAGGCTGATCCGGGCGGCGTCATCTGAACGAAGCGCAGTCCCTCGACGGGAGTTTGATCGTGGTCAGCGTTGAAACCGATCTTTAGGTAGAAGTCTTTCGCGCGGTCGACGTCAGTGACCGGCACAAAGATGAGTTCTATTTTCCAATCCATGATGTTCTCCTTCTGGTGAGCGTCGTCGCCCGACCAGCATCAAAGTTACGCGCGGGGTCCGACATCGAACAGATGCAGCGTCAGATCCAGCCCTTGTCCTGCGCCATCCGCACGGCCTGCGCGCGGTTGGCCGCTCCAACTTTGCCAATCGCCGCGGACAGGTTGTTGCGCACCGTTCCGGCAGAAAGGAATACTTCGGATGCGATTGCCGCAGCGCTGCGCCCGTCGGCGGCGAGCCGCAGCACCTGCTGCTCGCGCTCGCTGAGCGGATTCGCTCCCTCGAACAGACTCGCCTCGGCAAGCGCCGGATCGACGACTCGCAGACCGGCGTGCACACGTCGCACGGCATCGGCGAGCTGCTCGACCGGGGCATCTTTCACCACGAAGCCGCTGGCACCGGCGTCCAATGCCGCACGCAGATAGCCGGGCCTGGCGAACGTCGTCACGATGAGGACGCGTGTATGCGCACTGGCAGCACGCACGGCCTGCGTCGCCGCGATGCCATCCATACCGGGCATCTGGATGTCCATCAGGCACACATCCGGCGCCGTCTGTGCGACCAGCTCCACGGCCGCCTCACCGTCTCCGGCGACACCCACGACAGTGAGATCGTCCTCAAGCTCCAGCAACGCGGCGAGCGCGCCGCGCAGCATCGCTTGATCGTCCGCGATCACCAGTCTGATCTGCTTCGCGTCGGTCACCAGGCCACCTCCACGTGAGTACCACCGGTCTCGCCCGAACGCACGGTGAGCGTTGCGCCGCCGATCGTCGCGCGCTCGCGCATCCCGCGCACACCATTGCCCTCGCCGCCGGCGAAGCCGCGTCCGTCATCGATCACGGCGAAGCTGCCCGGTTTGATGCGCACCGTCACCGTCTGCGCTCCTGCGTGCCGTAGCACGTTGGTTGTCGCCTCACGGAGGATCCAGCTCGCTGTCAACGACTGCGCGGGTGAGAGCACGCGAGCATCCCCTTCCACCTCCATCGCCACGTCAGCGGACTGCAGCGCGTCGCCGCACGAGGTCATTTGTTCGATCAGTGCCGCGCTGCGCACGCCCGCGACCGTGGCACGAACACCCGCGATGGCCTCTGCCGTGAGAGATTCAATATCGGCCAGCTCAGCCTTGGCACGCTCCGGGTCGCTGTCGATGAGCTTGCGGACGAGTTGCGCCTTCAAGCTCACCACGGTCAGCGAATGACCGACCAGGTCGTGCACATCGCGAGCGACAGCCTCGCGCCCCTCGCTCGTCGCGAGCTCAAGTCCCAGGCTCTCGGCCTCGGCAGAGCGGATGATCAGCGTCGTCGAAACGGTGTTGACTACGGCGAGCAGCACCATGATCGCAAGCACTGTCAGATAGGTCATCCCGTCTGGAGTAAGGAACACCACTGCTGCGGTGACCGCGATACCTGCACCGCTGGTGACCCAGTGTGCGATGCGCGTAAGTCCGTATGAGGCGAACGACATGATGAATGGGAGAAAACTCAATGCCGATCCGCCGACTGCCGGAACCGTCAGAACCGTGCAGACAATCAGTGACGCGAAAACTGCCCATTGAATCGGCTTCGGCGGCGATGTCAGTCCGCCGCCGCCGAAGCTCATCCCGTTCATGAAGCCGGCGACATAGATCACGACAAAAGCACCCAGCGCGACCCAACCAGTAACGATCCAGGCCGGCGCGGCATCCGCGCGCAGCAGCGCCAACACTGGATACACCAGGAAGACCAGCCAGACGGCCGCCATAACCCAACCGAACCGCTCCCAGGGTGAGCTTGCGCCGGCACGGTCATGACGGCTGAATGGCGCCGCCCACGCGGCAGGCGCGACACCGGCCGCGGCCGCCGCTGATGCTTCACGCGCGCCTTGAGTCACATCATCCGTCATGGTTTCGACCCTATCGGCGAGAACGCGAGCGCTTGATGCCAGCCGCCACGAGTACAGCGAACAACGCGAGCCACACGATGATGTTCAGCACGACCGCCCACAGTGGGTCGGACTGACCGGTCGTGAGCGCGCCATCGGTGAGTGGCCAACGACTCAGCGAGACGAAACCATACAGCGGGGTGAAGCGGGCGATGTCGAGCATCACGCCATCGAGGGGCATGAAGACGTTGCCGAAGAACGCGAAGAACGTCATCGAGATGGATGCCAGCGCCGCTGCTGTGTCGGGATTGAAGAACAGCCCGACACCGAGTCCGTACAGGCCGTACATCAGCCCGAGCCCGAGGATGATCCCCGCCGATGCTCCCCAGCGCCAGGCGTCAGTGCTCTCGGCGCCGGTCAGCATTCCAGCGGCGAAGACCGCCAGCACAGCGAGCGCCGCGAATGCCACTGCGGTCACCAGTTTCGTCAGTGCGTACCCCACTGTGCCGAGCGGAGTCATCGCCAGCTGCCGGCCCCAGCCCTGCTTCGATTCGGAGGCGGCAAGCGAGGTGATCGAGCTCATCGCGACGGCACCTCCGTATGCGGCCATAGACACCATCACGTAGAACGCGACGTTGCCGTGCCCCATGGACGTCGAGCCGTAGGACATGCTCGCGCCGAACAGCAGGTACATCGCCACCGGCATCCCGAGCGTGAATGCGAGTGTGTAGGGGTTGCGAATCTGGCGCAGTGCTTCGATACGCAGCATCGTGGGTGAGATCGACATGGTCATGATCAGTTCTCCGTCAGGGCTGTGAAGGCGGTTTCAAGGGTGGGGGCGGCGATCTCTAGATCGTGCGCCCCAGAATTCAAGAGAACGGATGCTGCGGCATCCGAGTCCGTCGCGCGCAGGCTCACGCGCTCACCGTCGACGCGCACTTCCGTGATTCCGTCGGTCTCATTCAGCGTCCGCACCAGGTAATCCGCGTCGGTCGCCGGAAGGTTCGCGGCAAGTGTGCGCCCGCCGAGGTTCGCGCGCAGTTGAGCGGTAGGGGCATCCGCAACGATGCGGCCGTGGTGCATGACCACGGTGCGGCGGGCGAACTGCTCGGCCTCTTCGAGGTAGTGCGTTGCGAAGATGATGGTGCGCCCGGCATCCGCATCCGCGCGCATGACGTCCCAGAAGTGTCGACGGGCGGTGACATCCATGCCTGCGGTCGGCTCGTCCAAGACGAGGATGTCCGGATCGGCGACCAGCGCGAGTGCGAACTTCACACGCTGTTGCTCGCCGCCCGAGCACTTCGCGATCCGGCGGCGAGCCAGCGGCTCCAAGTCGGTGGCGGCGAGAACCTCGGGTACGCGGCCGAGCGCCTCAGGGCCGTGCAGGGATGCGATGACCTCGACCGTCTCGCGGACAGAGAGGTCTGACAGCAGACCGCCGGTCTGTAGCACTGCAGCGATGGCACCAGACTTTGCCGCCTTCGCCGGTTGCTCACCGAAGACCGAAACGGTGCCGCCGCTGGGGTCTGCGAGGCCGAGCAGCATGTCGAGCGTGGTCGTCTTTCCCGCACCGTTAGGGCCGAGCAAAGCGACTACCTCGCCGCGGCGGATGCTGAGATTCAGGCCGTCGACCGCTTTCACGGCTCGGTCGCCAGCGCCGAAGTGCTTCTGCAGCCCTTCGATGGCGATGACGGTGTCGGATGCGGTGGCGCTGAGTCGCGGGGAGGCCAGGGTTTCCTGTGCTGTGCTCATGCTTACAGCCTGGCTGGTGCGTCCGCTCGATTCCGGAGGGCGCTGTCACGTCGTTCACATGACACGTGTCACGTTCTCACCGACTTCTCGCAGCCGAGCGCGACGGGCGGAGCACGGGTCAGGCGGGGAGGAACACCCCCGACAGGAATGCGTCCAGCTCGTCCGTCGCCTCCAGCGGCAGCACCGCGGCGACGTACTGGTCTGGGCGCACGACCACGACGACGCCATCGCGTGACAGCTCGCGCTCAGAGAAGATGTCCGTCTTCGACCACGCATTGGGAGCCGCGGTATAGACCTTCTCCCAGTCGGTCAGCCCCAGCGGCCCCGTCTTCGGCAGCAACAGTGCCGGCACCGAAAGAATGTCGATGTCTTCGAACGCCTGCTGATAAATCGCCTTCACGTCGAACACGGCATCCGCATCGGCGTCCGCCGGCGTGTACCGGGCGAGGACCGGCGAGACGGCCGACGCCCACGGCGCGAGCTTCTCCCCCGCGGCATCCGCGAAGGCGTACACACGCCAACGCCCGTCGGCCCTGGCGTGATGGCCGAGATGCACGATATTCCCGTCGCACACCCGAACCACCTCGGCCGACTTGAAGCGCCGCCCGATCGGGAACCCGGCGGCGAGCGCCTGGTGTTCATCGGAGCCGGTAATCGCCGACGGCGTGTAGTGCGTCATGAAACCGGACGGGAACTCGGCCGTGGCCAGATAATAATTCGACAACTCCTGCGGGTCGGAGATCTCCTCCGGTTTACGCGCCATCAGCGAAGACCACTCACGATCGAAGTCGATCAACTGCTGCGCGACCGGCTGCCGCTCGGCTGAATACGTCGACAGCAGCGACTCGGGGCTGCGTCCGGTGAGCACCGATCCGAGCTTCCAACCCAGGTTGAATCCGTCCTGCATTGACACGTTCATCCCCTGCCCTGCCTTGGCGCTGTGCGTGTGGCAGGCATCGCCGGTAAGGAAGACACGCGGGTGACGATCGACGTCGCCGCCGACATCGTCGAAACCATCAGTGACGCGGTGCCCGACTTCGTACACGCTCGACCAGGCGATCTCCTTCACATCCAGCGAGTACGGATGCAGGATCTCGTTGGCCTTGGCGATGACCGCCTCAATCGGAGTCTGGCGCACCTGGTGGTTATCGTCCTCGGCGACCTCACCCAGATCGACGTAGACCCGGCTGAGATAGCCGCCCTCGCGCGGAATATGCAGGATGTTACCGGCCTGCGCGTTGATCGCGCACTTGGTGCGCCAATCCGGGAAGTCGGTGTTCACGAGCACGTCCATGACGCCCCAGGCATGCGCGGAGAACTCTCCGACGTGGGTGCGTCCGATCGCCTCGCGCACGCCGCTGCGCGCGCCATCGCTACCGACGACATACTTGGCTCGGATGGTGCGCTCGCCCGCGGCATCCCGCACGCGCACCTCGATCGGGGACTCACCCTGGTCTGTGATCGTCAGCCCGAGAAACTCCACGCCGTAGTCCGGAATGATCCGTCCAGGGCCGTGCGCGGCGGCCTCCGCGAAGTAGTCCAGCACGCGGGCCTGGTTCACGATCAGGTGCGGGAACTCACTGATCTTGAGGCCGTAGTCCTCGGTACGCGTGGTGCGAATGATGTCGCCAGGGTTCTCCGGGTCAGGTCCCCAGAAGTTCATGTAGGCGATGTTGTACGCCTCGGCCGTGATCCGCTCTGCGAAGCCGAAGGCTTGGAACGTCTCGACGCTGCGTGGCTGGATGCCGTCGGCCTGGCCGAGCACGAGGCGGCCATCGCGCTTCTCGATGACCCGGGTGGTGATGTCCGGAAACTGCGACATCTGTGCAGCCAACAGCATGCCAGCGGGGCCGGAGCCGACAATGAGCACGTCCGTCTCATCCGGCAGTTCGCCAGGGCGATCGACCCCGGTGCCAGACGCCTCGACGATGCGTGGGTCCTGCGAGACGTAGCCGTGGTGGTGGAACTGCATCGAAACTCCTTCAGAAAATCGAGAGACGGGGCGGATGCCACAGGCATCCGCCCCTGATGAGATTCAGGCCCTCGCGAAGCCGTAGATCGGGCTCTTCGCCTGCTCTTCCTCGTGGTCAGGACCGAGCGGGATACCACTGCGATCACGCAGCAGCAACGTGGCGATCAGGCCGATCACCGTCATCCCGGCGAGGTACCAGGTCACCATGTCGGTCGAGCCGGTCGCTTTCACGATCGCCGCGGCGATCGTCGGAGCGAACGCACCGCCGACGATCGCGCCGATCGCGTACGAGATCGAGACCCCAGAGAACCGAATGGATGCGGGGAACAACTCGGTGTACAGCGCCGCCTGCGGACCATAGGTGAAGCCGAGCCCGATCGTGAGAATCGCAAGACCGAGGAACAACAGCCAGACGTTTGCCGTGTTCACGAGCGGGAACAGGAGGAAGACACCCACCAGCTGCAGGACCCAGCCGGTGATATAGGTATTGCGGCGACCGATCTTGTCGGAGATCCATCCGCCGAGAAGCGTGCTCAGCAGCCAGGTGACAGCGGAGCCGGTAACCGCCCAGAGCACGGGTCCGAATTCGAGAGCGATCGGTCCGTCCTCGGCAGTCGCGTAGCGCTGGACGAAGCCGCCGGTGGTCATGTAGCCAATCGCGTTGTTTCCGGCGAAGACGAGCGCGGCGATGATGACGAGCGGCGTGTGCTTGCGGAACAGCTGCACGATCGGCATCTTCGCCTTCTCCTTGCGCTCGGCGAGCTCAAGGAATACCGGGCTCTCCTCGACGTTGCGACGCACGTAGTAGCCGACCAGGATCAGTACGACGCTGAGCAGGAACGGAATGCGCCAGCCCCACGCGAGGAATTGCTCCCCGGGTGCGATCGCGGTCATGATCGCCATGACACCGGATGCCAGCAGAAGTCCCAGCGGCACGCCGATCTGCGGCGAGGCACCGAAGATGCCGCGGCGCTTCTTCGGCGCATGCTCGACGGCCATCAGGACGGCGCCGCCCCATTCGCCACCCGCCGAGATGCCCTGCAGAATGCGCAGGATCACGAGCAGGATGGGGGCACCGATGCCGATGACCTCGTCTGTCGGCAAGACGCCGATCAGGGCTGTCGCGGCCCCCATCAGGATCAGCGTCCACATCAGCACTCGCTTGCGTCCCAGCTTGTCGCCGAAGTGACCGGCGAGGAAGGCGCCAAGGGGCCGGAACAGGAAGCTGATGCCGACGGTCGCAAAGCCGAGGATCACGGAATCGGTGCCGAGAGACGAGAAGAACAGCTGCCCGAAGACCAGGCCAACCGCTGTTGCGTAGATGAAGAAGTCGTACCACTCGACAGTGGTTCCGACGACTGTGGCGAAGACGACGCGACGGCGATCCGCCGCGCTGGCGATGGTGCCTGTCGGCGTGAAGCCGGGCTGATCAGTCATTGAATGCTCCTTGGATGACGTCGTTGTCACGGGCAGCAGATGCATGCTTGCAACCCACTGCCAGGATGATATACGATTTCGAATACGTCGCACAAGAGCGTCGTACAGACGCAAGGAGGCGCCCAACGTGACGGACTCGATTGCCCGCCCCGGCAAGATCATCGCGATCCACCTCAGTTACGCGTCCCGTGCTGATCAGCGTGGCCGGCGCCCCGCGCATCCTTCCTATTTCTTCAAGGTCGCAAGCTCGATCGCACCGTCCGGTGGCACCGTCGAACGGCCGGCCGGTACCGAGCTCCTCGCCTTCGAAGGTGAGATCGCGCTGATCATCGGCACTCCTGCCCGCCACGTCCGCATCGAGGATGCCTGGTCGCACGTCGCATCCGTCACCGCCGCGAATGATCTCGGCCTCTACGACCTGCGCGCGAACGACAAAGGTTCCAACGTCCGCTCCAAGGGCGGCGACGGCTACACGCCGCTCGGCCCGCGCCTGATCGACGCGCGAGCAATCGACCCGACCGGCATCCGTGTTCGCACCTGGGTCAACGGCGAGCTCCGCCAGGACGACACTTCGGACGGGCTCATCTTCCCGCTCGCGCAGTTCGTGGCCGACCTCTCCCAGCACTTCACCCTCGAGACCGGCGATGTCATCCTCACTGGCACCCCGGCCGGATCCTCCGTGATCGTGCCCGGCGACGTCGTCGAGATCGAGGTGGATGCCCCAGATGCACCGGGAGCCCCGACATCCGGCCGACTGGTTACCACCGTCACGCAGGGCGACGTGCCGTTCGACGAGACGCTCGGATCGATGCCAGCCGTCGACGACGTGCAGCGCACCGAGGCGTGGGGTTCGGCGGAGGCCGCTGGGCTCCTCCCCAGCGCACCGACCGGCACCGTGCTCTCCCCCGAACTTCGCGCCAAGCTCGAGGCTGCTCCCACTGCCGGCCTCTCCGCACAACTACGCAAACTCGGCATCAACGCCTGCATCATCGACGGTGTGCACGCGGCCCAGCCCGGCATGACACTCGTTGGCACCGCAAAAACGCTGCGGTTCGTGCCCGGCCGCGAGGATCTGTTCAAGACTCATGGCGGCGGATACAACGCGCAAAAGCGCGCGTTCGACACAGTCGGTGAGGGCGAGGTCATCGTGATCGAGGCCCGAGGCGAATCGGGCTCCGGCACCCTCGGCGACATCATGGCTCTGCGCGCGCAGGCGCGGGGAGCGGCCGGTATCGTCACGGACGGCGGCGTGCGCGACTACGACACCGTCGTCGAGATCGGACTTCCGGTGTTCTCGCGCGGTGCACATCCGGCGGTGCTCGGACGCAAGCACGTGCCGTGGGAGTACGACGTGGCCGTCGCCTGCGGAGGAACCACCGTCGAGCCCGGCGACATCATCGTCGGCGACGGAGACGGCGTGATCGTCATCCCGGCCGCTCTCGCAGAGCAGGTCGCCGACGCCGCACTCGCCCAGGAGACAGAGGATGCCTGGATCGCCGCGCGCGTCGCTGAAGGCTACGGCCTGGACGGGTTGTTTCCGATGAACGCCGAATGGCGTGCGAAGTACGAAGGCAGCCGCCCATGACACAGGTCATCATCAGCAAGTCGCAGCGCGCGTACCACTGGATCAAGGAGCGCATCGCGGGCCAGACCTACACCCCCGGCTACCGGCTCGTCCTTGGCGCGATCGCTGGAGAGCTCGACATGAGCGTCGTGCCGGTGCGTGAGGCGATCCGTCAACTCGAAGCCGAAGGGCTCGTGCACTTCGAGCACAATGTCGGCGCCAGAGTCGCGATGGTCGACGATGCCCAGTATCGGCACAGCATGGAGGCACTCAGCATCCTGGAGGGCAGCGCAACGGCCATGTCCGCCCCCCATCTGAGCGCCGACGATCTGAAGTTCGCCCGCGCGATCAATGCTCAGATGATCGAGACTCTCGATCACTTCGACCCACCGTCGTTCACACGCCTCAACCAGCAGTTCCACGCGGCGCTCATCGCCGCGTGCCCGAACCCGCGACTACAGGAGCTCGTGACAGTCGAGATGGCGCGCCTGAACCGACTGCGCGATTCAACATTCAACTTCGTGCCCGGCCGCGCACATGAGTCGGTGCGTGAGCACGAGAACATCGTTGCCCTGATCGAGAACGGCGCCCCGATCATCGAGATCGAACGCGTTGCGCGCCAGCACCACGCAGCCACCCTTGACGCCTACCTCACGAAGAAGCACCCCGACGAAGCCGTCGGCATGCACGTCCACTGACACCGGAGGAACCATGACTGATTCACGCATCCCCGCAGAGCTCCCCGATCACATCCAGCACTACATCGATGGCGAGTTCGTCGACTCGATCGACGGCGACACCTTCGACGTGCTCGACCCGGTGACCAACGAAAACTACACCACAGCATCCGCAGGCAAGAAGGCCGATATCGACCTCGCCGTCGCCGCCGCCACGCGCGCGTTCCAGGACGGTCCATGGCCGCGGATGCTCCCCCGCGAACGCTCACGCGTGCTGCACCGCATCGCCGACATCGTCGAATCGCGCGATCAGCGCCTCGCAGAGCTCGAGAGCTTCGACTCCGGCCTGCCGATCACACAGGCGCTCGGTCAGGCACGCCGTGCGGCCGAGAACTTCCGCTTCTTCGCAGATCTGATCGTCGCCCAGGCGGATGACACCTTCAAAGTGCCCGGACGTCAGATCAACTACGTCAACCGCAAGCCGATCGGCGTCGCTGGCCTCATCACGCCATGGAACACGCCATTCATGCTCGAGTCGTGGAAGCTCGGACCGGCTCTCGCGACCGGCAACACCGTCGTGCTCAAACCCGCGGAGTTCACGCCGCTTTCCGCATCCCTGTGGGCTGGAATCTTCGAGGAGGCAGGACTGCCAAAGGGCGTCTTCAACCTTGTCAACGGACTCGGAGAGGATGCCGGCGACGCCCTGGTCAAGCATCCGGATGTGCCGCTGATCTCCTTCACCGGTGAAAGCAGCACCGGGCAGTTGATCTTCGCCAACGCGGCACCGTTCCTCAAAGGTCTCTCGATGGAACTCGGCGGCAAATCCCCCGCAATCGTCTTCGCCGATGCCGACCTGGATGCCGCGATCGACGCGACCATCTTCGGGGTATTCTCGCTCAACGGCGAGCGCTGCACTGCCGGCTCCCGCATCCTCGTCGAGCAGTCGATATACGAGGAGTTCGTGGAGAAATACGCGGCTCAAGCGAAGCGTGTCAAAGTCGGACTGCCGAACGATCCGACCACGGAGGTCGGCGCACTCGTGCATCCAGAGCACTACGACAAGGTCATGAGCTACGTGGAGATCGGCAAGACCGAGGCGCGCCTGGTCGCCGGTGGTGGGCGCCCGGAGGGCTTCGAAACGGGTAATTACGTCGCCCCGACCGTATTCGCCGATGTCTCACCCGACGCGCGAATCTTCCAAGAGGAGATCTTCGGCCCCGTGGTCGCGATCACGCCATTCGCTTCCGATGAAGAGGCGCTGGCACTGGCGAACAACACCAGGTACGGCCTGGCCGCGTACATCTGGACGAATGACCTCAAGCGCGCGCACAACTTCGCGGGCGACCTCGAGGCGGGCATGGTGTGGCTGAACAGCAACAACGTGCGCGACCTCCGCACCCCGTTCGGCGGCGTGAAGGCCTCCGGTCTCGGCCACGAGGGCGGCTATCGTTCGATCGATTTCTATACCGACCAGCAGTCCGTGCACATCACACTCGCTGAGTCACACTCCCCCACCTTCGGCAAGAACTGACCCTTCCAGCAAGGACGCTGACATGACCAACCGTGAAGACATGACCCTCACCTCCTCGGGATACTACGTATCGCAGGAGGCGCCGATTCACTCTGACAACCCCGTCGCCACACCGACGAGCACTCCCCCTGACATCCTGCGCTGCGCGTATATGGAGCTCGTGGTCACCGACCTCGCAGCATCCCGCCAGTTCTACGTCGACGTGCTCGGACTGTATGTCACCGTTGAGGACGACGAGGCGATCTACCTGCGCTCCACAGAGGAATTCATCCACCACAATCTGGTGCTGCGCAAGGGTCCGATTGCCGCCGTCGCCGCGTTCTCGTATCGCGTGCGCAGCGCGGAGGATCTCGACCGCGCCGTCGAGTTCTACACCGAGCTCGGATGCCGCGTCGAGCGGCGCCCGGACGGCTTTGTCACGGGCATCGGCGATTCGGTGCGCGTGGAGGATCCGCTCGGCTTCCCCTACGAGTTCTTCTTCGAGACCACACACGTGGAGCGGCTGTCCTGGCGCTACGACCTGCACACGCCGGGCGAACTCGTACGCCTGGACCACTTCAACCAGGTCACCCCCGACGTGCCGCGCGCTGTCCGCCACTACCAAGACCTCGGATTTCGCGTCACGGAGGACATCCAGGATGAGGACGGCACCGTCTACGCCGCGTGGATGCGCCGCAAGCCCACTGTCCACGACACCGCCGCGACCGGCGGTGACGGCCCGCGTATGCACCACGTCGCGTTCGCGACCCACGAGAAGCACAACATTCTCGCGATCTGCGACAAGCTCGGCGCGCTCCGCCGATCGGATGCGATCGAGCGAGGTCCCGGTCGCCACGGTGTGAGCAACGCGTTCTACCTGTATCTGCGCGACCCCGATGGGCACCGCGTGGAGATCTACACGCAGGACTATTACACCGGCGACCCGGACAACCCCGTCATCACCTGGGACGTCCATGACAACCAACGCCGTGACTGGTGGGGCAACCCCGTCGTTCCGAGCTGGTACACCGACGCGTCCCTTGTGCTCGACCTTGACGGCAGTCCCCAGCCCGTTATCGCCCGCACCGATGCGAGCGAGATGGCGGTAACGATCGGCGCCGACGGCTTCTCGTACACTCGCAAGGGCGAAGAGATGCCAGAGTACAAACAGGGTGAGTACAAGCTAGGCCACCAGCTCTAAGGAGTGAGAATGCTGTCACCTGACGTGATCGCGCGGATCGCGGATGAGTTCGCTGAAGCCGAGCAGAACAACGCAGTGATCCCCCGGATCACGGCGCGGTTCCCGGATGCCACAATCGAGGATTCCTATGCCATTCAGGGCATATGGCGTGACAAGAACCTCGCAGCCGGGCGCACGCTCATCGGTCGCAAAATCGGACTCACCTCGAAGGCAATGCAGCAGGCGACGGGAATCACTGAACCCGACTACGGCGTCATGTTCGACGACACCGTGTATCCGTCGGGTGCGGAGATCCGCTTCGATGATTTCTCGAACGTACGGATCGAGGTCGAACTCGCCTTCGTGTTGAAGCATCCACTTGAAGGTCCTGACTGCACACTCGATGATGCCCTCGCAGCAATCGACTATGCCGTGCCCGCGCTCGAGGTACTGAACTCGCACATCGAGCTCGAGGGACGCACGATCGTCGATACGATCAGCGACAACGCCGCGTACGGCGCGATGGTGCTCGGCGACGTGCACAAGCGGCCGGACGAGATCGACCTGCGCTGGGTGCCTGGTGTGCTCTCCCGCAATGGTGAGATCGAGGAGACCGGTGTCTCCGCCGGCGTCCTCGGACATCCGGCCACCGGCGTCGCGTGGCTCGCGAACAAGTTCCACCAGCACGGTGCGCGGCTCGAGGCCGGGGAGATCATCCTCGCGGGTTCGTTCACCCGTCCGATGTGGGTGTCCAAGGGCGATGACGTGCTGTGCGACTACGGACCGATGGGAAAGATCACATGCCGATTCATCTAGAACCCGCGCCGTCGTTTCGCGATCGACTCGCGGATGCTTCTCGGCCGCTGGTGGGCGCATGGATCTGCTCCGGCAGCCCGATCGCCGCGGAGATCGTCGCCGGATCAGGCCTGGACTGGACGCTGATCGACGGCGAGCACAGCCCGATCGGCCTGGAATCGACGCTCGCCCTGCTGCAGGCCGTCGCGCCGTACCCGATCACACCCGTGGTGCGGGTGCCGTCGGCAGACGCGACGCTGATCAAGCAGTTCCTCGACCTCGGTGCGCAGAACCTGCTGGTGCCGATGGTGAACACCGCCGACGAAGCGTCGGCTGCTGTCGCGGCGACGCGCTATCCGCCCCGCGGCATCCGCGGCGTCGGCAGCGCGCTGGCGCGCGCCGGGCAGTTCAACCGCATCGAGAATTACCTGCAGCGTGCACACGAAATCACCTCACTCACTGTGCAGATCGAGACGGATGCCGCGGTGCGCAACGCTCGCGCGATCGCCGAGGTCGATGGCGTGGATGCCGTGTTCATCGGCCCCAGTGATCTGGCCGCATCCATGGGCCTTCTCGGGCAGCAGGAGCATCCTGACGTCGTCGCAGCGGTAGAGCAGACCATCGCGACGGTCCGCGAAGCAGGAAAACCCGTCGGCGTGAACGCGTTCGCCCCTGCGACGGCTCGCCGCTACCTCGAGGCCGGAGCATCCTTCGTCCTCGTGGCCGCTGACGTATCGATCCTCGCGCGTGCGACCGAGAAGCTCGCAGCCGACTGGATACCGGACGCCACGGCTAGCGAACAGAAAAGCACCGAGCGCGCCAGCTACTGATCGTCACGATGCAAGACCACGCCGAGACCGCAGCGAATCGTCGCAGTCTCGGCGTGGTTGTGCATCAGAGGCTGACGAGGAACAGGACGAGCGCCATCACGACACCGGAACCCAGCAGCGTGATGAAGGTATACCCGAGGATGTCGCGCATCTTCAGTCCTGCGATCGCCAGCACCGGCAGCGCCCAGAACGGCTGGATCATGTTGGTCCACTGGTCGCCGTAGGCCACCGCCATGACCGCAATTGCCGGATCGACGCCGAGCTGGTTGGCGGCATCCAGCATGATCGGCCCCTGCACCGCGAACTGACCCCCGCCGGACGGCACGAAGAAGTTGACGATGCCAGCTGAGAGCAGGGCCAGCACGCCGAACGTGGTCGGCGTGGCGATCGAGACGAACGCGTCGGAGAACAGTGCAATCAAACCTGACGAAGCCATGATGCCGAGAATGCCCGCGTACAGCGGGAACTGCAGGAGAATCTCACCGACGTTGGATGCCGCTTTCTTGGTGAGATGGATGAGCTCGAACGGGTTGCGCACCAGCAACAGGATCAGTGCCAGGAACGACCAGTTCACGATGTCGAGGGTGAGTGTGCCTCCCCCTACGAAGTGCACGATGAGGTAGATGACCAGCCCCACGCCGACAATCGTCGTCAGAATGCGCGACGCGTCGATGCGGTCAGCCGGAGTGACGATTTCATCGTCATACTCATCCGTCTCCTCAGAGCCGACACTCGCGGGAAGCTCGAAGATCGGATCGTTCTTCTTCGGCCGGATGAGGAACATCAAGAAGGCGACGACAACGATGACGCCGAGGGCAGCGAGCATGTTCCAGGTCGAGAACGTCGTCTCGGTGATCGGCAGCACCTCACCGCCGAGACTCGGCGCGAGGAAGGAGTCCGGCGTGGCGGCCGTCAGCGGACCGGAACCCGAGTACCCCATGTGCCAGACGACGAAGCCCGAGTATCCGGAGGCCACCAGCAACGGGAAGTGCACTTTCAGTCCGCGCTTGCGCGCCTCGACCGCGATCTCACGGGCAAGCAGCGTGCCGACGATGAGTCCCAGACCCCAGGTGATGAGACTCGCGATCGCGGCGATGACGAACACGAAGACGTATGCGAAGCCGGCGTTGCTGGGCACCCGTGCGAGCCACCGCAGCAGCTTTTGCACCGGGCGCGTGTTGGCGAGCATGTAGCCGAGCAACAGAATCAGACACATCTGTGTCATGAAGGCCAAAAGCCCGGAGAGCCCGTCACCCCACCCCTTCACCACGTCGACGGGACTGGTCTGCGTGAGCGTCATCGCAAGGACCGCCACGATGAGTGTCAAGACAATCGCGAAGGTCAGGGCGGAGGGGATCCACCGCTCCAAGAACCGGTTGATCGGTCGCATGACACCCCGAGAACGGTGCTCTTCTTTGATTTGTGACACGTTGAACTCCTTCGTTCAATAGCCGAATACGCTTTCACCTTAGCAACGGGATCCCACCCAACGTGGGAGCGAACTAGGGTGGATTTATGTCCCGTCTGCTGGTGGTGCACCACTCTCCGACGCCGAGGCTCAGAACCATCTCCGCGGCGGTGTTACGCGGTGCCCGCACCGCAGAGAGCGAAGGCGTGGAGATCATCGAAAGCGCCGCTCTCGATGCGAGTGCCGAGGATCTGCTCAACGCGGATGCCGTCGTTTTCGGCACGACGGCGAACTTCGGGTACATCTCCGGCGCTCTCAAGCACTTCTTCGATACCACTTTCAATGAGACGCACGCACAAACAAAGGGCCGACCCTTCTCCTACTGGATCCACGGCAGCCACGACACCACCGGCGCCGAGAGGGCGATGCAGTCGATCACGACCGGCTACGGCCTCCGACTCGCCGCCACACCTGTGGTGTTCACCGGCGACATCGACGACGAGCATCTGGCACGTGCCGAAGAGCTGGGTGCGAGCGTCGCCTGGACGCTGACGATCTAATCTCGCACAGCGCGACAGCTCCCGTGAAAGCGGTTTCTCCGCTAGCATGCCATCATGCCTGCCGTGACTGCCGATCGCCCGCACAAGCACGCCCGTCTCGCGTCGATCCTTGACGCGCACGGTGTCGATCGCATGCTGCTGACCGGGCCGGAGAACCTCGCCTGGTACTTCGACGGCGCCAGGGTGCAGGTGCCGATCGGAGGCGCCGCGGTATGCTCGGCGATCATCCATCGCGACGGCACCGCCATCGTCACCGCTCTGGAGAATGAGGCAGAGCGACTACAGGCCGAGGAGATCGCCGGGGCCGAGTTCCAGCGCATCCCCTGGTTCGAATCGCTCGCAGATACCCCGCAGGGAACACTGATCGACAGTGACATCGCCGATGAGCTGCGCCAGGCACGCGCAGCGCTGCTTCCCGCCGAGCGCACGCGCTATGCACAGCTGGGTCAGGATGCCGCAGTAGCAGTCACAGCGGCGCTGCGAGCGAGCACAGCCGACATGACAGAGCACGAACTCGCCGCGGAGCTCGGCCGCGCCGTGCTGTCGATGGGAGCGACGCCCGCAGTCATCCTCGTCGCTGGATCGGCGCGCGGCGGTGTGCAGCATCCGCTTCCCACCGGTGCGTCACTCGGGGATCACGCTCTCGTCGTCGTCACGGCCGTCCGTCATGGACTGCACGCCAGCTTCAGTCGCTGGGTACGATTCCGCGGCCATGAGAGCGACCAGGAACGCCGGCTCCGTCTGGTGGAAGCCGACATCTTCGCGGCCACCAGGCCCGGGCGTGATTTTGCGGATGTGCTGACCGACATTGCTTCCGCATACCAAGCCCACGGCTTCGGGAGCGCGCAAGAACCAGCCTGGCGCGCGCACCACCAGGGCGGCCCTACCGGCTATCTGGGTCGCGATCCGAAGATCTCCCCCACCAGTGCCGGTCGCGTGGTCTCCGGTGGCGCGTTCGCCTGGAACCCCTGGGTGCCGCATGCCAAGCTCGAAGACACCGTGATCATCGATGATGCCGGCCCCACCGTGCTGACCGCCGACCCCGCGTGGCCGACCGTCGACGTACGCGGCATCCCGCGCCCCGTCGCACTTGACCTGACCTGACCCTCCTGAGACCGCCGGAGATCACCATGCGCCTCGAAGACATCCAGATCCGAGACCCGTTCGTCCTGCACGACCAGGCCTCCGGCGACTACTGGCTGTTCGGCAGCACCGACACGAACATCTGGAACGGGCCGGCGACGGGTTTTGACACCTATCGCAGCAGCGACCTGGAAACCTGGCACGGGCCGATCCCGGCGTTCCGTCCCGCCGAGGACTTCTGGTCACATACCCAGTACTGGGCTCCCGAGGTGCACCCATACGAGGGCGCGTTCTACCTGCTTGCAACCTTCACCGCGGAAGGATATCGCCGCGGCACCCAGATTCTGCGTGCCGTTCATCCGGAGGGGCCGTATGAACCCTGGTCGAACGAACCGGTCACCCCGCGCGAGTGGGAATGCCTTGACGGCACGCTGCACGTCGAAGATGGCATCCCCTATCTGGTTTTCTGCCACGAGTGGAAGGACGTCGGCGACGGCGAGATCCATTCCGTGCGCCTCACCGAGGATCTGCGCACCACGATCGGCGAACCCCAACTGCTGTTCCGCGCCTCCGAAGCACCGTGGGCGCGCAGTATCCCGCGCCCAGAGTTCCCGCAGGTCTTCGTCACCGACGGCCCCTCGATGCACCGCACCGCAGACGGCCGTCTGCTGATGCTGTGGTCGAGCTTTGGCGATGCCGGCTACGCCATGGGCGTGGCGACGTCGACGTCCGGCAGTATCGCCGGCCCGTGGGTGCAGTCCGAACTCCCATTGTGGCCGGCCGACGGCGGGCACGGAATGATTTTCACGGATGCAGGCGGCACGCTGCTGCTGACCCTGCATACCCCGAACCGCACGCCGGACGAGCGCGCGCGCTTCTTCCCGCTTGAAGAGACGCCAGAGGGTCTGCGGCTCAGAACACCGGCGAAATGAACTCCACTGACGAGCGGCCAATGACGTTACCGCCCGCGAGCGTCACCCGCTCATTCGGCGCGATCTCGAGCTGAACAGTTCCGGCCGGAAGTACGAGCGCGCCTGCGACCGGCTGTGCGGCGAGTCCGATGATCGACGTGACCTCTCCCGCGGCATCGGTCTGGACCCGCCATCCGCGCGGAAAGGAGAATACCGGCAGCCCGTCCTTGAGTACGTCCACCAAGTCGTCGTCTGCCGTGAGCTCCCAGGAGACATCGTGGATGACGCGCGCATAGCCGACCGCCTCGGCCGCGGCGGCATGTTCCAGCCGCGTCGGTGCGAATCCCGAGAACCACAGCGTGCCGTCAGATCGCTCCAGCACCCCGCTGTATCGCTCCACGGCATCCAAGAACCACAGGATCGACGGCGAATACACCTCGGTGAAGCCCGCGTCTCCCGACCAGGGATCCAGGCACTGCGGGAACCGGTCGGCGACCGCAAGCGCTGCCAGTACTGGCCCCGCGGTCAACGTGAGCTCGGCCACATGGCCGTGCTGCTCGAATGCCTCTGGCGCGCGCAATTGTGCGAGAAAGTTCACCGGGCCACCCCAGGAATTGCGAGATGAATCGTGGTCGAAGCGAGGGTCATCCATCGCGATCGTGGTGAAGCCGTGATGCGCAAGGAATCGCCGGGTGTTCATCAGGTGACGGCGCAGAGCTTCTGCGAAGAAAGCCTCGTCACCGACTTCGCAGGCCAGCACGCGAAGCAACACATCTGATGCGATGCGCACGAAACGTCCTGAACGATCCCGGTCGTAAAACATCCCGTCGACCTCGTCGAAGCACTGTTCCCAGAGCGCGTCGAGAGATGCGGATGCGCGGTCCCGCCATGGCGTGCCGTCCTCCCCCAACTCATCGGCGATCACCGCCAAGTAGGCGCGCTGGCATGCGACGTTCGCTGTGAGATCCGGGGCGATGTATGGCACACCCGATGCGGCCGGATCCACCTGACGGGCATCACCCCGGAACGCGCGATCGGGGGCGAACCAGAACCGAGGCGAGAGATCGTGTCCGGTGTCGAACGCACAGAACGCTTCAACTGCGCCGATGCCCGCGGTGTCGCGGTAACGTGCCAGCCATTCGTCGTAGCGCACCATCGCGTCATACATCGTGCGCAGCAGACCGCGATCACCGGTGCGCTGAAAGTGTCGCCACACGACTCTGGCCAGCGGCGTGACGATTTGGATCTGACTGAATCCGGCGCCCGAAGGCGTCACCTTGTACGGGATCATCCCGTCGTCACGCTGCAGGGCTGCGAACTGCAGCAGTGTGTCGCGGCCGATGCCCGGTGCGAAGCGGTCGAGGATCTCGACGTTGATGGTGCCGGTGCTTTCCAGCCAGCATCCGTCGTAGACGCCACCCTCGTTCAGTACCGGTGGTCCGTCGATGGGGCGGATGCAGCGCGTGAGATCGGCGAGTGCGTCATGCCAACGCTGCTCGAGCGGCCCACCGATCGCGACGAAGCGGATGCCGGATGCTTCGAGTCCCTCCCCCAGAGGGGTGCCCGAAAGCCCGGCACGATCGATCGGGTTTGCCGCGCGTAGACGGTGCAGGGCCTCGGCCCGCGCAGTCGCTGTCATGTCCGCCTCCTGAAGACGTCAGTGGGGCGCGGGCGGCATAGACACCACCCGCGCCCCGATAATTCGCAGATTACTGCAGTGCTGCCCCCAGCTCATCGATGAAGCGTTGCGCCGCCTCCTGAGCAGTGGCACGGCCGAAGAGAACTTCAGACTCCATGCGCTGCGCGAGCTCGTTCAGGATCGAGCCACCGGCCGGCTGCGGCGGCGCGACGACGCCCTCGGTCAGCACAACGTCGACGTAGTCCGCCGCGACCTGGCTGGGCCCGCTCAGCAGTGGAGCGACCACCGCGAGGGTGTCGGGGTTGAACGGCACACCGCGGGTGTCAAGGATGAGCTCGGCAGCGGCGGGTTCGTTCAGGAACCAGCTCGCGAGCAGAGCCGCAGCCTCGGGGTGCTTGCTCGCCGCGTTGATCGACCAGAACGCCGAAGGCAACAGTGCCACGCCGGAGACGTCGGTGTCGGACGGCGGCAGCATTATCTGCACGTCTTCTCCGCCGCCGGCGTACACACCCATCAGGTTGCTGTAACCGAAGGTGACCGCGGCCTGACCGAGCGTGAACGGCTGCTGGTCCGGCGGGAGCGCCCAGTTTGCGGTTACGACCGTTGGGTCAGGTAGTGCCCCGCCCTCGAGCAATTGCTTTTCGATCTCGAACCAACCGGCGATGTCGTCGACATCGACGCCGAGCTGGCCGTCCCAGTCGTAAATGCCAACTTCGCTGACCTGCCCGGCGTAGGTACCCAAGATGTCCTGGACGCGCAGGTCGATGCCGTAGATGGGCTTACCGTCTGCGTTGACCAAACCTGCGCTGCCGATCGCGTTCGACGCCTCGATCAGGTCATCCCAGGTCCACCCGTCGGCCGGCACCTCGACTCCGGCCTGCTCGAAGATGTCGGCGTTGATGAAGGCTGCCGTCGCGTTGCCGCCGGTGGGCAGCCCGTACAGCTTGTCATCGACCAGTGCATTGGTGAGCGAGAAGTCCGGATAGTTGCTGGTTTCCAGCTGCTCACTGACTGTGGCCAGGTCGAGCAGAGCGCCGAGGCCGCCGTATTCCTGCGGCTTCGCGCCGCCGAGTGCGAACACGTCGGGGGCAGTGTCACCGCCTGCTGCGAAATCGGTCGCGAGGCGGTTGAACAGGTCATCGGGTGAACCGACTGGCGTCTCCACCACCGTGATGTTCGGGTACTCGTCTTCGAACAGATCGATGACCTCGCCGAACAGCGTGGCGCGGTTGTCATCTCCCCACCAGGAGATCTCGAGCTCGATGTCCTCGTCGGGATCAAACCCGCCTCCGGTGGCGGTGGTGTCTGTCCCTGCAGAGCAGCTGGTGAGTACAAGTGCCGTGGCCACGGCGGCAGAGCCGATGGCCACGCGGGAACGCGTAGTACGCATCATTGCGCCTCTTTCGGATTGGGGCCGCTGCCATGGCGGCCGAACGTCTGTCGGGTTTTCAGAGCGCGTTTTCGCCTCGATGATCCATCACTGGAGAAACCGCTTTCTCGAGTGAAGCTAGCATCCGCCGAGAAGTGTGTCAATCGATTATGCGGAGTTGACAACAAATAGAGACATCACTCCAGCGCAGCCGTCATCTCGTCGACGAATGCATCGCCTCGAACCGCCGTCAAGAGGTCGGCGAGAAGCTCAGGGAGCAATGCCGGAAGAGTCGCGCACCTCGACACGAGGCTGGAACACCACGTTCTGACCGGGCTGCCCACCCTCAATGAGGTCGTGCATCCGCCCCCATGCGAGCACACCCAGATCGGCGTGCGACACCGACGCCGTCGTCAATGCGGGGGCGAGATACTGCGCCAGCGGAATGTCATCGAAGCCGGTCACCGAGATGTCTTCGGGCACGCTCAGACCGAGCGTTCGCAGCCCACCGATCAGCCCAATCGCAACGAGATCGTTGAACGCCAGCGCAGCCGTGGCTCGACTGTCACGCACAGCGGCGGCCGCCTCGCGACCATCATCCGAGCTCGCGCCAGCGGGAATCCGCGCGATGGTCACATCAGGGTGAGCACGCTGGAAATCATCGAGCCCCAGCTCGCGGCGGGCGTTGGATGCGCTGCCCTCCGGGCCGAAGACATAGGCGAAACGACGATGCCCCAGTCCGTGGAGGTGCTCGGCCAGCTCGACGATTCCGGCGCGGTAGTCGATTGACAAC
Organism: Microbacterium sp. A93; assembly: GCF_051842835.1. Classification (NCBI taxonomy): domain Bacteria; kingdom Bacillati; phylum Actinomycetota; class Actinomycetes; order Micrococcales; family Microbacteriaceae; genus Microbacterium; species Microbacterium sp. A93. Next base: position 111,748 of record NZ_JBPXMT010000013.1, read on the forward strand.
GATGGCGCCGTGATCTCCGGCACAGATCTGTTGATCAGCACCAGCGGATGCAGTTGCGCGGCGAGCGCGGTCAGCTCTGCCTCCGGCATCCGGGGCGCACAGAGCACGATGGCGTCCGTGCGGCGGCGAATCTCGAGCGCGAGCGCCGCTTCGTCCTCAGGAGACTCGGCCGAGTCAGCCACCAGCACCCGATACCCATCCAGGGCCGCGGTCTTACTCAGCCCAGCCAGCACCGACTGAAAGGCGGGGTTCGCGAGATCCGGTACGACGAATGCAACCGCGTGAGTGCGTCCGAGGGCAAGACTGCGCGCCAGCGGGCTCGGCGCGTAGGCGAGCTCCACTGCGGCCTTTCGCACGCGCTCGGCAACGCCGGGTTCCCCTGCAAATCTACCGTTCATCACACGGGAGACTGTGGCTGGCGAAACGCCAGCAAGGCGCGCCACATCTGCGATCGTGACGCTTGCGCGCTGCGCGGTCATTCGCTGCCCTCCGCCCAGGACAGGTGCCCGGTCAGTGCCACCATACCCGCGTCGGCTTGACGAATCGGCACGGACACGTCAATAATCGAATCACTCGTGAAACCGCTTTCTCGAGTGGGGTTGTCGGCACCCCCTACGGCACCGGACATGACAAGGAGGTCACGTGAGCAGTCTCGGAGAGCTACGCACAGCAACGCGTACTCAGCGCGCCCCGGGGGCGCGATTCAAAGAGAAATTCCCGGACAACAAGGCTGCGGCGATATTCCTGTTGCCGTGGCTGATCGGCATGCTGGGGTTGACGATCGGCCCGATCATCGCGTCGCTGTATCTGTCATTCACCGACTACAACCTGCTGCAGCCACCGATCTGGTCAGGGCTCGACAACATCGTCGAGATGTTCAACGACGCCCGATTCTGGAACTCGTTCCGAGTCACGGTCGTCTACGTATTCGTCAGCGTCCCGCTGCTGCTCGCACTCGCACTCGGGTTGGCGATGCTGCTCGACAAGGGCCTGCGCGGCCTGTCGTTTTATCGCTCGATCTTCTATCTACCCTCGCTGCTCGGCGGTTCCGTCGCCGTTGCCATTCTGTGGCGCCAGGTGTTCGGTAAAGACGGCATCGTCAACGGCTTCCTCGCCTGGTTCGGCATCGATGGCCCCGGCTGGATCGGGCACCCCGACTTCGCGCTGGGCACCCTCATCGTCCTGAACATCTGGACATTCGGCTCCCCCATGGTGATCTTTCTTGCCGGCCTCCGGCAGATCCCGGAGATGTACTACGAGGCAGCCTCGATGGACGGCGCTGGCAGGATCCGGCAGTTCTTCTCCATCACCTTCCCGTTGCTCACGCCGGTGATCTTCTTCAACCTGGTGCTGCAGATCATCTTCTCGTTCCAGTCGTTCACGCAGGCCTATGTCGTCTCGGGCGGCACAGGCGGCCCGAGCGACTCAACGATGTTCTTCACGCTGCTGCTGTACAAGGAAGCGTTCACCGAGCTCAACATGGGATACGCCTCGGCGATGTCCTGGTTCCTCCTCGTCGTGATCGCGGCCTTCACCGCGTTCAACTTCTGGCTTTCGAAGTATTGGGTGTTCTATGACGACTGAAACTGAGACCCTGCTGCGTCCCTCCAATGCGCCGCGACGGCGCCGTGAGACCGCCGGACGGCGTCGCAACCGCACCCAATCGCTACGAGCACTGGGTAAGCACCTGATGCTCATCGCCTTCTCGGTGTTGCTGCTCTATCCGCTGATCTGGCTGGTCGTGTCGAGCCTGAAGCCCAACGATCAGATCTTCCGCGATCTGAGCATCTTCACGGCGGATCTGACCTTCGAGAACTATCAGAACGGCTGGACCGATCTCCAGCATCCGTTCGGTGTGTTCCTGCTCAACTCCTCGATCATCGCCTTCGGCGCCATCCTCGGGAACCTGCTGTCATGCTCGATGGCCGCATACGCCTTCGCTCGGCTGCGATTCCGCGGACGCAACTTCGCGTTCATCCTGATGCTCGGCTCGATCATGCTGCCGTTCCAGGTTTTGCTCGTTCCCCAGTTCGTGATCTTCAAGGAGCTCGGCTGGTTGAACACCTTCCTCCCCCTGATCGCACCGAAGTTTCTGGCGACGGAGGCGTTCTTCATCTTCCTCATGGTGCAGTTCATCCGAGGGCTCCCGAAGGAGCTATTCGAGGCCGCCCGAGTGGATGGCGCAGGACACTTCCGCAGTTACTTCCAGATCACGCTCCCGCTGATCGTGCCCTCGCTCGCGACAACCGCGATCTTCACGTTCATCTGGACGTGGGGCGACTTCTTCGGGCCATTGATCTATGTGCGCCTGCCTGAGCTGTTCCCGGCGTCACTCGCGCTGAAGGGATTCCTGGATGCGCAATCGAGCTCGGATTACGGCTCAATGTTCGCGATGAGCGTCGTCTCCCTCATTCCTCTGTTCCTCATCTTCCTGTTCGGGCAGCGGTTCCTCATCAAGGGCGCCGCAACCTCAGGCATCAAGTGATCGAAAGGATCAGCAGATGACCCGTCTCCGTTACGCCCTCGTGGGCACCGGCTCCCGCGCGCAGATGTATCTCGATGCAATCGCGACAACACATGCCGACGTCGCCGAGCTCGTCGCCTGGACCGATACAAACCCTGGTCGTCAGGAATGGTCTCTCACCCAGCACCCCGGCCTTGGCACCCCCGCGTCGTTCGCGCCGGATGCCCTGGCAGAAGCCGTACGCGAGCATCACGTCGATCGCGTGATCATCACCTCGCCTGATTTCACGCACGCCGATCACATCGTCACCGCGCTGGATGCCGGCGCTGATGTCGTGGTCGAGAAGCCGCTCACGATCAGCGAAGAGGGCGTCCGCCGCATCGCCGAGGCCACGGAGCGCACCGGGCGCAACGTGACGATCACGTTCAACTACCGATACTCGCCGCGCAACAGCGCGTTGAAACAGTTGATCGACTCCGGCGAGATCGGCGAGGTCACCAGTGTGCACTTCGAATGGGTGCTCGACACCGCGCACGGTGCTGACTACTTCCGACGCTGGCACCGCGACAAGGATCGCTCGGGCGGGCTGCTGATCCACAAGGCGAGCCATCACTTCGACCTGGTGAACTGGTGGATCAGCGACGTCCCTACCCGCGTCTTCGCTTCTGGTGGTCTGCGCTTCTACGGCGCCGATAACGCCGCACTGCGCGGTCTGGGCCCGCGGCCGGAACGAGGCACGACCGACTCGCCACTGCGAGATCGCTTCAGCCTCGATCTGCGGACGGACCCGACGTGGACCGGGCTCTACCTCGATCAGGAGCAGTACGACGGCTACCTGCGCGACCGAGATGTCTTCGATGCCGGCATCACCATCGAGGACAATCTGTCTCTCGTCGTGGACTACGCCGCCGGCAGCACGATGTCGTACTCGCTGAACGCACACGCGCCGTGGGAAGGGTACACGGTTGCCATCAATGGCACGCTCGGACGGGCTGAGCTGAACGTGGTCGAACGCGGCGCCGTCCTCATCGATGAGCAGGGCCGCACCGTCGTCGACCCCAGTGCACGTCCTGATCTGGTCGGCTCCGAGCCCGCACGCCCAGCCTCGGAGCATCTGAACGTGCAGCGCCACTTCGAGTCGGCGCGCGAGATCCCTATCCCCGAAGCCGCCGGCGGCCACGGCGGCGGCGATGCAATGCTGCTGCGCGATGTGTTCCTCGGCGCTCAACCTGACCCACTCGGGCGCACAGCGGATTGGACGGACGGAGTGCGCAGCATGGTGGTCGGCCTGGCCGGAAACCGCTCGCTCGCGGAAGACCGCGCCGTGCGCATCTCCGATCTCGAACTCGGCCCCGCTGGTGCGGTCGCCGCAGGTGTGAAGGCATGAGTGCCACCGTGACCGCCGGCGTGCATCCCGGCTCCAGAGTCCTCGTCACCGGCGGCGCCGGGCGGCTGGGGCGCAGCGTCGTGAATGAGCTCATGAGTGCGGGCTACGAGGTCGTCTCCGTCGATCGTGCCCACACCGCCGTGCGTGACGTGCGTCAGATCGATCTCGATCTTCTCGATACCGCCGCGACTCGAGAGGCGTTCATCGAGATCGCTCCGGATGCCGTCGTGCATCTTGCCGCGATCGCCGTGCCTGGTGCACTTCCGGACGCCGACGTGTTCCAGATCAACACCCAGCTGGCCTGGAGCGTGCTCGAGGCCGCCGTCGCCGCGGAAGTCGGTGCGCTGCTCGTGGCCTCAAGTCCAACGGTAATCGGCTACGGCGCCCCCGGCGGGTGGCAGCCGACGTATCTTCCGCTCGACGAGGACCACCCGATCGCACCGTGGAACGGCTATGCGGTATCGAAGGCCGCGGTCGAAGAGATCGTGCAGATGGCCGTCCGGCGATACGGCGAGCGCGTGCGATTTGGCCTCTTCCGCCCCTGTTACGTCATCGCACCCGAGGAATGGCACGGCGCGCGCACCCAGCAGGGGCACACCGTCGCCGAACGGCTCTCCGATCCTCGGTTGTCCGCAGTCGCACTGTTCAACTACGTCGACGCACGAGATGCGGGCGACTTCGTGCGCGCATGGCTGCAGCACTGCGCAGACGTCCCCAACGGTGAAGTGTTCTTCGTGACCGCATCCGATGCTCTCGTGCTGGAGTCGACGGCCTCGTCGCTGGCGCGGCTGGTGCCGAGTACAGCGGATGCCGCGGCATCCGTGGCAGGCAACAGCGGGGCGTTCTCCGGCCGCCGCGCCGAACAGCTGTTGGGCTGGACCGCGACGCGCAGCTGGCGTACCGAACTCATCACTGCTTCCCCCATTGACGACCAGGAGGCTTCTCGTGCCTGAACTGACCATCCCCGACCGCGTGCTGTTCTTTCCCGTCACCGCATTCGATGCCGCAGATCGCATCGATGTTGACCTGGTCGAACAGCACGTCTCTGAGCGTGTCGAACATCAGCCCGGCGCGGTGTTCTCCGCGTGCGGCACCGGTGAGTTCCACGCGCTGTCCGCGGCCGAGTACGCGGTGACTGTCGCCGCCGCCGTTCGCGGCGCGGCGGGGCGTGTTCCCGTTCTCGCCGGCAGCGGCGGTCCGCTGGGACATGCCATCGACTGTGCGCGCAGCGCGCAGGAGGCCGGCGCAGACGGACTCCTGGTCATGCCTCCCTATCTGGTGCAGGGCCCACAGGCCGGACTCGTCGCGTATGTGGAGCGGATCGCTGAGGCGACGGAACTGCCACTGATCGTGTACCACCGTGGTGCTGCGCAGTTCACGCCGGCGTCGATCGAGACTCTGCTGCGCAACGACCGCGTCATCGGCGTCAAGGATGGTGTCGGCGACCTCGCCCTCGCGCAGCGCTTCGTCCGCGACGCCGCGGCCCTCCCCGGTGAGTCGCTCTTCTTCAACGGGCTACTTACCGCCGAGATGACGCAGGCAGCTTACAGTGCCATCGGGGTGCCCCTTTACTCTTCCGCGGTGTTCGCGATGGCGCCGGATATCTCGGTCGCCTTCTTCCAAGCGCTGCGCGGCGGCGACACGGCGAAGCAGCACGTACTGCTCGACAACTTCTTCGCACCGCTGATCGAGCTGCGCGACGAGACACCCGGCTTCGCTGTCGCTCTCGTCAAGGCCGGCGTCCGCCTCGGCGGGCTGCCGGTGGGCGGCGTGCGCGCACCGTTGGTCGATCCGACCGCCGAGCAGACCGACCGTTTGGAGCGTCTCCTCGAGACCGGACGTGAGCTGATCGCGTGACCGATCAGGCGTCGATCCAACGCGTCGATACGCGCCTGCTGAGGATTCCGCTGCGGCGGCCGTGGGGCGCAGATGTCACCGAGATCTGCGTGATCACCGTCACCGTGCAGGCGAGCGACGGACTCGTGGGGCACGGGTTCTCCTGGACCCCGTCCATCGGCAGCACCGCCGTTCAGGCGATGATCGATGACGACCTCACACCGTTCCTGCTCGGACGACCAGCCACGCCGTCGGTGTGGGACGAGGCCTGGGCGCATCTGCACGAAGCGGGTGGCGGCGGTGTGACCACCATCGCTCTCGCCGGGGTTGATCTCGCACTGTGGGATCTTCGTGCACGCACCGCCGAGACGTCCGTGACCGATCTGCTCGGACGTCGACATGACAAACTCGCCGCCTACGCCAGCGGCGTCAACCTGCATTATTCTCACGACGACCTGGTCGCCCAGGTACAGCGATGGATCGATGCCGGCTACTCGGCGGTGAAGATCAAAGTCGGAGGGCCCGATCTCGGCGAGGATCTCGACCGCGTCGCCGCAGTACGCGACACGCTCGGGCCCGGCCGCCGGCTGTTCATCGATGCCAATCAACGCTGGGACCTTGATACCGCCAGTCGGGCGATCCCTGCGCTGAGCGCATATGACATCGGCTGGATCGAAGAGCCGCTCCGCGCCGATGATCTGGCCGGGTATATCGAGCTGCGACAGCGGATCGATGTCCCCATCGCTCTGGGTGAGAATCTGCACACCCTGTACAGGTTCCGCGATTTCCTCGACGCCGGCGTCATCGACATTGCACAGCCGAACATCATTCGAGTGGGCGGAATCACTCCGTTTCTGCGTATCGCCGAGCTGGTGCGTGAACGCGGTGCACAGCTGGCTCCGCACCTGCTGCCGGAGCTTTCCGCTCAGCTCGCGTTCGCGCTGCCGCAAACTTGTTGGGTGGAGGACGTTGAAGATGCCGGATTCGCCGCACTCGGCGCACTGACCGAGCAGACCGGCCTGCACGTGACCGAGGGATGGGCCGCCGGTGGCCCTTCACTCGGTCTCGGAATGATCTTCAAGAATTGAGGCGAACATGATGATGACCGCACTGACTCCCGCTGCTGACAGCACCACCGACGAGGTTGATCGTGCCGTCAGGGCAGCTGCCGAGGCATTCGAGACCACTTCCCGCACCGACGAATCGATCCGGGCTTCGTGGCTGAGGACCATCGCCGACCGACTCGACGCACGAGCCGACAAGCTGATCGAGATCGCCGATGAGGAGACCGCACTCGGGTTGCCCCGATTGACCGGCGAGTTCGCCCGCACCACCGCGCAGCTGCGACTGTTCGCCCGCGTGCTCGACGAGGGCTCATACCTCGAGGCGACGATCGATCATCCGAACCCGGATGCCACACCTCCCATCCCTGATCTCCGCCGCGTCCTGCGACCGATCGGTCCGGTTGCTGTGTTCGCCGCATCCAATTTCCCGTTCGCGTTCTCCGTCGCCGGCGGCGACACCGCCTCGGCTCTCGCCGTGGGTTGCCCGGTGATCGTCAAGGCGCATCCGGGGCATCCGCTGACCTCGAAAGCCACCGCGAGCGTCGTGACGGATGCACTTGTCGACGCGGGCGCGCCCGCCAGCGCATTCGCGCTCGTCTCCGGCTTCGACGCGGGGCTCGCTCTGGTGGATCACTCCGGAGTCCGGGCTGTCGCCTTCACCGGCTCCGTGCCGGGAGGTCGGGCACTGCTCGACCGCGTCACGGCGCGTCCGGATCCGATCCCGTTCTATGGCGAGCTGGGAGCGGTCAATCCGGTCATCATCACGCCTGCGTCGGATGCTGCCCGCGGCGATGAGCATGCGGCCGGGCTTGCTGCGTCATTCCAGCTGGGTGTCGGGCAGTTCTGCACCAAACCAGGACTCGTGTTCGTGCCGCTGGGTTCAACGGTCGAACGGCACCTGCCGGCGCTGCTTCGTGCGCAGCCGCGGATGCTCACCTCCACAATCGCCGAGGGCTTCGCCCGTGGCGTGCAGCGCGTCACGGCCGTACCCGGCGTGGAGGTCCTGGCATCAGAGGCCACCGGCCCGACGGTCGCCGTGGTGGATGCCGCGACGCTGCTCGCGCACGCTGACGTGCTACTCGAGGAGGTCTTCGGCCCCTTCACGCTGCTGGTACGCGTCGATGCCCCGGAGACACTCACTACCGCCCTGCGCTCACTGCCGGGCGCGCTCACCGCCACGCTGCACCACGAGCCCGGAGAGAACGTCGAAAATCTGGTCGCCACGATGTCGGGCTTCGCGGGCCGCGTGCTCTTCGGCGGCTGGCCGACCGGTGTCGCGGTGAGCTGGGCTCAGCACCACGGCGGGCCGTGGCCGTCGACGAACACGCAGTTCACGTCGGTCGGTGCGACCGCAGTTCGACGCTTTCAACGACCGATCGCGTTCCAGGATGCACCGGCCGACCTGCTGCCGCTCGCGCTACGCGAGGAGAACCCGCTCGGCATCCCCCGCCGCGTCGACGGGCAGCTGCTGCTGCGCTAGACCCGTGGGGCTGGCGCTGGCGGCTGGCGCGGGCAGGCGAGGTCACGCGAGCGGAGCGGCGAGCAACGGTGCGAACGCCGCTTCCGCTGCGCCGATCAACAGTCGGTCACGACCGAGTGCGGCTGACTGGATCTCGACCTGTTCGGCGGCAGCGGCCAGAGAGCGCTCGCGCACTTCGGCGTCGAAGGATTGAGCGTCATACTCACGCAGAATGGAGAGGAACCCTCCGAGCACGACAGCCGATGGGTTGAGCACGTTCACCGCGTTGCCGAGTGACGCGGTGAGGATGCGACGTTGCCGGCCGACCTCGGCACGTACATCGATGTCTTCGGAGCCGATCAGCGCGGCGGTAAGAACCGCGTCGTCAGCCGCACCGAGGCCTGCGGCCCGCAGCAGTCGGGCACGGTTGACCTCGTCCTCCAGCACGCCGTCGTCCGTGGCGCGATCAGCATTCGCGGTGATGCCAGGACGAGTCTGGCCCCATTCACCGGCGTACCCTCCGGCTCCCCCGATCAGATTCCCGTCGAGGATGAGTCCGCCACCGATACCGCTGGCACCGCCGTTGAGATAGACCACATCACGGTGCTCCCGTGCCGCACCGAACAGTCGCTCAGCACGCGCGCCCAGCGAGGCATCATTGTCGACTGCGACGGGCAATCCCAGTGCATCAGCGAGCGGGGTGGCGATGTCCTCGTCACGCCAGCCGAGGTGCGGTGCAAGCCGCACGACACCGTCGAGCGCACGCACGAGGCCCGGCACGGCAACACCGACGCCGACGATTCGACAGTCTTTCAGCGCATCCTGTTGCCATTGCTGCACGACGCGCGCGACTATGGCCACGGCATCCGCAGCGCTCGGGACGTTGTCAAGAGCAACCCTGGTGCGCTCGCGCAGTCCTCCCCCGAAACTGACCGCGCCGATCTCGATCGCGTCGACTTCCGGGTTGACGCCGATGGCGACGATATCCGGATTCGCGGAAACCACGGGGCTCGGGCGTCCGACCCGCCTCGTGGGATCGGGGCTCTGCTCACGCACGAGACCTGCGGTGACCAGCCCGGTGACAAGATCGGCAACTGTCGAACGGTTGAGACCGGTCTCCGCCGTGATGCGCGCGCGTGAGCGGGAGCCCTCCTGGTGGACGAGACGCAGCACCTCACCGAGATTCTTCCTGCGCACGCCTTCCACTCCGGATGACCGATCCGCCATGCTGCTCCCTCGCTGCGCGATATATGTTGCCTCTGTCACGATATCGGCAAGAGTCGCGTTCCGAAGTGTCAGCGCTCAGCGTGGCGAGTGGATCAGTTCCTCGTGATCAGGTCGCGACTGCGCTGAACAGGCGCGAGATTTCTGCCGTGACAAGGCGACGATCGCTCGGCACGACCACATGCGCCTCCCCGGTGATCGTCATCGTCTTTCGTACCGTTGCGGATGCCGATTCCGCTGTCGCGGACGCATGTGCACCGACCCAGATCTGCACGGCGCCCGGCTCGACAATGCGCGTCATCGAACGGTCGCTGAATGCGAATCGTTGCGTCGGCACCGAGAACGACACGGTCACCGACTGCCCCGCCTCCACGGCCACCCGCTGGAAGCCCAGCAGCTGCACGACAGGACGCGTGACCGACGCGGCGACGTCGTGCCCATACAGCTGCACCACATCATTCGCTACACGAGCGCCCGTGTTCGTGACGGTCACCGAAGCAGTGAACGTCCCGCCCGCGGCCACCTCGCTGTCGACGGTCAATCCGCTGTACTCGAACTGCGAGTAGGAAAGCCCGAAACCGAACGGACGCACCGGCGTCGGGTCTGTGGCGGTGACTTCCGAGGCTCCACCCAGGGGCGGATGCAGGTAGGTGAAGGGTTGCGCCCCAGCCGATCGCGGCATAGATACCGGCAGCCGCCCGGAGGGATTGACTCGGCCCGAGACCACTCCGGCGAGCGCGGATGCACCTTCCTCACCGGGGAAGAATGACTGCAGCACCGCTGCCGGTCGCCGCTCGTCGTCCAGCGCCCAGCTGACCGCGTAGGGCCGCCCCGTCAGCATGATCATCACCACTGGGGTCCCTGTCGCGATGACGGCTTCGACAAGCTCGCGTTGCACACCCGGCAGCTCCAGACTCTCAGAATCGTTGCCCTCACCGACCGTGCCGCGCCCGAAGAGGCCCGCTTGGTCTCCGACGACGACGACTGCCACATCAGCATCGACCGCGGCTGTGACAGCCTCGTCGAAACCCGAGCGGTCGTCCCCTTCTACTGCGGCGCCCTCGGCGTAGACCAGTTCCGCGTCCGTGCCTAGCTCTGCAGTCAGTCCTTCCAGGAAGGTCGGGATTTCGAAGCCGATCGGGAATTCGGGGTGATGGGCGAGCACGTGGTTGGCGAACGAATAGCATCCCATCAGCGCTTCCGCACGATGAGCATTCGGGCCGATGACCGCGATCCGCGAGGGTCGGTCATCCGAGATCGACAGCGGAAGGATGCCGTCGTTGGAGAGCAGCACCACGGACTCCTCCGCGAGACGTCGCGCAAGTTCACGATGCCGCGGCGAATCCAGGTCGACGCTGGTCGGAGCCTCGTCTTCGAATACGTCGGGCTCGAGCAGTCCGAGCTCTTCCTTCTGGGCGAGTGCACGAAGGACTGCGCGGTCCACGTACGCCTCATCGAACTCGCCGGCACGAATTCGCTCTGCGAGCGGGACGAGGTAAGCGTCCCCCGTGGGCAGTTCGACATCGATGCCCGCTGTCAGCGCGGCAGCCGCCGCCGCACCACGGTCGGCGGCGATCGCATGCGTCACTTCGAGGAAGGCGACGGCGAAGTAGTCTGCGACAACCACGCCGTCGAATCCCCAGCGCTCACGAAGCAGCCCCGTCAGATACTCCTCGCTGGAGCCGAGCGGTACACCGTCGATCTCTGCATAGGAGTTCATCACCGAACGTGCGCCGCCATCAAGCAGCGCCATCTCGAACGGCGGCAGGAAGACATCGGCGATCTCACGCGGCCCCGCAGAGACCGGGGCGTGGTTGCGCCCGGCGCGCGAGGCCGAGTACCCGACGAAGTGCTTGAGTGTGGCGTGAACGCCGGCCGACTGCAAACCGGTGACGTACGAGCTGCCGATCACTCCGACCACGTACGGATCTTCGGCGATGCATTCATCCACACGCCCCCAGCGCGGGTCTCGGATCACATCGAGCACTGGGGCGAGCCCCTGGTGGATGCCCAGCTCCCGCATCGATCCGCCGATCGCCTCAGCCATGTCGCGCACGAGGTCCGGGTTGAACGATGCGCCCCATGCCAGGGGTGTCGGGAACGTCGCAGCTTTCCAGGCGGCAAGTCCCGTCAGGCACTCTTCGTGTACGAGCGCGGGAATCCCCAGTCGCGTCTCGCGCTTCAGTCGACGCTGCTCATCCCACAGCCAAGCGGCACGCTCCACCGGATCGACAGGCCGCGTGCCATACACACGGGTGTATTGCCCCAGGCCGTTCCTGGTCACATCAATCAGGTGTCCGGCATCCTGCTGTCCAGAGGCCATCTCCGACTGCATGGGGGCGACGACGCCGTTCTGGTCAAGCCAATACCCAACGATCTGGGCGAGCTTCTCCTCCAGAGTCATCTGCGCGTGCAACGCTCGCACTCGCTCAGACACTGTGGGCATAGCGGGAATCTCCGCGGTCAATTTCGACACGATCTTCTCTTTCATTGTGCTCAGCCCTTGACCGCTCCGGTGAGGCCACCGACGATGCGGCGCTCGAATATGGAGAAGAAAAACAACGCGGGCAGCATCGATAGCGAGGTATATGCGAGCACTCTCGCGGTATCGACCGAGTACTGCGATGCGAAGTTCTGCACGCCAAGCGGAAGCGTAAACAGACTGGAGTCGTTGAGGATGAACAGCGGCAGTATGTAGCCGTTCCACGATCCGATGAAGGCAAGGATGCCGACGGTGATGACCCCGGGCAGGCTGAGCGGGATCACCATGCGCCAGAAGAAGCCGAGACGGGATGCCCCGTCGATCGACGCCGCCTCTTCCAGTTCCTTCGGGATCGCCCGCAGGAACGGCACCAGGATGATGATCGTGGTGGGCAGGGCAAACGCGATCTGCGGCAGGATGATGCCGGCCAAGCTGTTGACCAGACCCAGATTGCGGATCAGCAGATACAGCGGCGTGATCGCAACGGTGATCGGGAACATGAGCCCAGCGGCGAACACGGAATACATGATGACCTTGCCGGAGAACTCGTAGCGAGCGATCACATAGCTGGCCATAACGCCGAGCGTGACAGCGCCGAGTGTGGTGCCGACCGCGGAGATGGTCGAGTTCACCATTGCCGTCCAGAACTCGCTGCTGGCGAGGACGTCGGTGTAGTTCGCGATCTCCCACGGCGCCGGCCATCCAGACGGGTCGTTGGTGATCTGCGAGTTCGTTCGGAACCCTCCGACGATGATGTACAGAATCGGAGTGATGCAGATCGTGATCAGGATCACCGCGAGCAGATACACGCCGGGGCTCCCCCAACGAACACCGGATGGCGCACGGCGACGCCCGCTGCGGCCGATCGCCTGGATGGCCACCGACGTCTTCAGAGTGTCGGTCATCGCCGGCGCCCCTTTCGGCTTTCGCCCGTCAGCGCACCCTCGGTGTCGCGGCGAAGAACGAACCGCTGGTACACGAGGGCGATGACGAGGGAGATGAGGAAGAGCATCACTGCAACCGCGTTGCCGTAGCCGTAATTGCCGGCCAGATGCCCGTTCTGATACATGTAGGTGGCCATCGTCGAGGTACCTGCGGTGGCCGCGATGTACTGACCCCAGATGATGTTGACGAGGTCGAACAGCTGCAGCGAGCCGATGATCGACAGGAATGCCCAGATGCGGATGGTCGGTGCGAGCAGCGGAAGCGTGATGCTCCACTGCGTCTTCCAGAAGCCGGCGCCGTCGATGGCCGCCGCTTCGTAGAGCTCTTCGGGGATTGACTGCATGCCGGCGAGCATGAGGATCACAGCGAAGCCGATGTACTTCCACGTGATGATGATCATCAGCGACCACAACGCGATAGCCGGATCAGCGAGCCACGAGTTCTGCAGTGCGCCGAGGCCCCACTTCTCCAGCAGGGAGTTCAGCGCACCGGAATCTTGCAGCATCAGGCTCCAGCCTGTGCCGACGACTACTTCTGCGATGACGTACGGAGCGAAGATCAGAACGCGGATCACCGAGCGACCGCGGATCTTCTGGTTCAAGAGCAACGCGAACAGGATCGCGATGGGCCCCTGCATCAGCAGCGAGAGCACCACGATCGCGAAGTTGTGCCCTATCGCCTCACGGAACGTGTCGTCCTGCAGCATGAGGACGTAGTTGTTGAGTCCGACGAACTCGGTGGGCCAGCCGTAGCCGTTCCATTTGAAGAAGCCGTAGAACGCGGCCATCATCACCGGGAAGATGACGAAGCCGAGGAAGACCAGCAGAGCCGGACCTGCCAGGAGCGTGATCTCGCCGCGCTTGCGCCAGTCAGGGCGCCGCGGCGCCCGTGTCGGGACCGATGCATGATCGCTCCCGACACGGTTGCTCCTCGCAGGCGCAGTGGATGCCATCAGCGCCTGTGAATCGGTCATTTTGCTACTCTCAGCCCCTTGCCGCGGCGTTCGCGATGCTGTCGACGAGCTTCTGCGGGTTGCCCTGACCTGCGAGCAACTCGACGATGCCGGTGTTCAGCGCGTTTCCGACGTTCTGTCCGAGCGCCGTGTCCAGCCAAAGCGAAACGTACGGAGCCTTGCTGTACGCCGCCATCAGCGGAATCAGCGACGGGTCGGTGACAGCACCCTGTGCATCCTGGTTGGCGGGGATCGTCTGGTATGCCGTGGCGTAGCCTTCCTGCCACTTCTTCGAGGAGACGAAGTTGAGGAACTGCTCACACGCTGCCGGGGAGTCGACCGAGCACGAGTATCCGTCAACGCCGCCCATCATCGCGCCGGGTGTGCCGTCGCCACCTGACACCTCGGGGAATGGGAACCATCCCAGATCAGCCAGCGGCTGCTCGTCGGGCGTGAGGCTCGCGATCACACCGACGTTCCAGGCACCCATGAGTTCCATGGCTGCCTTGTGGTTAGCGACGAGGCCCGCGGACGAGTTCGCACCCTGCTGGGCTGATGTCGTCAGGAAGCCATTGTTGAAGGGCTCGGTCGCTGCGAAGTCGCTGAGGTTCTCGGCAGCATCCAACCAGCACTGATCGGTGAAGTCAGGAGCCGTGGACAGGCTCTCGATGACGTCCTGGCCGCACGCTCGCACAGCGAAGAAGTAGTACCAGTGCGCTGCCGGCCAGGCATCCTTCGCACCGAGAGCGATCGGATCGATGCCCGCATCCTTCAGCTTCTGCACGGCTGCCTCGAGCTCATCGATCGACGTCGGCTCCGAGCTGATGCCTGCCTGTTCGAACAGGTCCTTGCTGTAGAAGATGCCGCCGGGGAGCACTGCCGTCGGCACACCGTAAATCTTGCCGTCGATGGTGAACGCGCTGAATGGCGCATCTCCCAGCGCCGACTTCACATCTGCGTCAATGAGGCTGGTGAGGTCCTTGACCTTGCCCGCCTCGACGATGTCGGCCAGCTTGCCGCCACCGCGCGCCATGAAGATGTCCGGCATGTCTCCGGAGTTGACGGCGGTCTGCAGCTTGCCGTCCATGTCTTCGTTCTGGATCGAAGTGACCTTGACCGTCACCTCAGGGTTTTCCTCGTGGAAGGCCGCCGCGGCGTCTTCCCAGTACTGCTTGCCGTCACCGGTCGTGGAGTTGTGCCACATCGTGAGGGTGGTGTCGCCACCAGCTTCCTCACCGCCACCGCCGCCGGAACCGGAACAGCCGGACAGCAACAATGCCATGCTGGCCCCCAGCGCGACCCACGCCGCACCTCGCATCTTGCGTGTCATCATCAACCCTTTCGTCGTCATTGACAGATCATGCAACCGCTCCCAGCGGTTCGTGTACTGAGAATGGCAGACAGCTGGGTATTTAGTCAAACGATATCGATAACGTTTTCCAAACGCTTCGAAATAACACTGTTGCGACGCAGTCGGGGCTACGATCGCGATGTGACCCTCACCACTCGCCCCAGCCGCGCAACCATCACGGACGTCGCGCGAATCGCCGGCGTCTCCGTATCGACCGTGTCGAAGGTGGTCAACGGACGCGACGGCATCGCTGCCGCAACCGCCGCGCGTGTGCTCTCCGTCGTCGAAGAGCTCGGCTACGAAACATCCATCGTGGCGAGCAGTCTGCGTCGTAGCCGGACGGGCGTGATCGGAGTGCTGCTCGCCGACTTCGAGCCGTATTCGACAGAGCTCCTCAAGGGAATTTCTCGCGCAGCCGAGGAGACCAGCTACGAGCTGCTCGCCTACGCAGGAGGCAATGATGATGGAAAACGCTCGAACTGGGAGCGACGCTCACTTTCTCGACTTGGCGGCACGCTCATCGATGGCGCAGTCGTGGTCGCACCCACCATGTCGATGACGAACGGCACGAGCATCCCCGTCGTGGCCATCGATCCGCACACCGGCATCGAAAGCGTGCCCACCGTGGACGGCGACAATGTCGCGGGTGCCCGCGCCGCCACCGACCTGCTGATCGGATTGGGCCACCGCCGCATCGCGCACCTCGGCGGACGGCCAGGGCTCGAGTCCTCTCGCCTGCGACGAGAAGGCTACGCGGAGGCACTCAAGGGCGCCGGCATCGAGGTCGACCCCGCACTTGACCGCATCGGCGGTTATCGTGCGGACCTCACCGACGCCCCTGCCCACGAGCTGCTCCGACTGCCCGCAGGTGTTCGCCCCACCGCGATCTTCGCGGCCAACGACCTTTCCGCCCTGCACGTCATCGAGGTCGCACGCGAACTGGGTCTGCGCGTGCCGCAAGACCTGTCCGTCGTCGGCTTCGACGACATTCCTGAGTCATCCATCAGCTCTCCCCCACTGACGACTGTCACGCAGCCGCTGCAGCAGATGGGCGCCGATGCGCTGCGCATCCTGATCTCACTGCTCGCCGGCGATGCTGTCGAAGAGCAACACCTTCGACTGCCGGCGACGCTCACCGTGCGGGAGAGCGTCGCCGCACCGCCGAGCGTGCGCTGATTCCCCACCTCCGCCTCGGCGTCATCGACGCCCCAGCCTGGCCGGGCGCATGGCCACCAGCATCCCACCGATCACGAGCAGCACGACGACTGCCAGTGCGATGCCCCACGGCAGCTGCGCACCGGTGACGGCCAGCTGCCCGGGCGCAACGACCGTGACCTCCGCACTGATCGGGTCGAGCTCTCCGGACACGATGACCAGGGTGTGTGCACCGAGCGGCAGATCCGCAGGGATCGACACTTCGAAGGCCACCCGACCTGAGGCATCAGCCGCGGAGATACCGGCGATCTCGATCGGATCACTGAACAGCGTCGCCGTGATCTGCTGACCGGGTTCCAGCCCCGACACGGTCACAGGCAGGGCTCCGCCCTGCTCCACGCGGCCGTCGCCGACGTCGACCGTCGCCCAGGCGACCACTTCGCCGTCGCCCGGATCTCCTGGTTCCGTCGGTTCCGTCGGCGTCCCGGGTTCCGTCGGTTCCGTCGGCGTCCCGGGTTCCGTCGGTTCCGTCGGCGTCCCGGGTTCAGCCGGCTCAGTCGGTTCAGTCGGCTCCGTCGGCTCGCCCGGTTCTTCGGCCGACACCAGGCGTGCGACGCCCCAGCGTGCCGTGTTCTGGTAGCCAGTGCCGGTCGGCTCCGCCCAGGTGTGCACGGCGAAGCGGGCGCCGTCTCGTCCATCATTGACCTGGAAATCCAGTCCATGGAAGGTGTCGAGGCCGCCGAGTGGAACGTCGCTCTGACCGCCAGACTCGCCGAGGAGGTCGATCGCGACCTCCACGACATATCCGGTTTCGGTCAGAGCCGTCGCGCTACTGGCCACACGTGCTTGCTGCAGCACGGCATCGCCCGTGCCGAACGACAGGTCCCCGTCGGTCGTGATCCGGATCTGCGTGTCGTTCGGGCCGTACGTCCCGGCCTTCGTGTTGCCCAGATCGAGAAACACCTCAACGGAATCGCGGTTCCACGCGTCGCTGTTGCTGTTGTCGACGACCGGATCGGTCACCTCGTACAGCACGTAGAGCTGGTTCCCCTGCCAGAGCGTGCGCACCTGCGCCTGGGCGCCGCTCGCATCACCCTCGACAGTCCTCGCCGTCTGCGCCACGGCGGCATCCGCCCACACCTCGTCGACGATGCCATCGACCGTCGGGGCTGGCAGCTCCGGGATCTCCAGGTAGGACAGCGGCTCCAAGAATGTGAGCCGGCCCGTCTCACCGGGCGAATTCCAAGCGCCGGCGACCGAGTCGTTGACGATGACACGCACATCGAATTTCGCCGAGGAGCCCTCGACGACCTCGCTGTGCGGCAGGTGCACCGCAATGAGATGCTCGCCCCCAACAACCGTCTCGATACCCGGGACAGAGTCCGGGGCATCCTTCTGGTAGACGAACTCTTGGTCGCCATAGGTGAACTCGACGCGGTCTGGGGCGACCGTGCTACGAACCAGAACGGTCAGGTGGTCATCGCTCCAGCGCGATTGGAACCCTCCCACGTCTCCGGTCAGCACGTTCTCTGGCAGGTTCTGCCATTCGATCGCGTCCGCGAATCCGTCGGCCAGCGCGATGTCACCGGCGAACACGTTCGCGGTGGTGATCAGCGCCGGCAGGCCATCCGGGTCATCGATGACTCCGTAATACGCAGGCTTGGCCTGCAGACCGGCACTGAACACCAGCGGTTCCTGCTCAGATCGCCATGAGCGGTTGTCGGTGAGACCCCAGATCGTGGCGGCGAACACCTTCTCCGCATCCGGTGCCGCCGCGTCATAGGAGCGCAGCAGCCGGAACACATCGCGATAGAAGTATCCCTGCCTGATCCGGTTCGCCTCGGTGGCTGGGTTAATCGTGACGTCGAGCTCAGTGACTTCCTGCAGCAAGCCGAGTCCGCCGAATCGGTCGAGCGCGCCCTGCAGCGACGCGATCGTGGTGTTGATCGAGACGTGGAACTGGTGCCCAACGCCATCCAACGGCACTCCAGCTGCCAACAGTCTCTTCACGAGGGCCTCATACTGCGCGCCCTTACGGTCTTGCTCGGTGTTGTAGTCGTTGATGAAGAGCATCACCGGGCGATCGGTGCCTGACGCGGCGTACGTATTGTTGAAGGCCTCCTCCGCGAGCTCGAAAGCGAGCGGGATGTACTCCTCGCCCAGCACTTGATACCAGCGGCTCGTGCGCAGCCCATCGTCAGTGCTCTGATCCGCCACCACCTCGTTGACGACGTCCCAAGCGACAATCGGATTGGTCGATGAGCCGTACAGGCCGTAGTCATCAGAAATCGATCGGGCCACGTTGTCAATGTGGGTCGCAAGACGGTCTCGGAGGATCTGCTTGTCAGCATCGGTGTCGGTCAGTTCGCGTCCGGAGTCGTCCTGGAAGAACCAGTCCGGCGTTTGCGAGTGCCACAGCAGCACGTGTCCGTACATTCGCAGGTCGTTCTGCTGTGAGAAGTCGAGCAGAGCGGTCGCCTCGGCGTTGCGCTGGAAGTCACCGTTCTCGTCGTACCAGGCCTCCACCTTCATGTGGTTCTCGGGCGTGATCTGGTCGAAGTGGTGCAGCAGCAGGTCGGCTGCGGCTCCGCTCGTCTCGCGAGAATCGATCGCGACGCCGACCGGGAAGTCCACGGTGTCCTTGATCGGCACCAGGCTGGTGTCGACCGGGTTCGGCTCCGGCACGCTCACGCGCAGCTGATCGACCAGGAAGGCCGAGGTGTTGCCACTGTTGTAGCGAGCTTCGACATAGAGTTCGGCGGCGGTGTCGTAGGCGGGCACCGTGAACTCACCGGACACGGTGGTCCACCCCTCGGCGCTGGCATCCTCGATCTGGTGCAGGTTGGCGTACGAGGCGGACTCGCCGGTGACGGTACGCATCGAGATGCTCAGCCCCTGTCCGACGTCTGCGCCCTCGGCGAAGCGCACAGCGGCCTCGATCAGGTAGGTGCTCCCTGGCAGTAACACGTCGACGACGTCGAACTGGATGCCGTCGCCCTCGTGCGTGCGGTCGGAGACCTGCGCGGCGAATGCCGAGTCGTCGGCACCGCCTGGCACGACTGAGATGGTCGGTGCCGATTCTCCCGATCCGGAGCGGGCGAACCATCCGTCCAGCTCGCCATCGTCGAAGCTCGTGTCGATGAGTGCGCCCGTCTGCTGCGGGGCGGGAGTGCCGAGCGGGAGGGTGAAGACCCAGCCGTCGGCCAGCCGCTCGTCGACGACGGTCGCGAGCGCCTGCAGCGACGGTTCGCGGTCACCGCCGCCGTCATGCACGAGCACGATCTCGCCGGGCTTCATCGCGGTGCGCAGATTCTCGGTGAGTACGGCCGGGTCGGTCTCTGCCCAGTCGTTGATCGTGTTGGTGACGGCCAGCGGCTGCATGCCGAGCGAGACAGCGACGGCGGCAGTGGCACCCCAGCTGCCGTTGGGCGCGCGGAAGAACGGCACCTGTGCGTCAGGGTCGCCGAGCGCCTCACGAATGATGCGCAGATTCTCGACGAGATCGGTGCGGATGCTGTCGGCATCCCAGGAGCCCATATCCGTGTAGCTCGTGGTGTGGTTGCACAGCGTGTGCCCCTCGGCGACGGTGCGCCTGAGCAGATCGGCACCGCCGGGCGCGGTGATGTTCTGGCCGATGACGCAGAACACCGCATGGATGTCGTTGGTCTTCAGATAGTCGAGCAGCGCCGCGGTGGTGGCACCGTTGGGTCCGTCATCGAATGTGAGGGCGGAGACGTTCCCGCTACCGGAGGCGAGACTGACCGGTGTGGTTGTCGGGTCGACGGCGCCGCCAGGGGCGACGTCGGAATCTCCTCCGCCTGGAGCGGGGGCACGCGTGATGAGCACATCGTCAAGATAGAACGATGATGTCGCCGGGTCCACCTCGATGTAGACCTGCGTGTCATCCGCGTCTGCGGTCAACGTGCCGGAGATCGTGGTCCACTCCCCCGCGGGGATCGCCTTGTCGGCGACCCAGTGATAGCCATCCTTGACGAGGAAGCGGGCCTGCGCGGCGGCATCCTGTACCAGCACTCGCGCCGAGAGCGTATACGTCACGCCCTCGGCGAATAGGCCCTCAGGGCTCTGCAACGTGTGCCACGTCTCGGTGCGGTCGGCCACGCTCAGTACCTGACCCGCACCTCCGTTCGGGTCGGCGGTGACAGTGAGGGTTGGGTCGCCGCTGGCGAACCAGTCGCCGGTCGTACCGTCCTCGAAATCGACGCTCGAGATGATCTCAGGATCTGCCGCAGCAGCGGAGATAGGGATAAGTGGGGCCGCGATGATTGCAGCGGCGGCGGAGAATGCCAGCAGGGTTGATCGACGTCGCACGGGGCGCTCCTTTGCGCAGATGATTTGTCGTTGGCCCAAACATAAGGAGTAAACAGCAGCGCGTGTCAACCTGTGATCGAAAAGTTACGAAACTTCTCTCGAAAGTTTCGAACGCGATTCAGGATGCCCACATCGACGCACTTCCGCGCGCCACGAGGTGCGTGGCGAGATCCATCCGCAGCGCCCAGCGCCGGACCTCCCGCGGGGTCGACGACCACAAACCGCGCGCCGCGCGAGCATTCCAGCGAAAGTTTCGAAACTCCGGCGAACGCCCATCGAGCAGCTTTCAAGCGCCGGGAACACTGGACGTAGGCGCCCATCCTGCTATAGGTTGTGAACAGCAACAATTTACGTACGCGACGACGCGTCGCAAGAAGGAGCCGTCATGGTCACCCCCACCCGCGAAGACAAGTTCTCCTTCGGTCTCTGGACCGTCGGATACAACGGATCCGATCCGTTCGGCGGCCCGACGCGCCCGGCACTCGACGTCGTGCACGCGGTCGAGAAGCTCGCCGAACTCGGCGCCTACGGTCTCACATTCCACGATGATGATCTGTTCGCATTCGGTTCGACCGATGCTGAGCGTCAGACGCAGATCGACCGTCTCAAGGGCGCTCTGGCCGACACCGGCCTCATCGTCCCGATGGTCACCACCAACCTCTTCAGCGCACCGGTCTTCAAGGACGGCGGCTTCACGTCGAACGACCGCGATGTCCGCCGTTTCGCGCTGCGCAAGGTATTCCGTCAGCTCGACCTCGGCGCCGAGCTCGGTGCGAAGACGTTCGTGATGTGGGGCGGCCGCGAAGGCGCAGAGTACGACTCCGCCAAGGACGTCCGCCAGGCACTCGAACGCTACCGCGAAGCCGTCAACCTGCTCGGCGACTATGTCACCGACAAGGGCTACGACATCCGCTTCGCGATCGAGCCCAAGCCGAACGAACCGCGCGGCGACATCCTGCTGCCGACCCTCGGCCACGCGATCGCGTTCATCGATTCGCTTGCACGCCCCGAGCTCGTCGGCGTCAACCCCGAGGTCGGCCACGAGCAGATGGCGGGCCTGAACTTCACGGCCGGCATCGCCCAGGCGCTGTTCCACGGCAAGCTCTTCCACATCGACCTCAACGGTCAGCGTGGAATCAAGTACGACCAGGACCTCGTGTTCGGCCACGGCGATCTGCACAACGCGTTCTCGCTCGTCGACCTGCTGGAAAACGGCGGCCCCGGTGGCGTTCCCGCATACGACGGCCCTCGCCACTTCGACTACAAGCCCTCGCGCACCGAAGACGAGACCGGCGTCTGGGACTCCGCCGCGGCGAACATGCGCACCTATCTGCTCCTCAAGGAGCGCGCGGCCGCATTCCGCGCAGACCCCGAGGTGCAGGAGGCACTGGCTGCGGCCAAGGTCGCCGAGCTCTCCACGCCGACGCTGAACCCCGGCGAGTCGTACGACGACTTCCTCGCTGACCGCAGCGCCTACGAGGACTTCGACACCGACGCCTACCTTGGCGGCAAGGGCTTCGGCTTCGTTCGCCTGCAGCAGCTCGCCACCGAGCACCTGCTCGGCGCACGCTGATCGTGACGCTGGTCGCCGGCGTCGATTCCTCGACGCAAAGCTGCAAGGTCGTCATCCGCGATGTCGACTCCGGTGCTGTCGTCCGTTCCGGCCGAGCCGGGCATCCAGACGGCACCGAGGTCGACCCCGCTGCCTGGTGGGACGCGCTGCAGAGCGCGATCGCGGATGCCGGCGGGCTTGACGACGTCGCAGCCATCGGCGTCGGCGGCCAGCAACACGGACTGGTGGCGCTCGACGCCGCCGGCCACGTCATCCGTCCGTCCCTGCTCTGGAACGACACCCGGTCAGCGGATGCCGCGACCGCGCTGACCGCCGAGGTCGGTGCGGAGGAATACGCCCGCCGTACGGGCGTCGTGCCGGTCGCATCCTTCACGGTCAGCAAGGTGCGTTGGGTGGCGGATGCGGAACCCGCGAACGCAGCCCGCATCGCCGCGATCGCGCTCCCCCACGACTGGCTGACCTGGCGTCTGCGCGGCTACGGCCCTGCAGAGAATTCGCCGCTCGGTCCGATCCTCGAGGAACTCATCACGGATCGATCGGATGCCAGTGGCACCGCGTACTTCGATCCGGCACGAAACGAATACGACCGGGAGTTGCTGTCGATCGCGTTGCGTCGCGATGCTACTGACATCGTGCTGCCCCGCGTGCTGGGTCCGTCCGAGCACGTGCTCGGGCAAAACGGCATCCTCGTCACCGGTGGTGCAGGCGACAATGCCGCCGCAGCACTCGGGATGGGCGCCGGCAGCGGCGACATCGGCGTCTCGATCGGCACCAGCGGCACAGTGTTCGCCGTGACTGACGTCGCTGTCGCCGACGCCTCCGGTACGGTCGCGGGCTTCGCCGATGCCGCCGGCGGGTTCCTCCCGCTGGTCGCAACGCTCAACGCGGCGCGCGTGCTGGATGCCACGGCATCCCTTCTCGGAGTAGACCACGACGAGTTCGCCCGGCTCGCGCTCTCGGCAGCACCCGGTTCCGGCGGGCTCGTGCTGCAGCCCTGGTTTGAGGGCGAACGAACCCCGAACCTGCCCGATGCCACAGCCACCCTTTTTGGGATGACGCTGGGTTCGACCAGCCGAGAGAACCTCGCGCGTGCGGCGATCGAAGGCGTGCTGTGCGGTCTGGCTGATGGCCTCGACCGCATCCGCAGCCGCGGCGTCAGCGTCGATCGCATTCTGCTTGTCGGCGGAGCGGCGCAGAATGAGGCGGTCGCGCGAATCGCCGCTCAGGTGTTCGACGCGCCCGTGGTGGTGCCGGCGCCCGGAGAGTACGTTGCCATGGGCGCCGCAGTTCAAGCCGCGTGGGGTCTGCGCGGCACGGCTCCGGCTTGGCCAGTCGAGATCACCGCGCGCTTCGAGGCCGACGAGCGGCCCGCCATCCGAGCCCAGTACGCCGCTCGCCTCCCCTGATCACTCGCCCGCCCGTCGCTGACACAAGTCACCCCGTTTCGTACCGGGTCAGCAACGGGTGGGCGAGCTCACCTGATCGCCACAGTGCTGGTCGTTTCCGCACCGAAAGTGGCGAACTCATAGGATCTGGCACCACACTGGAGTCATGACCTTCGCCGCACTTCGCTCCCTCGCCGACCGCGCCGCCCTGTTCACCACCCTTCGCCAGGAGTCGTTCACTGCCGCTGTCGACGCGCTTGGCGAGCACCGTTGGGATGCTGACATGGCGGCCAGCACGCTCACATTCAGCGCGACGGCGAACCCCGAGCAGCAGCTGGTGACCACGCCACACCTGATCGCGACCATCGCACCGGGACCGCGCTCCCTGCTGTGGGCATGGGCACACCCGCAGGGCGACGTGGGCGGCGTCGCGGCACAGTTGCGCGACTACGGCTCCCAGTACGGCATCGCAGAGCTGTCTCAGCCCGAGATCGCCTTCCCGGATGACACCGGTGACGACCTCGACGAGTGGATCGCCCAGGCCGCACACCAGATCGGCACGGTCGCCGTCGAGATCACCGGACGCTCACCGTATTACTCTGCTCCGATCGACGGCGGCACTCGTGCGGTCTTCGTCCTCGACGCGCCGATCGCACCTCTGACCGTGCAGGACGCCGTCATTGCCGCGCCTCGCGTGTTGGCCGGGCTCAACCTCAGTGACGCGCGCTCCGCGGTGTGGGACACGGCTCGCCTGGCGGGTTGGAGCATGCAGTGGACCGATGAGGCATACTCCGGAGCCATCGTCACCGACGCTTCCGGCGAGGCAACCTTCCGCTTCGACGAGCAGGCCCGCGTCAGCGGCATCGAAAGCACGCTCGGCGCCTGATTCACTTCTCCGCCGCAGACGTCAGGCGTGCGCTTCCCGCGCTGCTGTGAAAAACTGTCCACATGAATAAGTGGCTCGTGCGCGCCGTCTCCCTGTACGTGTTCAACGTGGCGGCGCTGCTGCTGATCGGACTGCTCATGCGCAGCGTCCAGGTCGGCTGGAACGCGCTGTGGGCGGCCGTCATCTTGACCGTGGCGACGCTCGCGCTCAAACCGGTGCTGTTGAAGTTTTTCCGCGGCACGGCGGCGAAGTCGGCCGAGTCCAGGACGAAGATCGGTGAGAAGACCGTCCAGTACGCCCTGGTATTCATCGTGGAGTTGATCGTGTGGGTACTGACCGTATGGTTCAGCGGCGTCAACGTGCACGGCTGGTTCTGGGGCTATGTTCTTCCCCCGGTGTACCTCCTCATCGCCTGGGTGATCTACGACCAGATCGATGATCGGATCGAGGCGAAGACCGGTCAAGTGATCGGCTCGGTGCAGTCGAAGATGACCGGCCGCCGCTCATCGGGTGGCGCGCCTACCCCGGCAGACGCCGGATCCCAGAATGCAACCGCCGCCGGTCAGGATGAGCTCCGAGACGGGCTCACCACCGAACAGCGACGGATGCTGGACGAGCTGTAGCTCGAGCCTGCTCAGCTTCAGCCGACGAGTCGCTCCGCGGCTTCGACGACGTTCGTCATCAGCAGTGCGACCGTCATCGGACCGACCCCACCCGGGTTCGGCGAGATGAATCCGGCAACTTCGGCGACATCAGGATGCACGTCTCCGTAGACCTTGTTCTTACCGG
The DNA here is from genome assembly GCF_051842835.1 of Microbacterium sp. A93. Classification (NCBI taxonomy): domain Bacteria; kingdom Bacillati; phylum Actinomycetota; class Actinomycetes; order Micrococcales; family Microbacteriaceae; genus Microbacterium; species Microbacterium sp. A93. Next base: position 137,029 of record NZ_JBPXMT010000013.1, read on the forward strand.
TCTCCGGGTCGATCTCGCGCGTGACGCCCACATCAAGCACCGCTGCGCCGGGCTTCACGTCTTCGGCGCGGATGAGGTGCTTGACCCCTGCCGCGGCAACGATGACATCGGCATCCTTCAGGTACTTGGACATATCGACCGTGCCGGTGTGCGTGAGCGTCACCGTGGCATTGAGGTCGCGACGAGTGAGCAGCAGCCCGATCGAGCGACCGATCGTGACACCGCGGCCGACGACGACGACGTGCTTGCCCTTGAAGTCGTAGTCGTTGCGCAGCAGCAGCTCGATTACTCCTCGCGGCGTGCACGGCAACGGCGTGTGGATCGGCGCGTTGACATTCAGCACGAGACGACCGAGGTTCGTCGGGTGCAGGCCGTCAGCATCCTTGTTCGGGTCGATGCGCTCAAGAATCGCATCGGTGTCAATGTGCTTCGGCAGCGGCAACTGCACGATGTATCCGTGGCAGCTGTCGTCGGCGTTGAGTTCGTCGATCAGCGCTTCGACCTGTTCCTGCGTGGCATCCGCTGGCAGCTCGCGCTGGATCGAGTTCATTCCGATCGCCTCGGACTGCTTATGCTTCATCCCCACGTACAGCTGGGACGCCGGGTCGGCACCCACGAGCACCGTGGCGATGCCAGGGGTGATCCCCCGCGCGCGCAGCGCGGCGACGCGCTCGGTCAGTTCGCTCTTGATGGCCGCCGAGGCGACCTTTCCGTCGAGTACTTTCGCAGTCATCGTCAAGTTCCTTTCCTGAGCGAAACACCATCTGCTCCGCGCGACATCAGTTCCGGCGTGAGACACCACATCTGAGGTGGTGTCTCACGCCGTGCGTGTTGCCGGATGCTGGAGATGGTGTCTCAGCGAACGCGGAGTGTTACTGCTGCAGGCCCGGGTAGAGCGGGAATGCACCGGCGAGCGCGTCGACGCGAGCCTTGAGTGCTGCGACATCTGCACCGGGCTGAAGTGCCAGGGCGATGACGTCGGCGACCTCGGTGAACTCGGCATCGCCGAATCCGCGCGTGGCCAGAGCCGAGGTGCCGATGCGCAGCCCCGAGGTGACCATCGGCGGGCGAGGGTCGTTCGGAACAGCGTTGCGGTTCACCGTGATGTGGATGTCATGCAGCAGGTCTTCGGCCTGCTTGCCATCGACCGCGGCGTCACGCAGGTCGACGAGCACGAGGTGCACGTCGGTGCCGCCAGAGCGAACCTTGATCTGAGCATCCGCGACATCGGACTGGGTGAGGCGGTCTGCGAGGATCTGGGCGCCGCTGACGGTACGCACCTGACGGTCCTTGAACTCCGGCGTTGCCGCGAGCTTGAACGCGGTCGCCTTGGCTGCGATCACGTGCATGAGCGGGCCGCCCTGCTGACCGGGGAAGACAGCCGAGTTGATCTTCTTGGCGAGATCGGCGTCATTGGTGAGGATGAAGCCGGAGCGAGGGCCACCGATGGTCTTGTGCACGGTCGAGGAGACGACGTGCGCGTGAGGGACCGGGTTCGGGTGCACGCCTGCGGCGACGAGTCCGGCGAAGTGTGCCATGTCGACCCAGAGCAGCGCGCCGACCTCGTCAGCGATCTCACGGAACTTCGCGAAGTCGAGGTGGCGGGGGTATGCCGACCAGCCAGCGACGATGACCTTCGGCTTGTGCTCGATGGCCAGGCGACGTACCTCGTCCATGTCGACGAGCGAGGTCTCCGGGTTCACGCCATAGGCGACGATGTTGTACAGACGGCCGGAGAAGTTGATCTTCATGCCGTGCGTGAGGTGGCCACCGTGGTCAAGCGACAGACCCAGCAGGGTGTCGCCGGGGCGAGCAATAGCGTGCAGCACGGCCGCGTTAGCGGTGGCGCCGGAGTGCGGCTGAACGTTGGCGAACTCAGAGCCGAACAGGGACTTGACCCGCTCGATAGCGAGAGACTCGGCGACGTCGACCTCTTCACAGCCACCGTAGTAACGGCGACCGGGGTAACCCTCGGCGTACTTGTTCGTGAGTACGGATCCCTGCGACTGCAGCACCGAGACGGGCACGAAGTTCTCGGAGGCGATCATCTCGAGGAATGTGCGCTGGCGGTTCAGCTCGCGCTCGAGCACCTCGGCGATCTCAGGATCAACCTCGGACAGCGGGGCGTTGAAATACTGATCGGTCATTTCGACTTCTTTCGTTGCGGAATAGGTGTCATCGGCCCAGGCGCGCGGTCGAATTCCGTAACAGTCGCTCCCCGGTGGTGACCCACCCAGACGCCAGTCGCGACAGTTCGAGCATAGCGGAACTCGCCACGCCCAGAATAGCCGCGACACCTGGTCACGAACGCACCCAGCGGGTAGGTTTTGTTCATGGTCCTTCCAGTTGTTCCGCTCCCCTCCTCCTTCACGGAGTCCCCTGGCACGTTCCGCCTTGCTTCGAGCACGCGCATCGTGGTGAACAATGATGCGGATGCCACGGCATCCGTACTCGCGAATGTGATCGCCGAGCGCACCGGGCTCCGCCTTGACATCACCACGGACGCCGCTGCGCAGGGCGATATCGTCCTGCATCGCACGGCACGCCAGGGCGAGCACTACGCCCTGCGGATCGGTAGTGACGTGCGCATCGATGGTTCGGAGGCTGGCCTCTTCTACGGCATCCAGACCCTGCGCCAACTGCTCACCACCGACGGGGACGACTGGTTGCTGCCCCACGTCGACATCGACGACACCCCACGCTTCGTATATCGCGGCCTGATGCTCGACGTTGCGCGCACCTTCTTCGGCGTCGACACGGTGAAGGCGTTCATCGACCGGGCGGCATCTCTCAAGTTCAACCACCTCCACCTGCACCTGACCGACGACCAGGGCTGGCGCCTGCAGATCGACAGTCGTCCGTTGCTGACCGAGCGCAGCTCGACGACGGCCGCGCTCGGCCGACCAGGCGGCCTCTATACAAAAGATGACTTCCGCGAGATCGTGCAGTACGCCGCGGCCCGCCACATGGTCGTCGTACCTGAGATCGACCTGCCCGGCCACACACATGCCATCGGCCTCGCGTATCCCGAGCTCGTCGAAGACCCGGTCATGAACGACAACCTTCTCGCGCAGTCGAGCGCGCTCGGCCAGCCGCTGCCCGTCGCCGGTGAGCCATATCTCGGCTGGGGCGTCGGGCACTCCTCGATGAAGATCCACAGCGAGGCCACCTGGGAGTTCCTCCGCGATGTTCTCACTGAGCTGGCTGAGCTCACACCCGGGCCGTACCTGCACGTGGGTGGAGACGAAGCGCTCGGCACCCCGCAGGCCGATTTCGACGCGTTCATCGAGCGCGTCACCGCGTTGACCACTGAGCTGGGCAAGACTCCGGTTGCCTGGCACGAAGCCGGTTCCGCGCAGGTCGCGGAGGGCACCGTTGGGCAGTACTGGGGCAACACTGAGCCCGGCGACGCGCACGCCGACGCGGCGCGCCGCTTCGCTGCGCGCGGAGGCTCGGTCATCATGTCGCCATCGACCACTGCGTACCTCGACCAGAAATACGACGCTGAGTTCCCGCTCGGTTTGGACTGGGCTGCGCTCATCAACCTTGAGACCGCGTACGACTGGGAGCCGACCGCGATCGTCGATGATCTGCCTGCGGAGGCGATTCTCGGCGTCGAAGCGCCGCTGTGGTCAGAGACGCTGGAGACGCTGGACGACATCGATCAACTTGTCTTCCCTCGTGCGGCCGCGATCGCCGAGGTGGCGTGGTCACAGGCTGAGGACCGCGACTGGTCTTCGTTCCGTGAGCGCGTCGGGACGCTCGGCAGTGTGTGGAATGCCGCAGGATGGGGAGGCCACCGTCCTGCCGAGATCGTCTGGAGCAACTGATGCCCGCGACACTGATCCATTCCGTCCGTCTCATCACCGATGGCATCGAGACTCCTGATTCATGGGTGCGTTTCGAAGATGGCCGCGTGACGGCGACCGGCACAGGCGCCGATTGGACGGCTGCCAACACCGTGATCGACGGGGCCTCCGTCGCGGGCCCGGGTGCGATCCTCACACCCGGATTCATCGACATCCACGGACACGGTGGCGCCGGAGCATCCTTCGATGACGGCGACGATGCGATCCGCACCGCACGCGATCTGCACCGTGCGCACGGCACGACGCGCGCTGTCGTCTCGCTCGTGACGGCGCCGATCGATGACCTCGTGCGTCGCGTCGGTGGGATCGCCGATCTCATGCAGACAGATGCTGACATCCTCGGGTCTCATTTGGAAGGTCCGTTCCTCGACCCCGCACACCACGGAGCCCACGAGCCCTCGCTGCTGCGCGATCCGGTCGCCGCCGATGTGCAGCGCCTGCTCGACGCGGGCCGCGGTACCGTTCGCCAGGTGACAATCGCTCCGGAGCTTCCCGGCGGCATCGAAGCCATCCGACTGATCGTCGCCGCGGGCTCCGCTGCAGCCGTCGGCCACACGAGCGCGGACGCCGCGCAGGCCGTTGCCGCGTTCGAGGCCGGGGCCACCATCCTCACGCATGCGTTCAATGCAATGCCAGGCATCCATCACCGCGCACCAGGACCCGTACTCGCGGCGGCCGCCGATCATCGGGTCGTTCTGGAAGCGATCGCAGACAACGTGCACCTCGATCCGCAGGTGATCAAGTTGATCTTCGACTCGGCTCCCGGCCGTGTCGCGCTGGTGACGGATGCCATGGCTGCGGCTGGCAGCGCCGACGGCAGTTACGACCTGGGCGCCGTCAAGGTGACGGTGAAGGACGGCGTCGCGCGGGCCGACGACACCGGTTCGATCGCCGGTTCCACTCTCACGCAAGATGTCGCGCTGCAGCGCGCTGTGCAGGCCGGTGCCTCGCTAGTGGAGGCAGTGCGCGCACTCACCGAGACTCCCGCTGCGGCGATCGGATTCGGCAACCAACTCGGACGACTGGCACCCGGATATCTGGGCGATGCAGTGCTACTCGATGAGAACCTGCAGGTGGCGCACGTGCAGACCGGCGGACCTCTGTACTGAGTGGGAGGGGGTGGTCGCCGCTCCCCCGCGGCGACCCCGTCTCCCCAGACATGAGAACGGGTGGACCCGAGGACTCCTCCCCCGAGGTGCCCGAGTCCACCCACCAGTGCATTCCCCCGCACTGGCGCCGAACTCCGCCCCCCGGTGGAGTTCTGATGGCTATCTCTGTTTGATGAGACGACGAGGCAGCGGATTCATTACGCGAAATGCGAGAAATCTTTTTTGAGAGTTGCCTCCGAGTTATCAACAGGGGTGGCCAGGCTGGGAGTTTCGGGAGAGAATGGCTCAGTCGCGTGAAGATTGACCGGTTCACGCGTCTCTTCATGTGGGAGCACAACCGGCGCCCCACGAACGATGGATGACAGTGCAGAACGACGAACTTTCCGAATCACACGCGGCAGCCGATGCCGACCTGATCCTTCGTACCCGTTCGGGTGACAAGGACGCGTTCGGTGAACTCTGGCGACGCCACTACCCCTCGGGGATGACGGTTGCACGTTCCGTCACATCCAGCATCGACCCTGACGATCTCGTGCAGGAGTCGTACACACGCATCTTTCAGGCGATCATCAAGGGCGGCGGACCGAACGGATCGTTCCGCGCGTACTTGTTCACCAGCATCCGCAATACCGCAGCCGCGTGGGGTCGCTCGCGGCGCGAGACGACGATGGATGAGCTGGATGCTGTCGCTGATCCGGACAGCTCAGAGCAGGCCACGAATGAAGCGCTTGACCGTGGCCTGACCGCCCAGGCATTTCGCAGCCTTCCCACCCGCTGGCAGGAGGTGCTCTGGTACACCGAGATCGAGCGTATGAAGCCTGCCGAGGTCGCTCCTCTGCTGGGTATGAAGGCCGGTGGAGTCTCGCAGCTTGCATTCCGCGCTCGTGAGGGTCTGCGGGAGGCCTGGATTCAGGCGCACCTGCGCAGCGCCACGGCCGGATCGGAATGTCACTGGAGCATCGAGCATCTCGGTGCCTATTCACGCGGCAACCTCAGCACCCGAGATCAGAAGCGCCTCGATCTACACCTCGAAGAGTGTGCCCGATGCATGATCGTCGCCGCCGAGGCGAAGGACGTCTCGAACCGTCTTGCGCTCGTGCTGCTTCCGCTCGTACTCGGTGTCGCCGGGGCAGCCGGTTACACCGCGATGCTCCAGGGTGGCGGCGCCCCGCTCGTGGCGCTGGCCGCAATGCCATCCTCGGTGATGGGGGGCGCAGTCACCGTTGGCGGTGCTGCCACGAGCGGAAGTGCTGTCGGAAGTGTCAGCACGCTCAGTGGTAAGGGCGGCTCAGCCGGAGGTGCCGGGGGCGCTGGACCAGCCGGGGGCGCTGGATCAATCGGGGGCGCCGCGGGCGGAGCCGGAGTGTCTGGCGGAGCGATCACCGGAATCGGCGCCCTGGTAGGCGCGGGATCCGCTGCGCTCCTCGTCGCCGGGGTCGTGGCCGCCGCCACGATCGTGCCCGGTCTCGTGGTTGCGAGCCCCGTGACATCGCTGCCGAACGCGGGCGACGCGAACAACTCATCGATCAGTTCAGAGCTCGCCGCAGACGACGCGCTCGACGCAGACGAGAAGTACATCCTCGAAATCGCTGAGGATGCCCCGAAGACGGCGCCCAAGGCGGATGCTCCGGTCGAAGCTGACGTGCCTGCGGTGCAGCCTGTGGCTCCTGCGGTGCCCGCTGCTCCGTCTGCTCCGTCTGCTCCGTCTGCTCCGTCTGCTCCGGATGACGGTGGCGAAGGCGGCAACACCGTCCCTCCTAGTGAACCCGAAGAGCCTGAGGTGCCGGAGATTCCAGTGGTGCCGGAGATTCCAGTGGCGCCGGAGCCTGCTCCTACACCCGCGCCCGAGCCCGAGCAGCCGGCCGCGCCGCGGCCAACGCCCGAACCGATTCCTACTCCGGCCCCAGAGCCATCACCGAGCCCCGAGCCGACGATTCCCGCGCCCGAGCCGACACCGGTCCCGACACCGGTCCCGACACCGGCTCCCGAGCCGACACCGGCACCCGAGCCATCACCGAGTCCCGAACCAGCGCCCGAGCCCGAGCCCACAGAACCCGCTCCAACACCCGAGCCCACAGAGCCCGCTCCAACTCCCGAGCCCACAGAACCCGCTCCAACACCCGAGCCCACAGAACCCGCTGGCCTCCCGGATGGAGCGCCGACGTTCGGCCTAGCTTCGACCACCTTCGATTTGTCGACCTGGAAGACGCACTACTCGGTACCTGTCACCGGTGCCCCGGGGGCGACCGTTCGCGCGCTGATCGACGGAAGCAGCGACGGCGCAGACGAGATCGTGCTGGATGAGAACGGCAACGGCACAATCGACCTGCGCCCGAAGCTGGATCAGATCCTCTTCGATTCCGACGTCACATTCCAGTACGTTTACGGCAGCCTCACCGGCCCCGCGACCGAAACAACGCTCTCTGGGCTGCTCGATGGTTCCGCTCTGCCACCCGAAAGCCTCGCACCAGTCGAAGAAACACCGGTCGAAGAAGATCCGTCGCTCGTTGAGCCGAATGCCCCCGCGGACGTGCCCACGGAAGCCCCCGCGGACGTGCCCACGGAAGCCCCCGCAGAAGTTCCTGCCCCCGTCGAAGAGCCGGCGCTCGATGACACAATCGAGACGCCCCCCGACGTCACCATAGTTCCGGTCCCGTCCGACCCCGTGGACACCGCGCCTTCCGTCCTGACCGAGGACACCACCCCCGCCGAATAGACTGGGAGCATGTCCGAAGCCTCCGATGCTGTTCCCGGTGTCAACCGTCCGAATCTTGCTCCGCTCGACATCGTCCGGGCTGTCGTCCTGATCGCCGCGATCGCTTCGCTGGCGCTGTGGGGCTTCGCGATGTGGCCGTTCCCCTGGAATCTCGTCCTCGGCATTGGCGCACCGCTGATCGTGCTGCTCGTCTGGGCACTTTTCCTCTCCCCTCGCCCCGTGCTGAGCCTGCATCCATTCGTGCGCGCAGCCGTTGAGCTGCTGATCTACGTGGGTGTGACCCTCGCATGGTGGTCGATGGATCAGGCCTGGGTCGGCCTCGGCTTCGCAGTCGTCGCCGTCACCGCTGGTCTCTTCGCCGGGCGGAGAAACCTGCAGTGACCGTCGCAGCGGCCCTGCGGGACGCTCTCGGTGACATCGTCGATATCACCGAAGAATCCCTTGAGGCCGCACGAGCTGATCGCTCAGGACACTCCTCACCGGGCCGTCCACTCGCTGTCGTGCACGCCGAAACAGTCGCGCATGTTCAGCAGACGATGCGGATCGCCACGGCATCCCGCACTCCCGTCGTGGTGCGCGGCGCCGGCACCGGGCTTGCGGGCGCAGCTAACGCGGGCCCCGGCGAAATCGTGCTGTCGACCCTGCGCATGAACCGTGTGCTCGAAGTGCGCTCCGACGATCTGTTCGCGGTCGTCGAGCCCGGCATCCTCAACGCGGACCTGAACGGCCTTCTCGCCGAACAGGGCTTGTGGTGGCCGCCCGACCCCGCCAGCCGCGACATCTCCACCGTCGGCGGCAATATCGCCACAGGCGCGGGCGGATTGCTGTGCGCCAAGTACGGAGTGGTACGTGACGCCGTCTTGGCGATCGACATCGTGCTCGCCGACGGACGCCTCCTGCACCTCGGTCATCGCAGCGTCAAGGGCGTCACCGGGCTGGATCTCACCTCCCTCGTGATCGGCTCGGAGGGAACACTCGGAGTCGTCGTCGGAGCCACGCTGAAGCTGCGGCGCATCGTCGAGGGCGAGATCTGCACGATCACTGCCCTGTTCCCCACCGTGCGCGCTGCGGCATCCGGATCGGCGGCGGTCACGGCATCCGGTACCCAGCCCGCGATCATGGAGCTGATCGACGCGACCAGCCTCGCTGCGGTGCACGCTCTTCTGAAGCTGTCCGTTCCGGCAGCCGGGGCATCCCAACTGACGATCCAGACCGATGGTCCCGCAGCCCGGGCAGAAGCCGATCACATCGCCGCGGTGCTTCGCGACAGCGGCGGCGAGGTGACGCTGACCTACGACCGCGAAGAAGGCGAGCGGTTGCTGGCGATCCGTCGTTCGATCCACGCGGCGCTCGCGGCCCTCGGCACCACTCTGATCGAAGACGTCTCCGTTCCTCGAAGCGCCCTGCCCGCAATGTTCGATGAGATCGCCCGCATCGAGAATCAGTACGGCCTCACGATCCCGACCGTCGCGCACGCCGGTGACGGCAATCTGCACCCGAACTTCATCTTCGAGGGCGCAGAGGTTCCCGATCACGTGTGGGAAGCCGCTGACGAGCTGTTCCGTGCCGCAATCCGCCTCGGTGGCACGTTGACCGGCGAGCACGGCATTGGCATGCTCAAGAGCCGCTGGCTCGCCGAAGAGCTGGGCGACGACCAGTGGGAGTTGCAGCGACAGATCAAGGGCGTGTTCGATCCGCTCGGCATCCTCAACCCCGGAAAGGTGTTCTCCGTTGCCTGACATCCATGTGAGCGCCGCCATCATCCACGATGCCGAGGGCCGCGTGCTCGTCGTACGCAAGCAGGGCACCACCGCCTTTATGCAGCCCGGCGGCAAGCCGGAGGCCGGCGAGAACGCCGCAGAGACACTCGCCCGCGAACTCGATGAAGAACTGGGCCTCAAGGTGGATGAAGACGCGTTGCGTCCACTGGGCAGGTTCATCTCCGCCGCCGCGAACGAGCCCGGTCACCGAGTGGTCGCCGACGCCTTCGCCCTCACGATTGAGGCGGATGCTGTGGCTGTGCAGGCCGAGATCGCCGAGCTGCGCTGGATCACGCCAGCAGACATCGGCACGCTAGAGCTGGCCCCGCTCAGCCTGGAGCACTTGCTCCCCCTGGCGTGGCCCGCCACCACCAGCACCCCGTAGCGCGTCTGCGAGTGTGCAGTTGTGGCTCAGAAATCGCGAAATTTCGAGCCACAACTGCCCGCTCGCAAGCGGGGAAGCGGGGCTAGAGGCCCTGCCACTCGGGCTTGTTGGCGAAGGCGTAGCGGTAGTAGTCGGCAAGCTTCAGCTTCGAAGCCGCAGCCTCGTCGACAACGACCGTGACGTGCTCGTGCAGCTGAATCGCTGAGCCTGGCAGAATCGCGCTGATGGGGCCTTCGAGGGCAGCTGCGACAGCCTGGGCCTTGCCCTCGCCGAACGCGAGAAGCACCAGGTGCCGTGCGCGCAGGATCGTGCCAAGTCCCTGCGTGATGCAGTGCACGGGTACCTCATCGATCGAGTCGAAGAAGCGTGCATTGTCCTTGCGCGTCTGCTCGGTGAGCGTCTTGACACGGGTGCGCGAGGCGAACGACGATCCCTGCTCGTTGAAGCCGATGTGCCCGTCGGTACCGATACCGAGGATCTGCAGGTCCACTCCACCTGCGGCCTCGATCGCCGCTTCGTAATCGGCGCCGGCGTGCTCAACGCCATCGACTGCACCATTCGGCGTCCGGATCAGCTCGGGGTTCAGCCCCAGCGGCTCGACGACCTCGCGCGTGATCACCGAGCGATAGCTCTCCGGATGATTCGGGTCGATGCCCACATACTCATCGAGCGCGAAGGCACGCACCCGTGAAACATCAGTCCCGGCCAGACGCCCGTGCAGCGCCTGGTAAACCGGCAGCGGTGTCGAGCCAGTGGCAAGGCCCAGCACGGCATCGGGACGACTCGCGATGAGCTGCACGATCTCATCCGCAACCAGTGCACCTGCGGCGGCGGCATTCTCGACGATGACGACTTCAGCCATGGATGGCGATCTCCTCTTCAGGGACGTACATTCCAACCAGCGCGGCGCCGAGAGCAGCCGCAGGGGAACCGGAAGGAAGCAGTTCAATTCTCTCATCGAGGTGCAGGGAGCGAAGGAACGACGATGCGCTCGCGTCTGCGATGAGAGCGGTGCGGATGCCGTCGCTGAGGCGGTCTCCGAGCGCGGTGAGACCGCCCCCGATAACGACCGTTTCCACGTCGGTACCCAGCACAAGAATGCGCACCGCGGCAGCAGCACCGCGAGCAAGGTCGGCACGCAGCAGCAGCGCGTGAGTGTCGCCCAGGTCTGCGGCGTCGAAGATGTCGCGTACGGGCCGGGCTCCGGGACGACCCCAGGCTCGGGCAAGTGCCCCACCGCCGCAGAGCGTCTCGATGCAGCCGCGCTGACCACAGCCACACACGCGTCCGTTCGGGTCGACCGAGATGTGCCCGACCTCCCCGGCGGTGCCGCGCGCGCCACGCCAGAGCGCACCGTCGATCACGATGCCGGCAGCGACGCCGGTGCCGAGATTCAAGTAGGCCATCGATCCGTCGCCGAGGTTTCCACGGATCGCGGCGGCGCCGAGCGCCGCTGCCTTCACATCGTTCTCCACCGCGACGGGCACACCAAGCAGTTCAGCGGCCCGCGAGGCAAGATCGAGCGATTCGACACCGAGATTCACCGCATGCAACACCCGGCCGCTCACGATATCGACGAGACCGGGGATTCCCACGCCCACGCTGAGCACGTCGGCATTGTCGAATCCGACCTCTGCCTGCAGCGCGTGCACGCTGTCCACGACACCGGCGACGACTGCGTCATCGCCCTGCCCTGAGTCGCGGCGGATGCGACCGACGATCTCGCCGGCGACGGTCACTGCGACGGCATCCGTCTTGGTTCCGCCGATGTCCAGGCCCACACGAATGGACCGGCCAGCCAGGCCGGCCGGAGTCACTGATGCCACTATGAAACTCCCAGCTGGCCAGACAGCACCATGACCGCGGTTCCGCGCAGCACGATGTCGTTTTGGCGTGTGAGTCGGATCACCACGTCATCGAAGACTCCCTCAAGAGTCCGCTGGCGAAGTGTCTCAGTGGCAGCATCGACGAAAGTGCCCTCGAGCAGATCACCAGGCCCGGAGAGTACAACCTCCGACAGGTCGAGCGCGGTGACGATCGGCGCGCTCGCGATTGCCAAGCGAGTTCCCGCGTCGCGCAGGATCTCCTCCCGTGCATGGGGGCGCGCGTCGATCTCGTCACGCAGACGGGGGACGCTCAGCCATGCTTCCAGGCAGCCGTCCTTGCCGCAGGCACAGCGTGGTCCGCCGTCGTTACCCACCACGACGTGACCGATCTCCCCCGCGGCGAAGCGGCTGCCGAGCATCGGCTGACTTCCGGAAATGAGACCAGCACCAACACCGACACCGATCTTGATCAGCATGAAGTCCGCTCTGGCCTCACCAAAGGTGTACTCGGCAAGCGTGGCAGCATTCGCGTCATTTCGTGCAAGTACGGGCAGGTCGAGGTCGCGACCGAGCATCGTTTCAAGAGGAAAGTCGGTCCAGCCGAGGTTCGGAGAGTTCAGCACAACACCATCCGGGCGCACGACACCCGGCGTGCCAACGCCGACACCCAGCAAGGTTGCGGTGGATGCCGCGACGAGCTCGCGGCTGAGCGCAAGGACAGCGGAGTATGCCGCCTCGCCGTCGGGCTGCGCGGGGCGTGCGATCTCGCGCCGTTCCAGCACATCACCGTCGAGGCTGAGCACGGCACCGTGGAACACTTCGGTGTCAGAGAGATCAAGGCCGACGATCTGATGGCCCAGCCGGTCGATGTCGACGAGAATGGCTGGTTTGCCAGGACCGGAGCTCTCGCGCACGCCGAGTTCGATGACGATGCCGTCGGCGATGAACTCTGCGACAAGATCCGAGATCGTCACACGGGTGAGGCCGGTTTCGCGTGAAAGGTCGGCTCTGCTCATCGAGCCGGCGTGGTACAGCGTCTGCAGCACGAGCGCTCGGTTGTGGCCACGGGCCTGTTCGGGAAGAACTTTGGTCCGCGAACGGAGCTGGCGGGCCGGTCCGAACCCATGCGAATTGACGCCGGTGTAGCCGGCCGGTGTCGATTGATACAGCTCATCCGAATCGGACATATTTGTTAGTAGACCTTACGAACAAAAATTCCGCAACCTTTGCTCCACCACATGAGCGGGAGGGTTACCGAAACGTTACATTAGCTTTCGCGGTGATTCCTCGGCTCCCGCGAAGGAGCAGGAAGCCCCTCGACGAGTGCAGCCACGATCTGTTCGCGAGCCTGGGTCGTCATCGGTTTTCCGGGGATGCCTGGTCGGCGTTGATCAGGCGCAGGCCCATCGATTGGACGATACCGCACCCCCGCCTCACCGAGCCGCCGCAGGTGCACGCCGAGCCGGCGCAGAAATGAATCGGTCTCCCCCGGCTCGCCGCCCGCCCAGAGTCGTTCGGCGATCGCGCTGAGCCGCGGGAACATCGCGAAGTCCACCCGATCACGGGTGGGCAGATGCTCGGTCCAGACGTTCGCCTGACCGCCCACGACGCCATCCGGCAGGCGCAGCGTGTACGCATGCTCGACCGTCAGCGGCGGTCCCACCGGGACCGGCTCATCGGCCGATTCGGATTGCCGGTAATCCAGATAGGTCTCAAGATCAGGGCACCCCACAACGGGGATGCCCCGCCGGATGGCCTCCCGGAGCGCGACCGGCCCGCGCCAGGCGAGGATGCGCACGCCGTCGGGCACCTCGGCCTCGAGCACCTCGTCCCAGGCGAGCGCCGTGCGCCCGCGCAAACGGACGTGCTCCACGAACTGGCCAGTGAACCATGGCTGCACGTCGTGCGGTAAGTCGAGCTCGAGTCGCTGCATCTGCGCGGCCGCAGCCGGGCTCTCAGCCCACTCCGTGACCGGAACCTCGTCGCCCCCGATACCGATCCACGGCGACGGGAAGATGTCGCACAGGGCATCGATCGCCGCACGTCCGAAGGCGAGTGAGGCCTCCGTGGGTGCAAGCGTGCGCGAGTTCACACCGAAGCGCTCCCACGACGACGTCACCGGCTCCGAAGCGTCGGTGTTGCTAAGCTCGGGGTATGCGGCGAGCGCTGCCTGCACATGACCGGGCAGCTCGACCTCTGGCACCAGCGTGATGAAGCGCGCGGCCGCATACTCGACCAGTGATCGCAGCTCGGCCGCGGTATAGAACCCCTCATGCACGCCGGGTTCGACGGTTGCGAGCGGGCCATGACCGCGCTGCGTGGCCTCCCGGCGGGCACCGACTTCGGTGAGCCGCGGATATTCGGGAACCTCGAAGCGCCAGCCCTGATCGTCTGTGAGATGCAGATGCAGCACGTTCAACTGGTGCAGCGCGAGCAGATCGATCAGGCGACGGATGTCCTCGGCCGGACGGAAGTGGCGAGCCACGTCGAGCATCACACCACGCCATTCGTACGCGGGTGCGCCGTGCCATCCACCCGCAGGCATCCGGACGACGCCCTCATCCGAGACGCCCTCATCCGAGACGTTTTCCGGCGGGCGCAGCTGCCGCAGCGCGGTGACGCCGCGGAAGACGCCTTCCTGGCTCGCTGCACGCACCTCGACACCGGTGGCCGCGACCGTGATGCGGAACGCCTCGGCGCCCACCCGACCCTCAGCATCGGCATCAGAACCGACCTCGGCATCGAGCGTGAGGGTGATCGCCGGTGCGGTGGATGCCTCACCTCCGTGCACTGAAACCGCTCCGTGCAGCGATACCGCGATCGCAGCGAGCTCGTCCGGCGCGTGAACGGCGGTCGCCGACGTCCAGACGAATGGCTCCGCGGCAGCGTCGATTTGTCCTTCGATCAGCGGCACCGTCGCCCGGTGGGCCGGTGGCGGCATCCGCAGGGCATGCCCGGGAGTCGCCCCGGTGACCGCACCCGACTCGATCACCGGGGTACCGGCGACGAGCACCTCAACGATGCCGACCGGTCCGGCGCGCGGTGCGTCGAACGTCGCGCCGGCGGCCACCCGTTCGGCGTCGAACAGCACCAGATCGGCGATGGCCCCCTCACGGATTACGCCACGGGGTGCGTCGCCACGGTTCAGGCCAAGGCGAGCAGCGGGTGTGCCGGAGAGATGGCGAACGGCGTCCTCGAGTGTGAGGATGCCGAGCTCGCGCACGTAGTGGCCGAGATAGTGGGCGAACGCGCCGAAGCCGCGCGGATGCGGCTTCGCGCCAACGAGGATGCCGTCGCTGCCACCGGTGTGTCGCTCATGTTGCATAATCGCGCGTACGTTGTCCTCGTCGCCGATGTGCATCAGGATGCCGGTGGCTCCGGCATCCGCGATGATCGTGTCGAGCACGACGTCGATCGCGCCTTTGCCCTCGTCCTCGGCGATCTGAGCGACCGTCCGTCCGATGAGAGAGGCGAGCGCGGAGTTCGCAGTGCCAACGATCTCGATCGTCGACCAGTCCGCGCGTTCGCCGTGGAAGCCGTCACAGCCGACATCCTCAAGCTCAACGCGCACCCGTTCGCGAGCATCGGCGTCAAGGGTGCGGATGGTGGCGATGAGGTCGCCACCCTCGGCAAGACTGCTCGGCAGCAGCGCAGCCAGCGTGGTCGCACCGGGCAGGTAGGGGTAGGTGTCGAGCGTGACATCGACGCCGTCGGCGACGGCTTCATCGATGAGCGCAAGAAGATCTGCTGCGCGTCCCCGATTGGGTGCGAAGTTCATGGTGGCGTGCGTGAGATGGATGGGGCATCCGGTGCGTCGTCCGATATCGAGCACCTCCCGGTACGCCTGCAGCGCTCCCCCGCCATAGCTGCGAGTGTGCGGAGCCCAGTATCCGCCGCGCTCGGCCACGACACGGCAGAGCGCCTCAAGTTCGGCCGTGGAGGCATACATGCCCGGTGTGTAGGTGAGTCCGCTCGACATGCCGAAGGCGCCCGCGTCGAGGGCAGCGCCGAGCAGCGTGACCATCTGCCTCATTTCGGCACGGGTCGCCGCCCGGTTCTCGTGACCGACGGTCATCATGCGGAGGTTCCCCTGCGGCACGAGCACCGCCACGTGTGCGGCTGTGGCCGCGTCAATGGCCACGAGAAGATCGTCCATCGTGCGCCATGGGGTGTCGTGCGGCAGGCCGTTCCAGCCCGCGATCTGCGCCGGGATGACGGATGCCGTGGCATCATCCAACGGCGCGTAGCCCAGCCCGTCCTGCCCGATGACCTCGGTCGTCACGCCCTGTCGAATCTTGGCCAGGTGTGCGGCGCCCTCCAGCACTGCCAGATCGCTGTGCGCGTGCATGTCGATGAATCCCGGCGCGAGGATGAGTCCCCGCGCATCCACCTCGACCGCCCCCTCCGGCAGTTCCAGGATTCGCTCGTCTTCCGGACTGAGGATCAAGGCGATCCGCGCCCCCTCGACTGCGACATCTGCGTCGTATCGCGGCGCGCCAGTGCCGTCTACGACGGTGGCGCCGCGGTAGACGCGTACACGTCCGTCGGCGGCATGCTCGGCGCTCAGAAGCATGTCGCCACCGCGCCGATCACGCGCGGATCATCCGCGTCAGGATCGTCGATCAGTGGGATGGCCCGCCACTTGTCGAATGCCGTACAGGGGTGCGAAAGCCCGAGGCGCACGACATCGCCCAGGTGCACCTGCGCGCCCGGCGCGAACTTCAGGAACGCATGCTGGTCGTTCAGCGCGGTGATCTCGCCCTCGACCGTCTGCGGGATGGGGAGTCCGAGGTCGAAAGGCACGTCACGCCGACCTGCATCCAGCAGCGCAAGGCCGTCCTCCGGCTGTGAGACAACACGCGCCCAGGCGTGCATGGCGGATCGAAGCGGCGCGGTGCCGGTGACCTGCCCGAAGGGCGACATCCTCGAGTAGAAGCCGTCATCGTGGATCTGGAACGCCCCTGATCGCAGCACGATCTCGGCCTCGTCTCGGAGCGGCGCGAGCACGGCGGCTGCGCGGTCGGGAAAAGAGCTGCCCCCGGCAGTGAGCACCGGACGAACTCCTGCCGGATACGACAGCCGATGATGTAACTCGACGATCGTGCTCAAGTAGGCATCCACGGCGCGCACCGAGTTCTCGCTGCGGTCGGGGCCGAACGGGCCTTCATAGCCGCCGACGCCGGCGAGACGGAGGCCAGGCGCCGCGGAGATGGCCTGAGCGATCCGCTCGCCCTCCTCGATGGTGCGCGCTCCCGTTCGTCCGCCGATTCCGCCCAGTTCGACAAGAACGTCGAGCGGATGCTGCGGGTCGGTGACCGCGCGCGCAAGCAGTTCTACGGAGTCGACCGCATCGACCCAGGTCAGCACCTGCAGGTCAGCGGATGCTGCGAGCTGCTCGCCGAGACGGGCGGCGGCAGCGGCATCCGTCACGGCATTCGCGATCAGCACGCGGCTCACCCCGGCGTCGATCGCGACGGATGCCTGCCACGCCGTGGCGACGGTGATCGCCCACGCCCCGTCGTCGAGCAGCCGCTGCCACAGAGCCGGAGCCATCGTGGTCTTGCCATGCGGGGCCATCACCACACCCTGCGCGGCCGCCCAGTCGAAGACGACGCGTTCATTGTGTGCGAGCGCGTCCTCGTGCACGGTCATCACGGGTGTGCTGAATTCCGAGAGCCGCAATCCTGCCGCAGGCACATCGGAGAGGCGGAGACCGTGCGAGCGAGCAGGAAAGGCCTTCGCCCACGGCCCGAGAACGGGATTCGGAATTCTTAGCGGCATCTGACCAGGCTACTAACCTGGTCGCATGAGCCTGAAAACCCGAGTCACAACCGATGCTGCGCCGGCCCCCGCGCACACTTTCTCGCAGGGCGTCCGCAAGGGCCCGTTCGTCCAGGTATCCGGTCAGGGCCCGGTCGACCCGGTGTCAGGTGAGTATCTCTTTCCCGGTGATGTCGCCGCCCAGACCACTCGCACCCTGGAGAACGTCAAGGCGATCATCGAGGCATCCGGCGCAACTTTCGATGACGTCGTGATGTTGCGTGTCTACCTCACGCAGCGATCGGACTTCGCGAGCATGAACGACGCATACGGCGAGTTCGTCAGCGCGCACACCTCCAGCGGCGTGCTGCCCGCGCGCACTACGGTCTTCACCGGTCTGCCCCGTGCGGAGATGCTCGTCGAGATCGACGGGGTCGCCATCATCGCGGATTGACGCTGGAGTCGTCCCGCGCGCATGGGTCGTTCTCCCCATGGGGAGAGTCCCCGGCGTGTGGTTAACTTATCGCCGACCGGAGAATCGCACCGCAGTTTGTGGTGCCGTCATTGAGGGGAAATTATATGAACCGTCGTATCGCGGCATTGACCATCGCTACCGTCGCCGTGCTGGGCCTGACCGCCTGCTCTGGCTCACCCAGCGGCTCTGGTGACGCATCCGGAGATGGTGCAGCCGCAGAGCAGGCACAGCCCAATCAGTCGGTCGCGGACGCCTGCGCCATCGTCATCCCTGAGTTGACAGAGGCCAGCACCGCAATGGGTGAAATCGACCCGACTGCCGCAGGCGCAGACCCTCAGGCCGCCGTCGACCAGTTCAACACTTTCGTCGAGACGCTCGGCGGAACCATCGATAAGGTCTCCAACACCGAGGTCAAGGATGCCACGACCGCGGTATACGACGACTTCGCGGCGCTCAGCGAGGTCATGTCGAAGGTCCTGGTCGACCAGGACCTCACGGCAACCTCCGACCTCGGCACCATCACCACCGATATGACCGAGTCGGCGACCGTACTGCAGGAACTGTGCAGCTGAGTTTCCTCCATTTCTTCGAAGACCCCGTGGCTGACCGGCCGCGGGGTCTTCGTCTGTCTGGAGCCGCGTCAAACCGTTGCCGCGCTGTTACCCGAGAGCCCGTATGATAAATAGGTATGTCGCGTTGATATCTCCGGGGGGTGAATTCGTGACTGATCTCATTGCTGCACCTGGTGCAGACACTGCCCAGACCACGGTCGTCGCAGCAGCACTGCCGCCGAACGATGGCGGACGTCCTGTCGAATGGGCTCCGCGCGAGCCCGCTCCTAAGAAGCGCCACGTGGGACTTTGGGTCGGCCTCGGAACCGGTGTGCTGTTGCTCGCTGCCGGTGCTGCATCCGTGCTCCTCATCGCACCTGGAACGTCGATCGCCGGAGTTCAGGTCGGCGGGCTCACGCCCGGCGCCGCCGCCGATGTTGTCAGCTCGCATCTCGCAAACCTTCAGATCACGATCACTGATATTGGCGATGAACAGGTCATTACCGGTGCCGATCTCGGCGCCTCGATCGACGCGCGTACGCTCGCCGATGAAGCGTTCACGTCACATCCGATGTGGAACCTCGGCAGCTGGATGCCTGAGCCGATCACCGGCGCGATCACCCTCGACACTGTGCTCGCCGGTGACACATTGCGCGCGCTGATTCCTGCCAGCTTTACGGATGCCATCGACGCAGAGGTCGTCTTCGATGCAGCCACCGCTGCATATGTGACGACCCCCGCTGTTGCTGGAACCGGCATCAACCTCGAAGACCTGACCACCGCTGTGACGACGGCCCTTGCGGATGGCGACAGCACTCTGAACTACTCCGGCGCGCCCGCTGAGGCCCCCGCCGCGGTCAGCGACGACGAGGCGGCAAGCACCGCTGAATCGCTGAACACCATGCTCGGCTCCATCGGCTTCTACGTCGGCGAAGAGCGCACGGTTCCGGTCGCTCCAGACGTGGCCGCGACGTGGCTCGAGGTCGTCGACGAGAACGGCGCTCTGACCATCACCGCCGATGCATCCGCGATCCAGGGCGTCGTCGACACGCTCCCCGCCGCCGTGAACCGCGCCGCCGTCAACGCCGAGGTCGTCACCAACTCCTCCGGCGACGTGCTGCGCACTCTCACCGAGGGCGCCACCGGGCGTGAGGTCGGCGACGTCAGCAATGCGGCATCCGACTTCGCCCAGCAGCTCGAGAACGGCAACGCCGTGTACGAGCTCAACGTCAACGAGACCGCGTTTGAGACGACAGCCCTGTTCCGCCGCGTCGATCTCAACCTCAGCACGCAGACGGTAACGCTGTACGAGAACGAAACCGTGATAGAGCGTTGGCCGGTTTCGACTGGACTGCCGAACACGCCGACCCCGACGGGGAACTTCACTGTCTTCGGCTACACGAGCATCCAGGACATGGTCGGAAACGACTACGTCACCCCGGACGTACCGTGGAACACCTGGTTCGCCCCCGACATCGCCTTCCACGGCGCGTACTGGCACGAAAACTTCGGCCAGCAGATGAGCCACGGCTGCGTGAATATGCCGGTGTGGCAGGCCGAGTACGTCTACGAGTGGACTGCTATGGGAACCCAGGTCGCCGTTCACTGGTGAGCAGTGCCCCGCGACTAAGCCATGAAACGAGAATGGGGCGGATGCCGTAGCATCCGCCCCATTCGTCGTTCAGCGCCTACAGCGCGTCGATGATCCCGTTCAGAGTCGTCGACGGACGCATGATCTTCGCGACCTTGGCAACATCAGGACGGTAGTACCCACCGATGTCGACCGCGCTGCCCTGGGCTGCGGCGAGCTCGGCGATGATCTCCTGCTCCTTGCCAGCGAGGTCTGCGGCGATCGGAGCGAAGGCCGCTGCGAGTTCGGCGTCCTTCGTCTGTGCGGCCAGCTCCTGTGCCCAGTACAGGCCCAGGTAGAAGTGGCTGCCGCGGTTGTCGATCGTGCCGAGCTTGCGTCCCGGCGAGCGGTCCTCTTCGAGGAACGTTCCGGTCGCAGCATCCAGAGTCGCCGCGAGAACGCGCGCCTTCTCGTTTCCGGTGCGGTCGGCGAAGTGCTCGAGTGAGGCTGCCAGCGCGAAGAACTCGCCCAGCGAGTCCCAACGCAGGTAGTTCTCCTCGACCAGCTGCTGCACGTGCTTCGGAGCAGAACCACCCGCACCGGTCTCGAACAGACCACCGCCAGCGAGCAGCGGGACGATCGAGAGCATCTTGGCGCTCGTTCCGACCTCGAGGATCGGGAACAGGTCGGTCAGGTAGTCGCGCAGCACGTTGCCGGTCACCGAGATGGTGTCGAGCCCGTGGCGGAGACGTGCCAGCGTGTAGCGCGTCGCCTCCTCGGGGGCGAGGATCGAGATCTGTGCGCCCTTCGTGTCGAGCGTTGCGAGCGCCTGGTGCACCTTGGCGATGAGCTGCGCGTCGTGTGCACGGTTCAGGTCAAGCCAGAACACGGTTGGAACGCCAGTCGCCTGCGCCCGCGAGACGGCAAGGCGCACCCAGTCGATGACCGGGATGTGCTTGGTCTGCGTCGCACGCCAGATGTCGCCGGCGCCGACCTCGTGTTCGATGACCACGGTGCCCTCACCGTCGACGACCTCGACGCGGCCAGCGGTCGCGATCTCGAAGGTCTTGTCGTGGCTGCCGTATTCCTCAGCGGCCTGAGCCATCAGGCCCACGTTAGGCACAGTGCCGATCGTTGCCGGGTTGAGCGGCCCGTTCGCGATCACGTCGTCGAGGACTGCCTGGTAGACGCCTGCGTAGGAGGAGTCTGGGATGACAGCGAGCGTGTCGTCTTCGCCCCCGTCGACGCCCCACAGCTTGCCGCCGTTACGGATGAGCGCTGGCATCGAAGCATCCACGATCACGTCAGAAGGCACGTGCAGGTTCGTGGTGCCCTTGTCGGAGTTGACGTACGACAGGCGCGGGCCGTTGCCGATCGCCTTCGCGAACTCCTGAGCGATCTCTGCACCACCCTCGACGTCGGCAAGGCCGGAGAGGATCGAGCCCAGTCCGTCGTTGGCGCTGAGGCCGGCAGCAGCCAGCTCGTCGCCGAATCGAGCGAACACGTCGGCGAAGAAAGCCTTCACTGCGTGACCGAAGATGATCGGGTCGGAGACCTTCATCATCGTCGCCTTCAGATGCACCGAGTACAGCACGTCATCGGACTTCGCCATTTCCAGTGTCTCGGCGAGGAATGCGTCAAGAGCGGATGCCGAGAGGAATGTCGCGTCGATGATCTCGCGCGGCAGCACCTTGAGATTGTCCTTGAGTACCGTGACGGTGCCGTCTTGCGCAGTGTGACGAATCGTGAGGACGTCGTCGTGAGCGGCGATCCAGCTCTTCTCGTTGTGCTTGAAGTCGTCCTGGGTCATGGTGGCGACGCGGGTCTTCGAACCCTCAGCGAACGGCTTGTTCGTGTGCGGGTGCTTCTTCGCGTAGTTCTTCACCGCAAGTGGCGCGCGACGATCACTGTTGCCCTCGCGCAGCACCGGGTTCACCGCCGACCCCTTGATGCGGTCGTACCGGGCGCGGATGTCCTTCTCCTCCAGAGAGGACGGCTCATCCGGGAAGCTCGGGATGTCGTAGCCCTGGCCCTGCAGCTCGGCGATGGCCGCCTTGAGCTGAGGAATGGATGCCGAAATGTTCGGCAGCTTGATGATGTTGGCCTCGGGGAGCGTGGCAAGACCGCCGAGCTCAGCGAGCGCATCGGACACTTCCTGGTCCGCGCTCAGTCGCTGCGGGAACGCGGCGAGGATGCGTGCGGCGAGCGAAATGTCGCGGGTCTCGATCTCGATTCCGGCCTGGCCCGCAAAGGCCTGGACGATCGGAAGGAACGATGCAGTGGCCAGAGCCGGTGCCTCGTCCGTGTGCGTGTAGATGATGGCGTCGTCGGTCACCGGGAGATTCTCCGTTCACGAGTCAAATTTGTCTCGATACCAAGATACCTGAGTGCCCTCGATGACGTTCGCAGACATCTTTCCGCCCGCGATCTGGTTCGAGAGGTTACCCTGGGCTTATGTCGGAACTGCGCATGGTGGAACTCTCTGCTGCGACGATCGTCGCAGTGAACAACCTGTCCCTCAAACCGGGTCAGGAACAGTACCTCGCCCCGGTCTCCTACGGCATCGCTGCCACCGTGATCAATCCTCAGACGTCGTGGCAGCGTGTAATCCTCGACGGCGACGAAGTCGTGGGCTTCGTCAGCGCCAACTTCGACGTTGACGCCCCGGAAGAGCACTTCCGCTCTGTACTGTGGCGCATCAACGTCGACGCGAACGACCAGCGCCGCGGCCTCGGTCGCTTCGCGGTAGCTGGCCTCCTAGCTGAGGCGCGCACCCGCAATATGGATCGTGTCGTCGTGATCTACGAAGCCGGCGACGGCGGACCTGAGGCATTCTTCCGCCGAGTGGGCTTCACCCCGGTCGGCGAAACGGAGTATGCAGAGGTCATCGCAGAGATTCGCCTCGCGCCCTAATAGCGGCGGCGGGGCTTCGGATCCCCTCCCCCACCGAGGCCCCGTCGCCTTCTCCTTGATGACGACCTAGTATTTCGTTGCATGATGCAACAAAATCGCGAGAACGACTCTCGGGAAGGACGGGAATCTGTCGATCTTTGGTCTCCCCGTACAACCTTCGTCAACGGCGACCGCGTCAGCCGCGGCTAAGCAATGAGTACGATCCGATTCACCGGGACAGCCGAATCCTGGCTGGAGTGCCTGCCGCTCGGCGACGGCCGGTTGGGCGCCATGAGCGATGGCGGTGTGGCTACGACCACCCTGCACCTGAACGATGCCACCGCATGGTCGGGGTCGCCGGCAAGCGAGGCGGTGGATCCTCTGACGGATGCTGCGGAATCTGCGCGCCTGCTCGCAGCGTCCCGCGCCGCCATCGCTGCCGGCGACCATGTCGGGGCTGAGGCGCCGCTGCGGGCGATGCAGACCCGCTACGCGCAGTCGTATGTACCCCTAGGGGACGTCGTGATCGACGTCGCGGGTGCAGACCCGAATGCTGCGCTCACCCGCGAGCTCGATCTGGCCACCGGCGTCCATCGTTCTGTTGCGGGATCGATGCGCACGACGACGTTCATCGCCGCAGAGCAGAGCGTGCTCGTACACGTGATCGAGCCTGCTGCGCCGGCCATCGTCAGCCTGCACTCCCCGTTGCGCTCCCCTGATGGCGATAACCCCGAGCAGCACTCGATCGGTGCCGACACCGTCGGGCTCCTCCTGCGCCTGCCCAGCGATGTCGCACCCGGTCATGAACCGGATCTGCCTGGCGCGCTCTGGGACACGACCCCCGGGGCTGCTCTTCGCGCCGCGATCGGTGCGCGGGTCATCCAGGAGTCCGGGCGGACCGTCATTCTCGTCGCCGCTGCCACCACGTTCGCCGGCCTCGGGAAGACTCCGGTCGGCACGGCATCCGATGCGTTGGCCGATGCGCTCGAACGCATCGAACGCGCAACGGAGATCGGCGTCGACGCGCTGTGCAGCGAAACCGAGCGGGCGATGGGCGCTCTTCTGGGCACCGTGACGCTGTCACTCGGATCGCCGTCTGCCGTCGCCGCAGCCCCAGGAGCTCGAGACACCGCCGCGCGCTTCGCTGCCGCGCGCGCCGATCCCCGTGGCGTGCTGACAAGCGATCCGGGCCTTGCTGCGCTGCTCTTCGACTACGGTCGCTATCTGCTCGTTTCCTCCTCCCGGCCCGGCGGTCTCCCGGCCAACCTGCAGGGGATCTGGAACGCCGAGCTTCGCCCGCCGTGGGGCAGCGGCTACACGCTCAACATCAACACCGAGATGAACTACTGGGGTGCGCACGTTACCGACCTCAGCGCACGGGCGCAGCCGCTGGCCGATTTCACAGTCGCGATCGCCGATGCCGCAGCCTCGCACACCCGTCGGCTGTACGGCACCCCGGGGTGGACGGTGCATCACAACAGTGACGCCTGGTTGTATGCCACCGCTCCCGGCCGCGGGGCGGGCGACCCTCGGTGGGCTTTCTGGCCGCTGGGCGGCGCGTGGCTCGCCAGTCTCCTCTCCCAGGCATGGGAGTTCGGAGCGGCAGATGCCGAAGATCTCGAGAACATCTGGCCCACTCTTCGCGGCGCCGCCGAGTTCGCGCTCGCCTGGCATCGCGACGAGCACACCTCCCCCGCAACCTCCCCGGAGAATGCATTCCTCACACCGGACGGCAGATCGGGGTCGCTCGCCGCGACGACAGCGATGGATCTCGCGCTGCTGCGCGACCTGTTCACCGCGACCGTCCGGACGGCCGAGGCTCTGGGCCGCGCCGACGACGATGTCGTGAAAGCCGCTGGCGAACGGCTCTGCGTACTGCCCGAGCAACCGGCGCTCACCCCGGACGGCACGATCGTTGAGTGGGACGTTCCTCGCCCCGAGGAGGACCCGCACCACCGTCACGTCAGTGCGCTGTACGGACTGTTTCCGGGAACGGAGCACTGGGACGAGTCGCGGCGCGCCGCCGCGACGACGACGCTCGAGCGCCGAGGCGACGATTCCAGCGGCTGGTCGCTGGTGTGGAAGCTCGCGCTGTGGGCGCGACTGCACCGCCCCGATAAGGTCGCCGACCTGCTGGAACTCGCTCTTCGCAATGCGGACGATGTCTCCGGTCCCTGGGCCGGCGGGCTGTACCCGAACCTGTTCGCCGCCCATCCGCCATTCCAGATCGACGCAAACCTAGGAATCGTCGGTGCGCTCTCCGAGGCGCTCCTGCAATCCGTCGATGGCATTCATCTCCTTCCCGCCCTTCCCGCCGAGCTCGGTACGGGCAGCGTCACCGGGCTCGTTGCCCGCCCCGGCGTCATCGTCGGGCTGGAGTGGCGCGATGCGCAGTTGTTGAGCGCGACCCTGCGCGCCCGGCATCCTGCCGCCGTCGGATCGCACCGGGTGCGCTGGCGCGGCCAGACGATCACCGTCCACATCGATACGGAGCACGACACCCGCCTCGATGCCCGTTCATTCCCCTCCGAGGAGGTTCATCCGTGAGGTTCACCGACGGGTAAGGACTCCGGCCGCTGGTACCAGGAGTTGGTGCGGACACGCACTCTGCCCGGGTGAGCGCTAGGAGTTGTCGCGGCGCGGCGGCGGCCAGATCTTGCTCGACGGCGGCTTTGGCGCGTTCGTCTCCGGCTTCGGCGCGTTCGTCTCCGGCTCTTCGGCGGCGTCGTTTTTGCTCGGCTGATGGCGGGAGCTCCATGACGCGAAGGCGGACGCCGCCGCCTCGGCAGCCTTATCCAAAGCCTCGGCCGACCTAGTGAACACCTGCTGCGCCGTATCCTGCCATGCGGGCGCCGCGTTCGGGTCGAGACCGTTCGCGCGCGCCTTCGCCGTGAACTCGGCGACATCGAATGTGCGTTCGAGGTGCGCGACGGCATCCCGATACGCAGCGAACTCTTCGGTCTTGATGCGTGTCCCGGTTACCGGCCGCAGCTCCTGCGCGCGGCGTGACGCGCCCAGGAAGGCGGCTGTCGCCGGGTCCTTCGCATCACTCATCGTGGGATAGGCGATGAGCTTCGCGGGGTCGGTCTCGTAATCCATCCAGCGCGCCGTGACCGTGTCGTGCGCGCGATGCAAGCGCGCCACCGGAAACCGCTCGCGCTTGGATGCAGCGGGGATCTCGGCTCGAGCCACATTCAGGTGCACGCGGCGAGCGCGGACGTCCGCCGCAGCGGCCTTGGCGTTCTGCTCGGCCTGCTTCAGTGTGCGCCGCACGCTCGCGACGTCGGCGCTCGTGGCACGCGATGCGGTGCGCTCGGCGACGAGGCGGGCATGCTCTGCGCGCGCGATCTTCACGGCGCGTCGTCGCTCGCCAAGCTCATGCTGAGCTTCCTTCAGGTCGTCGCGCGCGGCGTCGAATGCGAGTCGGCGGCCGCTGGTGCTGCTCCGGTGACGCACACCAACCGCCGTGACGGCGCCTGCACCGACCGCGGTCGGCGCGATCCACCACCACTCGGTCGCCAGAAAGAAGAGGGGGTCCACCCCTTCATGGTAGCGAGGCTAGGGCTGTCGGGGCGCCCGGCCTGCAGCATCCGCAGGGGTCGCACATCGCAGATTGCCGCATCAACAACCGCAATGCGGCAACCCGCGCCTCCTCCCGGCCCCGACCCGGCCGCGCGCGGCCGGACCGCCTAGACCAGCGTCTGCTGCCAGGCCGCGTGCAACTGCGCGAACTTGCCGGTGCCGCTGATCAGGGTCGCAGGTGTGTCATCCTCGATGATCTTCCCGTGCTCCATCACGAGCACCCGATCGGCGATCGCGACCGTCGACAACCGGTGCGCGATGATGATGGCGGTTCGGTCGGCGAGCAGTGTCTGCAGCGCATCCTGGATGAGCCGCTCCGACGGGATGTCGAGGGATGCCGTGGCCTCATCGAGGATGAGCACCGCGGGATCCGCCAGGAACGCACGTGCGAACGAGATCAGCTGACGCTGCCCTGCAGACACACGCCCGCCGCGCTTGTTCACATCCGAGTTGTAGCCGTCCGGCAGGGCCGAAATGAACCCGTCGGCCCCCACCGCGCGAGCGGCAGACTGAATCTCGTCCATCGTGGCATCCGGCTTACCGAGCGCGATGTTGTCTGCGACGGTCCCACTGAACAGGTACGCCTCCTGCGTGACCATGACGATCGCGCGCCGCAGGTCCTTCGGATGCAGCGAACGCAGATCCACGCCGTCCAGCATCACTCGGCCGAGCGAAGGATCGTAGAACCGAGAGATGAGCTTCGCCAGCGTCGACTTTCCGGCACCTGTGGTTCCCACCAGGGCGATCGTCTGCCCGGCTGGAATGTCGAGCGAGAAGTTCGGCAGAATCGTCTTCTCCCCCGAGTAGCCGAACGTGACCTCGTCGAAGTTCACGTGTCCGTGCGACTCCCAGAGGTCGACAGGCTTCTCGGGATCCGGAACCGTCGGCACCTCGTCCAGCACACCTGACACCTTCTCCAGCGCCGCAGTCGCGGACTGGTAGGAGTTCAAGAACATCGCGATCTCCTGCATCGGCGCGAAGAAGTTGCGCACGTACAGCACTGCAGAAAGCAGGACTCCGACAGTCAGTGCTCCTGTCGAGACGCGGATGCCACCCCACAGCACGACGAGCCCGAGAGTGAACGCGGCCACAGCCATGAGCCCTGGCTCGAATGTGCCGAACAGCAGCATCGAGCGGCGGTTCACATCACGGTAGTCACCGGCGACCTTCTGGAAGGTGACGTCGTTGCGCGGCTCCTTGCGGAATGCCTTGACCGCACGGATGCCGGTCATGGTCTCCACGAACTGCACGATGACCTTCGCGCTGATGACACGCGACTCTCGGAAGACGAGCTGAGAACGCGAGTAGAACCAGCGCATCAGGAAGAAGAGCGGAACGAGTGCGAGCGCGAGGATGACGCCCGACTGCCAGTCCCACACCAGCAGGGTGATGAAGGTGAACACACCGAACAGCACGCCTGAGACGAGGTTGTTGAGGCCGCCGTCAAGGAGTTCGCGGATCGAGTCCAGGTCGCTGGTCTGACGCGAGATGATGCGCCCTGACGTATAAGTCTCATGGAATTCGAGGCTCAGCCGCTGTGTGTGCAGGAAGATGCGCTTGCGCAGATCGATCAGCACCGCCTGGGTGATGCGCGCGGCGACGACGACGTACAGGCCGATCAGCGCGGCACCGAACGCACCCGCGAGTAGGTAGATGAGCCCGATCATGAAGGTCGGCATCCAGTTTGCGTGGTCGAGCACAGCGGGCAGCGCCCGGTCGATTCCGATGCTGATGAGGATGGGGCCCGCAACTTGCAGAGCCGTTGAGATCACGAGCAATACTGCCGCGACGATGATCTGCGCCCGCAGCGGAGAAACGAGAGAGCCGAGCAGACGCATCGAGCGCTGGCGGATCGCCTTGCTCTCTTCGCGCGTGTAGTTCGAGCGGTCTTCGCCCTGGGTTCCGGTGAGTGCTGCACTCATGCCTGCACCTCCTTCTTGGCGTTGTTCGTATCGTCTTCGGTGGCGGAGTCATCCGTCGCGGCATCCGTCGCGGCATCCTCGCGGATGATGGGGATCGCCCCGGTGCGCGCGGCTTCCTCAGCCTCGAGGCTGGAGATCACGTGCCGGTAGTGTGCACTGGTCTTCAGCAGTTCGGAGTGTGTGCCGACGGCGGTGATTCTGCCGCGCTCCAGCAGCGCCACCCGGTCAGCGAGCGCGACGGTCGACGGACGGTGTGCGACGATCAGCGCGGTGGTGTCGGCGAGCACACGGCGCAACGCCCGCTCCACCAGCGCCTCGGTATCAACATCCAGCGCGGAGAGGGGGTCGTCGAGCACGAGAACCTTGGGGTTGGCGGCGACGGCACGTGCCAGTGCGAGACGCTGGCGCTGCCCACCGGACAGGCTGAGCCCCTCCTCACCGATGACGGTCTCGACGCCTTCTGGCAGTGCGTCGACGAACTCGGCCTGCGCGATCTGGAGCGCCTCGCGCAGCACGCGCTCGCCCTCGTCGCTGTGGATGTCGAGCTCAGCGCGACCCAGAAGCACGTTCTCTCGCACGGATGCCGAGAACAGCGTGGCATCCTCAAACGCCATCGCGATGTGTGTGCGCAGCTCTGCCACCGGCAAATCTCGTACATCGACGCCGTCCAGAGTCACTCTGCCTCCGGTGACGTCGTACAGACGCGTCGGCAGAGTGGTCAGCGTGGTCTTGCCGCTGCCTGTGAGACCGACCAGCGCCATGGTCTCGCCTGGGCGCAGAACCAGGTCGATGCCGTCCAGGAGGTCACGCTCGGAGGCCCCGGCGTCCTGATACCGGAAGTGCGCGTTCTCGAAAGCGAGCTCTCCGCGCGGCTGGTTGATGTGCACCGGGTTCTCCGGGTCGGTGATGGTGTTGGTCTCAGAGAAGATCTCGAACACACGGTCGGTCGCGGTGCGCGCATCCAGAGCGAACGAGAACAGGAAGCCGATCGATTCGATCGGCCAGCGCAGCACGGTCGCCATCGCGAAGAATGCGAACAGCTCGGCGACCGAGATGGCACCCTGGGAGATCAGCCAGATGCCGCTGATGAGGCTCAGCCCGAAGGCGATCTGCGGCATCAGGTCGAGGAAGAACCATAGCGAACCGACGGCACGGGCCTTGCTCAGCTCGGTCTGGCGCAGAGTCTCGGCCTGGTTGCTGAAGCGGCCGAGCGCGTGCTTTCCGCGGCCGAAAGCCTTCAGCACACGGATGCCGTGCACGCTCTCCTCGACGCTGGTGGCGAGGTCGCCCGCCTGGTCCTGACTACGGCGCGTGAGCACGCCGTAGCGTTTCTCGAAAAGATAGCCGCGGATCCACAGTGGGATGCCTGTGATGAGGAAGATGACCCCCAGCAGCCAGTGCCAGCGGAACAGCAGCACGGATCCGATCATGATCGTGAGGATGTTGACGACGAGCAGGATCAAGCCAAAGGCGAGCCATCGGCGGATGAGGCCGATGTCCTGCATCATGCGGCTGAGCAGCTGTCCGGACTGCCAACGGTCATGGAAGGCAACAGGCAGCGCCTGCAGGCGCGAGTACAGATCCGAACGCATCCGGTACTCGATCTCGGTGGAAGGTTTCAAGATGAACCACCGACGAAGCCAGACCATCACGGCTTCCCCGAGCGAAAGAGCAAGCACGGCGACCGCACCCCAGACGATCGCAGAGACCTGACCGGACATCACCGGTCCGGCGATGATCTGTTCGAGCACGATGGGGATCATCAGGGCGATGATGGCTGCGGCGAGCGCGCTCGCGGCACCGCCGATCATGCGCCCCAGGGCCGGCCTGACGAAGGGCTTCAGGCGCCACAGTGCGGCGGGAGTGGACAGCGAAGCAGACGAATTCTGCGATGAAGACGAGGAAGACATGACTCTCAGATGAGTTGCGTTACGGAAGGGAATTGACGAGGCGCACCTGTGGCGCTGACCCCGGAAGTTGCAAAGTGGGGCGGGCGCTACCGGTGAAGATCCGCCGGGTTCGAGCCAAGAACGGTGATCTGCGCGACGGCGATCAAAATCATGGTGTCCTCCTCAGGCTCGGCTTCGTCGCCCGGTCGGCGCGACAGCCCTCCAGCCTATTGCTGTGAACAGGCTGAATGCAAGAGCTATTCCCGATCGGCGCCCAGGACTGCGGATCTCAGAGCGCAGATTCCCTGGCGAGCAGCGATTCCTTCACGGACAGCCCCCAAGCAAAGCCGCCGAGCGTCCCGTCGGCGCGCAGCACGCGATGGCAGGGCACGAAGAGCGCAGGCGCGTTGCGTGCACAGATGGATGCCGCAGCGCGCACCGCGCTCGGATTGCCCAGCTCTGCGGCGAAAGACGTATAAGTCAACGGCTCCCCTGGCGTTATCTGCCGCAGCGCCGCCCAGCCGGCCCGTTGCATCTCAGTGCCGAATTGGTGCACCGCGACGGTGTCGATCGCACCGAGGTCGCCGTCGTAATACGCACGGACGGCGGCCGCAGCATCCGTCTCGCCCTCTCGGATCTCGCCTTCTCGGATCTCTGTGGGGCGGAATCGCTCTGCGAGCCGATTGACGATCGCATCGGGGTCGGCGGTCCACCCGGAGGCGAGAACTCGCTGTTCGCTGTCGACGAGGAGCGTGAACGGACCGTCAGGAGTGTCGATGGTCTGGATGATGCTCATTTTCATGCACTCTTTCCTCCGCGAGACTTCGCGTGTGTCATAGAAATCGCGGTTTTCAGTGACACACGTGAAGTCTCGCGGGACGTAGTGGGGGTGGTGGGGCGTGGGGCACGCCAGAGGTGGGCGGTGAAGTAACTGCGCCAGGGGGCGGTGCGTTCTGACCAGACAGCAAGCGGTGCGGGATCGGCGGGGAGGGCTGCGGCCGCGGCACCGGCGCGCACGGCGACATCTCCGGGGAGGAACACATCCGGATCGCCGAGCACGCGCATCCGCACATAGTCGGCGGTCCAGGGTCCGATGCCGGGCATAGCCAGGAGTGCCTGTCGTTGCTCGACGCGATCGTCACCGACGGTCAACGTCAGCGAACCATCTGCCAGCGCTGCGGCTGCTCCGGTGATGGCCCTTATCCGCGCCGCAGGCCCCCGGAGCACTTCGGTACCGTGTTCGGCGATCGCCGTCATCGTCGGGAACAGGTGGCCCTCCGAGTCAGGCGTCGGCTCCCCCAACGCCTCGGCGAGCTTCATGAGCGCCGTTCGGGCGGCAGCAACAGTGATCTGCTGGCCGATCATCGCGCGGATGAGCATCTCGTGCGGGTCTGCGGCGCCAGGCACACGGATGCCGGGAATCCGCGCGACCAGCGGCAAAAGCTCCGGATGCGACGACAACGCGGCGTCGACGGCGATGGGGTCAGCATCCAGATCGAAGATGCGACGTACGGTCGCGACGAGCGGGGCGAGGTCGCTGAGATGCGTAACCTGGGCGCGTAGGCGAAGCCGGGCGTTCTCGTCCTGCCGCACTTCGAACCACGCGGCTCCACCCGGCATGCGCACGTGCCGGGCGAACGAGTTCTCCGTCGTGCTCTCCACGCCGGGCAGGGCGCGTGCGGCCATCCAGACGAAGATGCCCGCGGCATCCATCGGCTCGCGGTGCGGGAGGATCAGGTCGATCGTTCCCGGGACGACGATCGAGGAGATGCGGCGACGTGCGCGCAGCTCGGTGGGGGTCAGGCCGAACACCTCGCGGATCGTCTCGTTGCACTGGCGGATGCTGGCGAACCCGGCCGAGAACGCGATGTCAGCGATCGCAAGGTCGGTTCCGACAAGCAGCATCCGCGCATTGTGGGCACGGTGCGCGCGGGCAAGAGCGAGCGGGCCGGCGCCGAGCTCGGTCGCGAGTAGCCGGGTGAGGTGGCGCGACGAGTAGCCCAGGCGCATGGCAAGGCCGGGGACGCCCTCGCGTTCCACGACGCCGTCGGCGATGAGGCGCATCGCGCGCGCAGCGGTGTCGCCGCGGAGGTCCCATGCCGGCGAGCCAGGAGCCGCCTCGGGAAGGCAGCGCTTGCACGCACGGAAGCCGGCCTCGTGCGCTGCGGCACTGGTCGGATAGAAGCTGACGTTCTCCGGCTTGGGTGTGCGCGCGGGGCAGGACGGCCTGCAGTAGATGCCCGTCGAGTGCACCGCCGTGACGAACTGGCCGTCGAAGCGGGTGTCGCGCGCATCGATCGCACGGTACCGCTCATCGAAGCTCATCGCCGGGAAGGTCATGCCTCCACTCTGACACGCGCTGCGACGACCGGCTAGCGGAATTCAGACATGACTGTGAAGCGCCCAGTCCGGCCGTCGCGAGGCACCTGACTCAGTGGAAGAAGTGACGCTCCCCGGTGAAGAACATCGTCACGCCCGCGGCCTTCGCCGCAGCGATGACCTCCTCGTCGCGCACAGATCCACCCGGCTGCACGATCGTGGTGACGCCGGCATCGATGAGCACCTGAGCGCCATCCGCGAACGGGAAGAACGCATCGGATGCTGCGACGGATCCGACCGCACGGACGCCGGCACGCTCCACCGCGAGGCGGCAGGAGTCGACACGGTTGACCTGGCCCATGCCGACGCCGACGGTGGCATTGCCCTTGGCGAGCACGATGGCGTTGGATTTAACCGCGCGGCACGCCTTCCACGCGAAGATCATGTTCTCCATCTCGGACTCGTCGGGGCGATCACCCGTGACGAGCTCCCAGTTCTTCGCAACAGAGCCGATCTCATCGGGGAAGCGATCGGCATCCTGCAGCAGCAGACCGCCGGAGACCAGGCGTACGTCCATCGGCTCCTGCTGCCAGTCATCCGGCAGCTGTAGCAGACGCAGGTTCTTCTTCGCCTTGAACACCTCAAGCGCGGCCGGCTCGAACGACGGAGCGACGATGACCTCGGTGAAGATGTCCTTGAGGTTCTCGGCCATCTTCAGCGTGACAGTGCCGTTAGTGGCGATCACGCCCCCATAGGCCGATACCGGGTCGCACTCGTGGGCACGCAGGTGCGCGCTGGCGATCGGGTCGAGGGCGTTCGGCGCGGTGGTCGCAATTCCGCAGGGGTTCGCGTGCTTCACGATAGCGACGGCGGGCAGCACCATGTCGAATGCGGCGCGCAGCGCGGCATCCGCGTCGACGTAGTTGTTGTAGGACATCTCCTTGCCCTGCAGCTGCACAGCCTGGGCAATGCCGTGGCCGCCAACGCGAGAGTAGATCGCGCCGCGCTGGTGTGCGTTCTCGCCGTAGCGCAGCGTCGACAGTCGCTCGGCCTTGATCGTCAAGTGCTCTGGCAGGTCTCCGGGCTCGTTGAGGGTCTCCTCAGCGAACCAGGCGGCAACGGCAGTGTCGTATGCGGAGGTGTGCGCAAACGCACGGGCAGCAAGCTCCCGGCGCTGCGTGAGCGTGGTTCCGCCGGCCGAGATCGACTCGATGATCGCCTGGTAGGACTCGGGAGAGACAACGATCGCG
Organism: Microbacterium sp. A93; assembly: GCF_051842835.1. Lineage (NCBI taxonomy): Bacteria > Bacillati > Actinomycetota > Actinomycetes > Micrococcales > Microbacteriaceae > Microbacterium > Microbacterium sp. A93. Next base: position 170,904 of record NZ_JBPXMT010000013.1, read on the forward strand.
ACATTCGCGTGGTTCTTCGCCGACGCGCGCACCATAGCCGGGCCGCCGATATCGATCTGTTCGACGACGTCATCGCCGGTCGCACCGGATGCGACCGTCTCTACGAACGGGTAGAGGTTCACGACGACGAGCTCGAACGGGGCAATCTCCAGCTCGGCGAGTTCGCGGGCGTGGCCCTCGAGGCGCAGGTCGGCCAGAAGCCCACCATGGATGCTCGGATGCAGAGTCTTCACGCGACCGTCGAGCATCTCGGCGACGCCGGTGACTGCGGCGACGTCAGTGACATCGAAGCCCGCTTCGCGGATGGTCGCAGCGGTCGATCCGGTCGAGACGATTTCGACGCCAGCATCGGCAAGCGCCGCGGCGAGCACGAGCAGATCGGTCTTGTCGCTCACCGAGACGAGCGCGCGCTTGATCGGCACAGTGTCGCGATCGCGGTACAGGGAAGAGTCGTGGCTCGGGCCGGCCATGGGAGGTCTCCTTCGTGCGGTGTGTGTGCGGTGAATATGCGTGCGGTGATTGTGCAGAACTTGTGCGGGTAGAGGTCAGGGCGTCAGCGAGAGCTCGCCGGTGGCGATGCGGCGCACCACATCGATCAGCAGGTGTCGCTCGACGGGTTTGATGCGCTCGTGCAGGCTGTGCTCGGTGTCATCCGGACGCACGGGCACACGCTCCTGGGCGAGGATCGGGCCGGTGTCGACGCCGTCGTCTACGACGATGACGCTGGCGCCGGTCTGCTCGGCGCCGGCGGCGAGCGCGTCACGCACACCGTGCGCACCGGGGAACTCGGGCAGGTACGCCGGATGCGTGTTGATGATCCGCGGCGCGTAGCGGGCGACGAGCGGTGCGGGCAGCAGCCGCATCAGACCGCTGAGTACGACGAGGTCGGGGTTCCAGACGTCCAGCTGGCTGCCGAGCTCTTCGCCCCATGCCTCGCGGCTCTCGAAAGAGCGGAACGGCACTGTGAAGCTCGGGATGCTGAATTCTTCGGCGTGAGCGAGACCTTCAGCATCGCGATCGGCACCGACGACAACGATCCGCGCAGGAAAATCGGGGTGGCGTGCGGCTTCGAGCAGGGCGCGGAGGTTCGAGCCGGTGCCTGAGATGAGAACGGCGACCGTGAGCACCCGGTTAGTCTACCGGGGCGTGGGAGTGCTGCCGCCCCCGAAGAAGCCATGCTCGCTCAGTGGCTGCGTCTCGGTCTCATCAGTGGGCTCTGTCGCCTGCGCTGGCCACGCGGAAGAAGCGTCAGCAGCGGTGTCGGCATCCGTTGCCACAGACGTACCCATCTCAGTGGCCCAGCGATCTGTGCGCTCTTCGGCGAGCTCATCACGGTGTCTGGGCGCGAGCAGCATGATGCCGGCGCCGATCAGAACCTCGAGTCCGATCGCGAGCGTCATCCACCCGACATGCGGGCCGGTGTCGGCAAGCCGCCCCGGACCGATCGACCCGGATGCGAGCACCGCTGCGAGCGCGATGACTCCGGCAGTGAGCAGGGCGATTCCCGCGGCGATTGCGACGCGCGGTGCGAGGCCGCGCGCGACGTCTTCCCAGACGAGCTTGGATCGAACCATCCAACCGGCGAAGGCACCCGCTGCGACGGGCAACAGCACAACGATCAGCATCCAGATGGAGCTGTTTTCCGGCAGCAGGCCGAAAATGGGGATGCCGGGAACGACACCGAGCTGCGTGCCGGCGGGTGAGACTGCGGTGCCTGCGCCCACCGAGAATCCGGGGCCGGCGATCCAGGCCAGTGCCCAGACGAGCAGCGTGGGCAGGTACGCGAGGTGTCCGAGCGTGAGGACGGTGACACCGGTGGCATCAACGCGCGCCGCTTCGAAGAGGGCGACGACTTCTCCTCCACGCAGCGCGACCGTGAGCGCAACGACAAGGCCCGCAACGCCGGTGAGTCCCACGACGACCACAGTGGCGCCGCGCACGATTTCGGCGGGCACCACGCCCCAGTCTCCCCAGCTGTCGACGACGTCGTGCACGCGGTCGATAAGTCCGTTATCGCCCTCGCGCCAGGCGTAGCGAATGGCCCCGCAGAGGGCACCGACAAGGTACACGGAGGATGGCAGCAGAATCGCAAGGCCGAACGGGACCTGCGCGATGTCTGCCTGCGCGGTGTACGCGACGGCGACCGCGACCAGGGTGAAGGCCACGGCGCCGGAGATGACCCCGAGCATCCAGGCCCCTGAACGGGCAGCCCTGGTGCCGGAGCGCGCCGCGAACAGCAGGGTGAAGATGAAGAAGGCGAGCGGCGTCAGCGAAAGCGTGAAGTTCGCGGCCTCCGGTGCGATGCCGACGGCCGCGACCACAGCATCCGGGATTGCGATATCGATCGGAACACCATGACCGAATTGCCACAGCGTGCCCGTCACCGGCCACAGGGCTCCCCATTCAGCGGTGACGCCGAACGCGAGCGTCCAGAGCATGGTCAGCGGAGCGAGCAGCACGACGAGGCCGACGGCCGCCGCGATGGCAGCGTCGACGGCGGCGAGAATCGCGACGAGGAGGCGTTGCATGACTCCAAGAGACTACGACGAGAACCTGACTGCCTCGCGGGGGACGCGCGCGAGGCGTCGGACACGATATCGTCTCCAAGGAGGTTTAACCCGATGACAACTGCCCCCTCGACCACAACTGAGCGCACTGCTGAGCCGAAGAACGCGTTTGATCGCTTCTTCGAGATCACCAAACGCGGTTCCACGATCGGCACGGAGGTCCGCGGCGGCCTGGTGACGTTCGTCACGATGGCCTACATCGTGATCCTCAACCCGATCATCCTCGCCGGCGCCGCCGACGTCGACGGCACTGTGCTGAGCTTCAGCGCAGTCGGCGCCTCGACGGCGCTGACCGCCGGCGTGATGACGATCCTGTTCGGCTTGATCACCCGCCTGCCGTTCGGTTTCGCCGCCGGACTCGGCATCAACGCGTTCCTTGCTTTCTCCGTTGTCGGCCAGGTCACCTGGGCCGAGGCGATGGCATTGGTCATGATCAACGGAATCGTCATCGTGCTGCTGGCGGCAACTGGCCTGCGCAAGATGATCTTCGACGCCGTGCCATTCCAGCTCAAGATCGCGATCACCGTCGGTATCGGTCTGTTCATCGCTTTCATCGGATTCGTGAACTCCGGCTTCGTGACCGCGACCGGCAGCTCTTCTCCCCCGGTCGGCCTCGGCATCGGCGGCTCCGTCGCCACGGTTCCGACCGTCCTGTTCATCGTCACCCTGATCATCACCGGAGTGCTCGTCGCCCGCAAGGTCAAGGGCGGCCTGCTGATCGGTCTCGTCTCCGGCACGGTGCTCGCCGTGATCGTCGAGGCCATCTGGCACCTGGGTCCGCAGTTCGGCTCGGATGGCGAATTCAACCCGGCCGGATGGAGCCTGACCGTCCCGACACTCTCCGGATCCCCGGTCAGCCTGCCCGATTTGAGCTTGATCGGTGCTGTCGACTTCGGGTTCGATTTCGGCAAGGTCAGCCTGGTCGCGATCGTGATGATCGTCTTCACCCTGGTGTTCTCGAACTTCTTCGACGCGATGGGCACGATGACCGGTCTTGCCAAGGAGGCGAACCTCGCCGACGCGAAGGGCGACTTCCCCCGCATCAAGTCGGCGCTGATCGTCGAGGGTATCGGCGCGATTGCCGGCGGTGGCACCTCGTCTTCGTCAAACACCGTGTTCATCGAGTCCGGCGCCGGTATCGGCGAGGGTGCACGCACCGGCTTCGCCAACGTCGTGACCGGCGTGATGTTCCTTCTCGCAATGTTCCTGACGCCGCTGACTTCGATCGTTCCGACCGAGATCGCGGCTGCCGCGCTGATCATCGTCGGCGCGATGATGATGGCACAGATCAAGTACATCGATCTGACCGACTTCAGCGTGCTGCTGCCGGTATTCCTCACCGTTTCGGTGATGCCGCTGACCTACTCGATCGCCAACGGCATCGGCGCAGGCTTCGTCAGCTGGGTGCTCGTGCAGGCCTTCTCCGGCAAGGCGAAGTCCGTCAGCCCGCTGCTGTGGATCGTCGGCTTCGGGTTCGTGCTGTTCTTCGCGCGCGGACCGATCGAGGCGCTCTTCGGCGTCTCCTGACACCAGTTCCATGACGTGGGGGCGGATGCTACGGCATCCGCCCCTCGTCGTTTTCAGCCCGGCATCCGCTCTGGCATCAGCCGTTAACCCTGACCGGGCACGCTCAAGATGTGCCCCAACGCACCACACCACAGACCAATCGAAAGCATCTCTCGATCGCGGCGAAGATCACCGCAGACATCGAGACCGGACGTGTGAGCATCGGCGACGCGCTCCCCAGCGAATCGTCACTCGCTGCTCGCTTCGGCGTGGCTCGCGGAACCATACGCCGCGCACTTGAGCACGTAGAACACACCAACCGCCAGCTTTCACGCCGTGGAACGCGGTGGGTCGTGCATGCTGCAACGCTCGCGCAAGACGTCACCGAGCTACGATCCTTCGGCCAATGGGCGAAGGCGATCGGCCATCAGCCGGGCGGAAAGACGCTACTCAGCAGCGAAGGACGTGCGACCACCGAGGAGGCGCACGCGCTGGGAATCAGCGCTCAACGCCCCGTCTTGCGCATCACCCGATTGCAATCCATCGACGATGTGCCCGTCATGGTCAAGCGCACGACCTTTCCGGAATGGCTCATCCCGACGATCGCGCAGCTCCCGCGGGACGCACGTTCGATCATGGAGGTAGTCGAACGCGTGCACGGTCCTCAGCTCGCCTACGGCGAGCATCTGATCTCCGCTGTGCTCGCGGACCCAGAGGATGCGCGACTGCTCGGGGTGTCTCGCACCACGCCTCTGCTGCGCGTCCAGCGCTCCGCCCGCACCTTCGACGGACGCCCCTTCGAGTACAGCGACGATCGTTACCTCGCGACATCGACCTCGCTGAGCATCGTGAACTCGGCTCGCTCTGCACTGGGTCTCTGAGTCGATCAGTGACGGTTCGGCTCGACCGTCACTGCGCGTCACCAGCTCTTCGCCCAGATGGGCCCTGCCGGTCTTGTGCTGTGCAGGGCGCCGATGCGCGCGCCTTCTTGAGTGGGAGGTGCCCCGGGACCCACCCCGAGGCACCCTCCCCCGGAAGGACGTACCATGACCATTCGCCGTTCGCGTTTATCGCGTATCGGAGCCGTCTGCGTTGCCACGACCGCCGTATTTGCGGGCGTTCTCGCTCCAGGCATCGCGCACGCAGCCACATCGGCACCGACAGCCACGGATATGCCCGTGGATGATCGGGTCTTCCTCTCCGAGTCGTTCGACTCGGGCACGATCCCGGAGGACTGGAATGCCGTCGCGGGCACCTGGAGTGTGAAGGACGGGGAGCTCGTCGGTGCCAGCGGTCCTGGCGACGCCAAGATCACCTTCGGCGAAAACCGTGAGAACTTCGCGCTTGACGTCGACATCACATTCGAATCGGCCGCGAACAGCGGGCGTTGGCTGGCGCTGCTGCTCGATGCCCCCGCTGACGGCTCCATCCCTTGGCAGCAAGCTGCTCTGCGCAACGGTTCTGCCGCAGGAAACGGCGTCGAGTTCACCCAGCGCACCGCAGCCGACAGTTGGAGAGTCACCGACACGGGGTCAACGGCAAGCGACATCGGCATCGGCACCCAGGCGCACCTTCGCGTCGAGGTTAACGACAACGTCGGCACGTGGTACATCGACGGCAAGAAGATCATGACCACGCGTCAGCTGGTGCGAACCGCGGACGGCGTGCAGGGGCTCATCGCGAACGACTCGATCGTGCGCTACGACAACGTCGTGCTCACCGAGATCGACCCGCTCCCTCCGATCACGATCCGTCAGCCCGGCGAAACCGGCGTCATCGTCGGACACCGTGGAAACTCGACCGTGACCCCGGAGAACACGATGCCGGCGTTCGTTTCGACGACTCGCGCCGGTGCCGAATACTTCGAGATCGACATGTACCTCTCCAAGGACCGCGTGCCTGTGGTCATCCACGATGGCACGGTGGATCGCACCACTGATGGCACCGGCTCGGTGACGAACATGACGCTCGAGGAGCTCCATGCGCTGGATGCCGGTTCCTGGTTCTCCAGTGCGTTCGCGGGAACGAAGATCCCCACGTTCGACGAGGTTCTCACCTATGTCGCAAACGGCGGCGCGGATGTCGTCATCGAGTACAAGGGTGATTGGAACGTCGAAGACACGCAGCTCACGGTCGACATGATCGAGGCTGCCGGCGTCGAGAGCAAGGTCCTCGCACAGAGCTTCAGCGCCACGACCGTCACAAACTTCGCGACGGTGGCACCAGATCTTCCTGTGGGCTGGCTCACCGGCGGGATCGACGCGTCGATCATCGACAGGGCCGAGCAGATGGGTGCGGATGCCATCAACCCGAGCAGCGCGACCGCAGAGAGCGTAGCGATGGCCCATGATGCAGGTCTGGGTGTGTTTGTCTGGACGAAGAACAACGCGGCCGACTGGGAGTCCCTGACGGCGATGGGCGTCGACGGCATCATCACCGATCGTCCCGACGCACTCCGTGGCTGGATGCAGCGCTACAACCAGGCGCCTCCCACCATCGAAGAGCCTGAGACCCCGGCCGAGCCCACCCCGAACGAGCAGGCCATCGCTGTGAGCATCCCTGACTCGACGCAGCCGGCAGGCGAGTTCACCTGGCGCTTCAGCTCGCAGGACGTCGTCTCGCTTGGTGAGGCAGCTCCTCTGGGCGACAGCTACGTCGCGACCGGTGTCCTGAACGACATCGAGATCACCGACACCCGGGTGAATCCGTCCTCGAGCTGGACGTTGTCTGGTCAGGCATCTGCGTTCGCATCAGCCGCTGGTTCCTTCGAGTCGAGCGCACTCGGCTGGACGCCACGGCTCACGGCCGAAGGCGCCGGAGCGGTCGCCGGTGAACCGGTTGTCGCTGGCGCTGGAGGCGGACTTTCGCAGAACGCCGTGCTTGTCGCGGCGCCCAGCGATGAGTACAAGGGCGTCGACACTGCGATCGTCGCGGCCGACCTCGACCTGCGCCTGCCGCTGGGACAGGTCGCCGGCGACTATGCGTCGACACTGACTGTCACCGTCATCCAGTAACAGAATGCGGGGCGCAGCCGGCACGATGCGGCTGCGCCCCGCATCCGCTCTTTCTCTCTGTTTCCACTGAAAGGCCGCTCCGATGCCTCGTCCCCTTCCTCGCCTCCCGCGCTTCCTCCTCGGCGCCGTCGCCGCCACACTGCTGGTCGTGCTGTGCTCGACCGCGACCTCGGCACTGAAGGCTTCCGCGGTCGAGGCTCCCACATCGTTTGTGCCAGCATCCGCCGCAGGCCAGGTCGCATGGAGCATGATGCCGGTCATCACCAACATCGGAGAGGAGCGCAGCAACTTCGCATACGCCCTCGAGCCGGGTGCCGTCGTCGAAGACGCTGTTCTGGTTCGCAACTCCGGCGCAGCAGTGCTCGACCTCGCCGTGTACGGATCCGACGCGTTCACCGACGGATCCGGAGCCTTGGACATCGCGACAGCCGAGACAGGCTCCGCAGCCATCGGCACATGGATCGCTCCGAGCGTCGCGAGCGTGCACATCGAGCCAGGCGAGGTCGCCCGCATCCCCTTCTCCGTCTCAGTCCCCGCGGACGCGCAGCCGGGTGAGCACGCCGGAGCCCTCCTCACGGTGCTGCAGAGCGCTGGAGAGACGGTCTCTGTCGACATGAGGTACGCGACGCGTGTCACCGTGACCGTCGCCGGCGATCTCACCGCCGGCCTGTCGCTGGATCAGGCACAGCTCGACGTGGCGACCGGATTCTGGCCATGGGAGGCGGCTTCTGCCGACGTCTCCTATGTCGTAGGGAACACGGGTAACACCCGCCTCACCGCCATACAGTTAGTCACGGCCCCTGGCGTCGAGCTGTACTCATCACCGGATGCTTCGACGGGACTGCTCACCCTCGCTGAGCTCCTTCCCGCGGCCCGTGTCGATGTTCACGCGACAGTCGAGGGGCTCTCTGCTTGGCTGCCCTTCACCGCAATACAGGTGGCCGTCTCGCCGACAGTCATCGCGTCGGCTTCGGATGAGATGCCCACGATCGCCCAGCAGCAGCTCAGCCTCTCGGCTGTCGCCATCGCACCCGGATGGTGGGTGCTCCTCGCCGGCGCCGCGCTGGTGCTCGTTGTCGCCGTACGATTCGCCGTGCGCAGGCGCGTCACTCCCCCGCGTACGCCGTGATGAACTCCGCTGACGGCTCGATCGGCTCGATCACGTCGATGAGCACTCCACCCGGTGCTTCGATGATGAAATGCCGTTGCCCGAAGTCCTCGTCGCGCAGGGAGAGCCGCTCCGGCAGCCCGAGCGTCCCGACCATGCGGACATGCTCGGCCGCGGCATCTGGCACCTCCACATTGAGTAGCAGGCCACGCACGGGGTCGCGGAACCCCTCAGGGATGGTTTCGTGTGTGCGGTCGAGGATCGCGATTTCGCCACCGTCGAAGCGCAGGCTCACATACCAGTCGGCCTCGAACGTCGTCTCGAACCCGAGCACGTCGCGGTAGAACCTGGCAGCAGTATCGACGTCGTCGACCATGAGGACCGGGTAAAAACTGGAGAAGTTCATCATCCCTCTTTACATACTTAGTGTTTGTATCGGTACCAACTAAGATACATACACATCGCATGTAAGGGAACCGTATGCCTCGAACAACTGCGGCGGAAGCCGCTGAGACCTCTCGAAGAATCCTTGCGGTCGCCACCGCGCAGTTCGCAGAGCACGGCTACTCCGCGGCATCCGTGGACGACATCGCACGTACAGCCGGCGTCACGCGCGGAGCGGTCTACCACCACTACTCCTCGAAGCCCGGGCTCTTCACCGCGGTGGTCTCCGGGCAGCAGCAGCTGATCGCGGACGCGATTGCCACCTCGACGGAGGGGGCGGATGCCATGGCCGCTCTCCGCCTCGGGAGTCATGCCTTCCTCGACGCGATCACGCAGGGCGCCGCAGCGCGCGTGCTACTCATCGACGGACCGGCCGTGCTCAGCTGGGACGAATGGCGCCGGATGGATGCCGAGGGTCCAGCAACGCAGCTGCGCGAAGGACTGGCGGAGGCAGAAGTCGCGCCCGCACTGCTCGACACACTGACCGCCGCACTGTCCGGTTCAATGAATGAGCTGGCACTCTGGCTCTCTGAGCACCCTGCCAATGCTGCGGCGCGCATCAACGCGCACGAGACGCTTGATCTACTGCTGTCTGCTGTGCTGGCATCCGGGCGCCGCTGATCGCACGTCCGGATCCCGCCACCCGACCCGTGACTCAGTCCTGGAAGGGTTCGAGAACGAAGATCGCGATCTTCCGATCGGTTTTCGTCTGATACGTGTCGTACGCAGGCCATACGGCGGCCGCACGACGCCACCACTCCTCACGCTCATCGCCGGACAGCTCGCGCGCGTTGTAGTCACGCTTGTCGGCGCCATCCTGCAGCTCGACGTGCGGGTGTCGGCGCATGTTCTCACCCCAGCGAGGCTCGTCTGGCGCCCCGCCCTTCGACGCGACGACGGCGTAGAGACCCTCGTGTTCGACGCGCATCAGCGCGGTCTTGCGCAGTGCACCCGACTTCGCCCCGACCGTGGTCAGGACGATGATCGGCACGCCCTGCAGAGTGTTCGCCTCTTCCCCGTTCGACGCCTCAAACTTCTCGGCCTGCGTACGGGCCCATTCGGATGAGGACGGCTTGTATTCTCCGGTCAATGGCATGCCCTCAGCGTACGACACAGGTGCAGCACGCTACCGCGCCATATGGCACGAACCTGCGGTTCCGTAGCGGCAGAGTGCACGTTAGCGCCATATAGACGACTGTCGGCTGGCCCTTTCTCGAACGTTTCATCAAAAGTAACGAAAAGGTCTCGACGCAGCCTCGCGCCTCTGGCAGGATGCAGATCATGAGCGTACGCAGACGACGCCTGTCGGGCACAGGAGCCGTCTGTGCCGCTGTCTGGGCGGTGTTCACCGGGTTCGCATCTCCAGCAGCTGAGGCGATCACGCACTCCCCGCTCGATGCGGGCACAGTCATCTCCCAGTCCGATGGCGAGCGGTCACTCCTGTCGCTCGACAGAGTCCTGCGGCGCCCACTGGCGGTCCTGCGACTTCCTGGACAGGCAGGCGCCATCGTCGCACACCGCGGGTACTCGTCGGCCGCACCGGAGAACACGATGCCCGCACTTTCGTCCACGACGGCCGTCGGGGCAGAGTACTTCGAGATCGACATCCGCTTGTCGAAGGATGGCGTCCCCGTCGTCATTCATGACAGCACGGTGGATCGGACGACTGATGGGACGGGCGCCGTGGCGGACATGACCATCGAGCAACTACGCGCTCTGGATGCCGGGTCCTGGTTCGACGACACATTCGCTGACACGAGGATCCCGACGCTCGACGAGGTGCTCGACTACGTCGCGGACAGCGGCGCCGACGTCGTCATCGAGTACAAGGGCACCTGGAGCGCGGCGGGCATCCGCACGACCATCGACATGATCGACGCGGCTGACCTCGAGAACAAGGTCCTCACCCAAAGTTTCAGCCAGAAGACAGTGGCGAATATCTCAAAGGTCGCACCCACCCTCCCGGTGGGCTGGCTCACCGACACGATCAACGCGTCGATCATCACCACCGCACAGCAGATCGGTGCGGATGCCGTCAACCCGAGCAGAGCGACCGCCCGAAGCGTCGCGCAGGCGCACCGCGCCGGACTCGGCGTCTTCGTCTGGACCCACGACGAGGATGCGGACTGGGAAGCGCTGACCGCCATGGGCGTGGACGGGATCATCACCAACCGCCCGGATGCTCTCCAGAAGTGGATGCATGACCGGGGTCGAGCCCCAGCGCCGGGCACGGTGACCGCTTCCGCATCCTCAGTCGCCATTCGGTAAAGGCATCCGCACGTCACGGCGAAATACCAGACGCAAAGAAGGCCCCGAGCGTGACGCTCGGGGCCTTCTACGATCTCAGATCAGATCAGAGCGCTTCGATGATGGCGCGCATAAGGTCAGCAGCCTCGGACGGCGTCTTGCCGACCTTGACGCCGGCGGCCTCGAGGGCCTCCTTCTTCGCCTGCGCGGTGCCTGCGGAGCCGGAGACGATGGCGCCGGCGTGGCCCATTGTCTTGCCCTCAGGAGCCGTGAAGCCTGCAACGTAGCCGACGACCGGCTTGGTGACGTGCGCCTTGATGTAGTCAGCGGCACGCTCTTCTGCGTCGCCACCGATCTCACCGATCATGACGATCGCCTTGGTCTCGGGGTCAGCCTCGAACGCTGCAAGCGCGTCGATGTGCGTGGTGCCGATGACCGGGTCTCCGCCGATGCCGATGGCGGTCGAGAAGCCCAGGTCGCGCAGTTCGAACATCATCTGGTAGGTCAGGGTTCCTGACTTTGAGACGAGACCGATCGGGCCCTTGCCGGTGATGTTCGCCGGGGTGATGCCGACGAGCGCCTCACCGGGGGTGATGATGCCGGGGCAGTTCGGTCCGATGATGCGGGTCTTGTTGCCCTTGCTCTTCGTGTAGGCCCAGGCCTCGGCGCTGTCACCGACGGGCACGCCCTCGGTGATGACGACGAGCAGCGGGATCTCGGCATCGATGGCTTCGATCATGGCGTCCTTGGTGAAGGCGCCGGGGACGAAGGCGATCGACACGTCAGCGCCGGTCTCCTTCATGGCCTCTGCAACGGAGGCGTAGACGGGCAGCTCGACCGGGTTACCTGCGGCATCCGTGTGCGAAACCGTGGTGCCGGCCTTGCGCGCGTTCACGCCACCGACGACCTGGGTACCAGCCTTCAGCATGAGGGCGGTGTGCTTGGTGCCCTCACCGCCGGTGATGCCCTGGACGATGACCTTGGAATCCTTGTTGAGGTAAATCGACATTTCTTAGTCCTTGTCTCTCAGCGTCGGATTAGGCGTTCGCCAGCGCGGCGGCCTTGTCGGCGCCCTCGTCCATGGTGGCGGCGAGGGTCACGAGCGGGTGGGCGTACTCGGCGAGGATCGCGCGACCCTCATCGACGCGGTTGCCATCGAGGCGCACCACGAGCGGCTTAGATGCTGTAGCACCGAGCGTCTCGAGCGCACCCTTGATGCCGTTGGCGACAGCGTCACAGGCGGTGATGCCACCGAAGACGTTGACGAAGACGGACTTGACCTGCGGGTCACCGAGGATGACGTCGAGGCCTGCGGCCATGACCGCTGCGGATGCTCCGCCGCCGATGTCGAGGAAGTTCGCGGGCTTGACGCCGTTGTGGTTCTCGCCGGCGTAAGCGACGACGTCGAGCGTCGACATGACAAGGCCTGCGCCGTTGCCGATGATTCCGACCTCGCCGTCGAGCTTGACGTAGTTCAGGCCGCTCTTTTTGGCCTTGGCCTCGAGCGGGTCCGCAGCGTCCTTGTCCTCGAGCGCCTCGTGCTCGGGGTGACGGATCTCTGACGCGTTCTCGTCGAGCGAGACCTTGCCGTCAAGCGCGATGATGGAGCCGTCCTCGGTGAGAACCAGGGGGTTCACCTCGACGAGTGTGGCATCCTCACCCTTGTAGACGTCATACAGCTTGACGAAGACGTCGGCGACCTTCTCGACGAGCTCCTCAGGGAACTTCGCCTCACGGGCGATCTCGAGGGCCTTCACCTTGTCGATGCCGGTCAGCGGGTTGACCTCGATGCGAGCGAGAGCCTCGGGCTTCTCGACGGCGAGAACCTCAATCTCCATGCCACCCTCGACGCTGCAGAGCGACAGGTAGGAGCGGTTTGCGCGGTCCAGCAGCACGGAGAAGTAGAACTCCTCGGCGATCGCTGCGCCCTGAGCGACCATGACGCGCTTGACGATGTGGCCCTTGATATCGAGACCGAAGATCGTCTTCGCTGCCTCATATGCCTCGTCGGGAGTCTTGGCGACCTTAACGCCACCAGCCTTGCCACGTCCACCGGCCTTGACCTGTGCCTTGACGACGACGACGCCACCGATCTTCTCTGCAGCTGCTTTCACCTCCTCGGGGGTGTCAGCAACGATGCCGGCGAGAACCGGCACCCCATACTTCTCGAATAGGTCACGTGCCTGGTACTCGTACAGATCCACTGTGCTTCCTTCGCTGGTCTGCGGTCCGGAAAGTCTCTCGATGTCGAGATATCGACCAAGACCAAATCTTACTACCTCTGAATGAACGGCCCCGTCGGTCTAGGCTTCTCGCTATGCATGAGTCCGCAGAACCACGCACCGGCGTTGTGGCCGCCGCGCTCGCGCTGTTCCAGGCCCAGGGTTTCGATCAGACCTCGGTCGAGCAGATCGCGAAGGCCGCGGGAGTGTCCCGTTCGACGTTCTTCCGCCAATTCGGCGGCAAAGAAGACGTCGTCTTCGCCGATCATGAGATTCTGCTGGATGAGCTTCGCGCCTTCCTCGCGGAGGGCCACACTGACCCGTGGGAAGCCGTCTGCCGTGCATCCCAACACGTGTTCTCGCACTTCTCGCATGATCCGGAGATCGCTCGTCTGCGCTACCAGATCGTTCGTCAGGTTCCCGCACTGCGTGAGCGCGAGATCGTGACGGTGTTCCGTTACGAGCGACTGTTCGACGATTATCTGCGTCGTGCACTTCCAGGAATCGACCCTCTGGATGCCGTCGGCTTCGCCGCCATCGTCACCGCAGTGCACAACCATGTTCTGCGCCAGCTGCTGCGTGGCACGAAAAAGGTTGCGCCGTCAGTGCTGCAGAACGCGCTCGACGATGCGCGCCGCCGCTATGGCGTACTGCCGGATGCCGCGGCCGCAGCCCCCGACGACATGGTGGTCGCGGTGTTCCCGCGCGCAATGCCGATCGCCGAGGTCTCGCGGCGCCTGCAGTCGCAGCTCGAGCAGTAACGCGTCAGTCGCAGCTGCAGCCACCGGCGGCATTGCGCACCATGAAGCAGACGTCGCAGGAGCCGTAGTCGCGCTCGATCGGCTTCGCAACGCGCTGTACACGTGGCTCTGCAGTCGCCGCAGCCTTGCGCGGTGCACGCGACGATGATGCGGCCGGGACGATGGGACGGAACTCGCTCGGGTGCGTGACGTAGAAGTACGGAGCGCGCCCTTCGCTCGGCCGCAGACGCAGCGCGGCAGAGCCGACGACGACCTGCTCGTCTTCAGCGAAGCCGTTGGTGTAGGTCTTTCCAATGTGCAGGGAAGTGCCCTCATCACGACGGATCGCCTCGATGTAGCGACCGCGATCGATCAACGACGAGATGCCGACAGCATCCACGAGCGCGGTAATGAACTCGTGGTTCTCAGCTTCGATTCGGTGCGCGCGCAGCGCCTCCGAGAGGTTTCGGTATGGACGGGAGGTGCCTGCGGGGGTCGGCCCCTGTATTTCGCTCATCACTACCAGGATCGCACGCTTGACCATGCGCCCAGTACCCACTTGCTGTTTCGGCTCACTTCCGACGCCATCTGAACGTGCGAGACTGACCATATGGTGCGTGCGACGATCATCGGCAGCGGTCCGAACGGGCTCTCGGCGGCCGTGACCCTGGCCCGCGCCGGGTACGCGGTACGAATTCTCGAAGCGGCAGACGCGATCGGCGGCGGCGTCCGGACCATCGAGTCGACTCTCTCCGGTTTCCGCTACGACGTCGGCTCCTCGGTGCATCCGGCGGCCCTCGCGTCGCCGTTCTTCCAGGCGTTCGGTCTCGCCGAGCGCATCGACTGGATTCACCCGGAGATCTCCTACGCGCATCCCCTCGATGCTGGTCGTGCCGGCATCGCCTGGCGAGACATCGATCGCACCGCGGCAGGGCTCGGCGCAGACGGTCGCGCGTGGCTCTCTCTCCTGCGTCCACTCAGCCGACACATCGACGGCGTCGTCGATTTCACCGGCAACCAGATGCTGCGCATCCCGCGCGATCCGCTCACTGCGATGCGGTTCGCGCTGCGAATGCTGGATCAGGGCACGCCGCTCGCACGCCGAACCTTCCGCACTGACGAGGCGGCGGCTCTCGTGTCTGGCGTTCTCGCACACGCCAACACCCCGCTCCCCTCGCTCGCCGGCGCAGCGGCGGGACTGCTGCTGGCTGCGCAGGCGCACGCCGGCGGATGGATGTACCCTCGCGGCGGGGCGCAGCGGATCGCCGATGCCATGGTCGCCGACCTCGAAGCCCACGGCGGCTCGGTCGAAACCGGCGCGCAGGTGACTGACCTCGGCTCCCTCGATTGGGGCGACCCTGCACGAGGCGACCTGCTGATGCTGAACTCCTCGCCGAGGCTCGCGCTCACCCATCCCGATATCCCCGCACGCTACGCCCGCGCGATCTCCTCTTACCGCTACGGCCCGGCCGCCGCGAAGGTGGACTTCGCTCTCGACGGCCCGGTGCCGTGGATGAACGCCGACGTCGCCCAGTCACCGACCGTGCACGTCGGTGGAACTCAGGCCGAGGTCTGGGAGAGCGAGAACGCTGTCGCACAGGGCCGCGTCAACGATCGCCCTTACGTGCTGGCCGTGCAGCCATCCGTTTTCGACAACACCAGAGCCCCGGCCGGCAAGGCCGTGCTGTGGGCATACATCCACGTTCCTCAGAACTCCGATCTGGATGCCACCGAGCTCATCACCCGTCAGGTGGAGCGATTCGCCCCCGGATTCCGCGACCGGATTCTCGCGCACACGTCTGTTCCCGCTTCCTCCCGCGAGGCCATCAACCCCGCCGCGATCGGCGGCGACATCCTCGGCGGCACGTTCACGATCCCACAGGCGCTGCGACGGCCGACGCTCGGGATCGCGCCGTGGCGCACGCCGATGCCCGGTGTATACCTCGCTTCGGCTTCGACTCCACCAGGTCCTGGAGTCAACGGCATGGCCGGATGGCATGCCGCGCGCACTGCGCTGCGCGATGCCGGGACAAGGGTCTCACTCGGCGATCTGTTCGGCTGAGCACTGTTCGGCTGAGCGCTGTTCGGACCGCCCACCTATTAGCGACCATCTGCGACCCCTCCCCGGTGGCGAAACACAATCGGGGCCTTCCGCCACAGGGCAGGCGCGACGAGGATGGCGGTATGCGCTACGAGATCCCGATACCGATGCTCGCGAAGGCCGCCGTGGCCGTGCCCGATCCGGCGAAGACGCCCGGCGGTCTGCTGTTCGAGCCGAAGTGGGACGGATTCCGTGGACTCATCGCCTGGGATGGCGAGACACTCGAGATCGGATCGCGCGGGGCGAAGCCGCTGACCCGCTACTTCCCCGAGCTCGTTGAGGCTCTGGCGCAGATCCTCCCGGGCCCGTGCCTACTCGACGGAGAGATCGTCGTCGCCACCGGCGAGCCGGGAACACAACGACTCGATTGGGAGGCGCTCAGCCAGCGCATCCACCCCGCGGCATCCCGTGTCGCACGCCTCGCCGCCGAGACGCCAGCGATGTTCATCGCGTTCGACCTGCTCGCCGAGGGCGACGAGGATCTGCAGCCCGAACCGTTCCGCGTGCGCCGAACTCGCCTCGAAGCGCTGCTCGCAGGAACCAGGCATCCGCTCCAGCTCACCCGCACCTCCGAGGACCATGCCACCGCCGTCCGGTGGCTCGCTGAGTTCGAAGGCGCGGGCCTCGACGGCATCGTCGCGAAGCCGCTCGACCAACCGTATGCCCCGGGGAAGCGCACCCTCATCAAGGTGAAGCATGCCCGCACCGCCGACGTCGTTGCACTCGGCTATCGCATCCACAAGTCCGGCTCGGGCGTCGGTTCGCTGCTGGTCGGGCTGTACGACGGCGACGGCGTCCTGCGCCAGGTCGGCGGCGTCGCCGCGTGGAGCGACGTGCGCAGGCAGGAACTCATCGGGGAACTCGCGCCATTCGTGGAGCGCGACGATGACGGTGCCGCCGTCACCGCCGAGGGCGAGCGCTCCCGCTTCACCGGCTCCAAAGATGTCTCCTTCGTCAGACTCCGCCCCGAGCGTGTGCTGGAGGTGCGATACGACCAACTGGAGGGCGCACGCTTCCGGCACACCGTGCAGTTCGAGCGGTGGCGCCCTGACCGCGACGCTCTTTCCTGCACCTACGATCAGCTCGATACCGTCGCGGGCTACGACCTCGCCGATGTGCTCGAGTGATTTCTGACCCGTGAGCGGGAGTGCGCCTCCACTCCTACGGCGCGAATACGTGATGCCATCCGGGCGGCATGAGTGCACAAGAATGAGAACATGAACGGCTCGATCAAACTCGTTGCAACGACGTCGGTGGCCGCGCTCGGCGCAGTGACCGCGTCGTGGGCTGCGTTGAGTGTTATCGCGGCGATCATCACCACCAACGATTCCGGCGCGATCGTGCCGTATGCGATTCCGGGTGTCCTCGGCCTCATCGCGATGGCATGGGGAAGCCGCGCACTCGCACATGCGAACGAGTGGGTCGATGACCTTCCGGTGAAGTCCTATCTGGCCGCGACTGCCATGCTCGCGGGCACAGCAATGGGCGCGCTCGCCGCGATGCTCCTGCTCGATCACCTGCCGATGCAGGTTGTCTCGGGTGTAGTCGCCGCCGCCGCGGTGGTCCTCACGATCGTGTATCTGAGCCGTCTCCGGGCGGAGATTCGCGGTACGAGGATCGAACGCGTCCGCATTGCCCGTCTGCGCGATCATGGTCGACGCGTGCGCGCCGAAGTGGTCGAGGCCGCATCCACCGAGGTGTGGGTCGGTGGGATGCTGCTCTTCGAGGTCACTGCGGAGTACGAGACGCGGTCAGGGTTGCACCGGGTGCAGGAGCGAGTGTTCACGACGATCAACGACGCTCCAACGGTCGGCGGCACAGTGCTGCTCTGGGTCACCGCCGACGGATCGAACCCCACGGATGTGCTCATGGAGACTGACCCCGGCAGCATCCGCCATCCGGAACCATCGGAGTTCCTGACGGCGCCAGCCCCAACCGAAGACGCCTGAGCTCAGTCCTTCTTCGCCCGGCTGGGCTGCACGCGCGGCGGCTCCCCCGGCATCTTCGGGAACTCCGGCGGGAAAGGCAGCTCGCCGAGGCCATCCCCCACGTCGCGTTCCCACCAGCTCAGCAGCGTGTCGATACGCCCCGGGTTCTCCTGCATGCGCGCCCACGGGTCGCCCACATCGGCGAGGCGCTTCGGGATGCTGCGCACAGTGAAGCGCTGGGGGTCGAGCCCGTCGAGCTCGTCCCATTCGACCGGCGTCGACACCGTCGCCACCGGCAGTGCGCGAGGACTGTAAGCGCCCGCCATCGTACGGTCGCGGTTTGCCTGGTTGAAGTCGATGAAGATGCGCTCGCCGCGCTCTTCCTTCCACCAGTTCATGGTGACCTGCTGCGGCATCCGGCGCTCGAGCTCGCGCCCTGCCGCGATCACCGCATGCCTCACATCGAGAAACTCGTGCGTCGGCTCGATCGGGCAGAACACATGCAGTCCGCGGTTGCCGCTGGTCTTGATGAACGGCTCGAGTTCGGCCTCGCGCAGCACCTCGCGCAAGCCATGTGCGGCGGCCACCGCATCCGCGAAATCTGTTCCCGGCTGCGGATCCAGGTCAATGCGCAACTCGATCGGTTTGTCGGTATCGGATGCGAGCGAAGCCCACGGATGGAACACGATCGTGTTCATCTGCACGGCCCAGACGATCGCACTCGGTCGGTTCAGGACGATCTGCGGATGCTGACGCCCACTGTTGTAGGTCACAGTCACGGCATCCACGTAATCAGGCGTGCCCTTGGGCGGATTCTTGGAAAAGAACCCGTCACTGCCGATACCGGCGCGAAAACGCTCCAATGACACCGGGCGGTCGCCGTTGGCGTTCAGAAACGGTGCCGCGACGACCTGGAAATACTCCGCAAGCTCAGCCTTGGTGATGCCACCGTCGGTCTCTGAGCCGGTCGAAGCGTCCGGCCACACCACACGATTCGGGCTGGACAGCTCCACCTCGCGGTCCCCTTCGGGATCGGAGACCGTCAACGTCACGCGTTCAGAGGCCATGCTCTGACCCTAGAGCCGCGCCGTCGCGCGCGGAAGGGTCAGTCGCCGAGGTCGATAGCGAGCACGAGCACCTCGGCCAGCGCGTCGCGTTCCACCATGATCGAGGGGCCGGCGGGGTCTACGAGCACACCAGCGAGCTCACTGTGCGTGGAAAGCACCTTCGAGAGCTGTTCTGGAGTGAACGGCAGCGGCTTCTCTGCACGGCCGAGAGCCACCACCTCGAGCGGGTGCGAGAACACCTGCAAGAAACGCCTGCCATCCGCAGTGTGTGCTTCGGCAATTCCGACCGGCCCACCGGTAGTGCCGTCGTTGACAGCGACCCAGACCTTGGTCTTGGCGAGCGCAGAGCCGACCTTGTGCGTGGTGTCCTGCTCGCGGGGCGCAGCCAGCAGAGTCTTGATCGTCATGCCCGTATCGCCCTGCTCGAGCGCCTTCGCCAGCACCTCAGTCGGGTACACCGCGCGGTGCACACCAGAGGCGTTGTCGATGATGAGGCCGCTGAACTTGCCGGAGACCACCTGCTCGAGCACCGCCGTCACAGGCTGAGCCACAGCGGATGTTGCCGTCGGGTCTGTCTCGCGCTGCACAGAATCGCGTACCGCAACTGCGGAGCTGAAGGCGAGCATGAAGGCACGCTCGCCGTCACGAACAACCGCGACCGAGAGCGGCTTGCCCTCGGCGATCTGCGTGCGGGCGTCGCCGTGCACGCGCAGGAAGAGGTGCCCCTGCAACATCTGACGCAGCACGCCGATCAGTTGCTCGTTGCTCGGTCCCTCTTTGAGCTCGGCAAGGGCCGTGCGTAGCAGCACGTTGTCCTTCATACCGGGAACTGATTCGGTCTGCTCTGGCGGCAGCGCCGATGCGAGTGGCAGAGTGCGCTTCTCCGGCGCTGGCGGAGTGGATGCCTGCGGCCTCGGTGCAGCGACCTTGCGGGCGGGTGCGGGAGCATCCGGGTCTGGAAGCGTCACCTCGGGTCCGGCGTCAGCGCCGACGCCACGGAACGCCTGCACAGAGATGCCGATCTGCGGTACCGGTTCGCTGGGCGCTTCCACCGAGGCTTCTTCCACGTCGGAGCCATCGGCTTCGATAGGCGTCTGCGATTCGGGTACAGCGTCGTCGATTTTCTTGCGGCGGGAGAACAAAGCCATATCTGTCAGCCTAACCTGAGCGCTCCTGCAGCGCGCGCGAGCACTCGGGTAGCGCGAGGCGTGCGAGCTACAGCTTCTCGATCGGGGCGATCTTGATGAGGAGCTTCTTCAACCCGGCGGAGTCGAAGCGTACGTGGGCTATGCGCTTCGCCCCCTCGCCGGTCACGGCATCCACTCGTCCCTCACCGAAGTCAGCGTGCCGGATGCGTTCGCCCACTGTGAGTTCGAGATCACCGTTGTCGCGTACCTTGCTGGTGACTGTGTTGGGGAACTTGTCCATCGATGTCGACAGAGGCTTGAGCCCGTCACGCGAGCCCAGCGGCTTGACGGCGAATCGGTCGTTATTGCTTGAGCCCCCGCTGCCGAAACCGCCGCCCCCGTAGCCACCGCCACGCCGCGCGTTCAGTGTGCGCGACTGCGAGCCGCCGCGAGAGTTCACGTCTCCGGGCGACTGGCGCCAGTCGACGAGATCGGCCGGAATCTCTTGCAGGAACCGGCTCGGCATGGCGACGGTCACCTCACCAAACTGTGCACGTGTCATCGCGAGAGACAGGTGCAGACGCTTGCGTGCACGGGTGATGCCGACGTAGAACAGCCGCCGCTCTTCCTGTGGTCCGCCAGGTTCCCCCGCCGAGATGCGGTGCGGGATGAGGTCTTCTTCAACACCCGTGACGAAGACGGCATCGTACTCGAGGCCCTTTGCCGTGTGCATCGTCATCATCGACACCGACCCGGACTCGTCGTCCAGATCATCCGCGGCGGAGACCAGCGTCACCTCAGTGAGAAAGTCGATGAGCGTGCCATCGGGGTTATTGCGTGCGAAGTCGCGAGCGACGGCGACGAACTCATCCAGGTTCTCGACGCGTGCCTCGTCTTGTGGATCGCGACTGGCCCGCAGCGAATCGAGATAGCCGCTCTTGGCAAGCAGCAGGTTGAGACCGTCAGCGACCACCGTGGGTGCTGGCACCTCGCCGGAGGCGGGCAGCATGAGTTCCGTCGCTTCCTTCAGCACTGCATCCAACTGACCGATTGCCGCCTGTATCTTCGGACCGAAACCGAGCTGGCCCGGCACCGACAGCACTTCGCGGAAGCTGATCGCGTTATCTTCAGCGAAGCGCGCGATCGCTGTCTCTGTGACGTCGCCGATGCCGCGGCGGGGTCTGTTCAGAATGCGCCGCACCGCCATCTCGTCTGCCGGGTTTGCGACCGAGACGAGGTAAGCGAGCGCGTCTTTGATCTCGGCGCGCTCGTAGAACTTCGTGCCGCCCATGATCTTGTACGGCACGGCCGAGCGGATGAAGATCTCCTCCAGCGCACGTGACTGCGAGTTGGTGCGATAGAACACGGCCATCTCGGAGTACGGCATGCCGGCTCGATGCATCGCATCGACCTCGTCGGCGACGAACTGAGCCTCATCGTGCTGCGAGTACCCGGTGAACCCGACGATCTTGTCGCCTGCACCCTTGTCGCTCCAGAGCTTCTTGTCCTTGCGGTCGAAGTTGTTGCCGATCACGGCGTTCGCAGCCGAGAGGATGTTCTGCGTCGAGCGGTAGTTCTGCTCGAGCAGCACCACCTTCGCCCCGGGGAAATCGCGCTCGAACTCGCTGATGTTGCGGATATCCGCACCGCGGAACGCGTAGATCGACTGGTCGGAGTCGCCGACGACGGTGAGCGATGCGCCTTCCAATTCGGGCGCTGTTTCAGGTTCGAAGATCATCATGCCGTCAGAGGCATACGGGTCTGGCGCCGAGGCAGATACCGGGCGCGTCAGCTCGTGGATGAGCGAGTACTGAGCGTGGTTTGTGTCCTGATACTCGTCGACCAGGATGTGCCGGAAGCGCCGGCGATAGGTGTCAGCGACCTTCGGGAACGCGCGGAACAGGTAGACCGTCTGCCCGATCAGGTCGTCGAAGTCGAAGGCGTTGGCCTTGCGCAGGTTGCGCTGATAATCGGCGAAGATCTCAACGAACATCCGTTCGGCCGGGTCGCTCATATTCGCATCGCGCGCGTAGGACTCGGCGTCCGCCAGCTCGTTCTTCAACTTCGAGATACGTGACATCACGGATGCCGGGGTCAGCCCGTACGCATCGGCCTGATGTTCCTTGACCAAACGTTTGATCAGCGCGCGCGAGTCGCCGGAGTCGTAGATCGTGAACGCCTTGGTGAAACCGAACTGCTCTGCTTCGCGACGGAGGATGCGCACGCAGGCGGAGTGGAAGGTCGAGATCCACATGCCGCGGGCGGCTTCGCCAACGATCGCTGAGACGCGCTCTCGCATCTCACCCGCTGCCTTGTTCGTGAAGGTGATCGCAAGAATCTGGCTCGGCCACGCCTCACGGCTTCGCAGGAGCGAGGCGATGCGGCGAGTGAGCACGCTGGTCTTGCCGGAGCCGGCGCCAGCGACGATGAGCAGCGCGGGTCCGCGATGGGTCACCGCATCGAGCTGCTGAGGGTTCAGACCTGCAAGGAGGTCGTCCTGGTTTCCCTGCTCCGAAGAGTGAGGGCCAGCGGTTCCGGGGACAATGAGAGGGGCGTCGGTCATGGCTATTCGAGTCTAAGCGGCGGCACCGACGTTACTGTCCCTGGCGCGTTCCCATCCGCGGGTGCCACAATCATTCACATGCGCACGATCCTCAACATCATCTGGCTGGTCCTGTCCGGTTTCTGGCTGTTTCTGGGATACATGTTCGCCGGCATCATCCTGTGCGTGCTGATCGTCACGATCCCCTGGGGGATCGCTTCTTTCCGCGTCGCCGGTTACGCGCTCTGGCCGTTCGGACGCCAGATCGTTGACAAGCCGAAGAGCGGCGTGGGTGCGTTCCTCGGCAACGTGGTCTGGGTGATCCTCGCCGGCTGGTGGCTTGCCATCGCGCACATCGTCTCAGGCATCGCGCTGTGCGTGACGATCATCGGCATCCCGATGGGCATCGCCGACTTCAAGATGGTACCGATCTCGCTCATGCCGCTCGGCAAGGACATCGTTTCCACGCGTCGGGGACCGTTCGACACGAAGTGATCGCAGTCAGGCCGCCGGAACTTCCCAGCGCAGGCCGGGGAATCGCGCGAAGTCTCGGTCGAGGGTGACGAACGTGGCGCTGTGCTCGATCGCGACCGCCGCATGAGCGGCATCGCTGATCAGGTTTCCGCGCGCATCGGCACCCCTGCATAGTCCGGAGAAGATCTCCCAGTGCCGCGTCCCCGCGCTGATTCGTGTGACCCCTGGATGCTGGAGGAGCGCCTCGATCTGCTCGAGGGCAGCGACGAGCGGCGTGGGCTCCGAGAAGATCCGCGGGTGGGTCGTAACTCGAACGAATCCAGAGATGACGGAATCCGCAAGACCGAGCTGCTCATCCGCATTCACGTGTTCCTGCAACCAGGGTGCCAACCACTCGTGCTCGACCGAGTCGTGCCGGTGGGCGTGGACAAGAACGTTCACATCGGGCATCTTCATGCACGAGCCGCCCGCTGAGCACGAATGCTCTTGACAGTGAAGTCGTCCGCGTCCATCAGGTCTTCGAGCGCGGCGTTGCTGTTGAGGTCGACACCAGGCTGCACCCCGCGAGCTCCGACCGCCGGACGGAAAGCCTGAAGCCGGAAGTCGGGCCTGGCTTCACCGTTCTCTGCGAGCGCCCGCCGCAACGCCTCTTCAAGGAAAGACGTCATGGTGCGGTTGTCGCGGCGGGCACGCTCCTTCACTTGACGATAGAGCTCGTCGGGAAGAATGACTGTGGTACGCATATGCCTGAGCATATCACCCTAAGCATATATATGCCTTTCAATTCGGATGCGACGACAGAGGCGCGAGGAACGATCGATTCCTCGCGCCTCTACCGTTGTTGTCAGGCCCGGTGTGTGCGGCGCCGCAGGGTCACTGCGAGCGCGCCCGCGAGCAGCAGCCCGAGCGCCAGTACGGCGCTGCCGACCGGTAGCTCGGAGCCTGTGGCCGCCAGCGCGCCGTCTGGATCAACCTGGATGTCCACCCAGCCGAGCAGGTCACCTGCCACCGAGTAGACCGCGATCCGGTGCGCCCCGACGGAAGCATCCTTCGGGATGCTGACGCTGATCGAGGCCGATGCGCTCAAGGTTCCGTTGGCGAGCAATACCGGGTCGGAGTACATCCAGACAGCGACGTCCACGCCGGCGTGCTGCGCGGCAACCGTGATCGTCACGCGGTCGCCGGGCGCTGCGACAGCGGGGTTCACTGTCACACCACCCCGATTTCCGTCGACGAGATCGGCACCGGGCAGCGGCGGGGTCTGAGTTCCCGGGATGCCAGGCTCAGTCGGCTCAGTCGGCTCCGTCGGCTGACCAGGCTCCGTCGGCTGACCAGGCTGACCAGGCTCCGTCGGCTGACCAGGCTGACCAGGCTCGGTCGGTTCGGTCGGCTCCGTCGGTTCCGTCGGCTCGGCCGGCTCGGCCGGCTCGGTCGGCTCCGTCGGTTCCGTCGGTTCAATCGGCTCGGTCGGTTCAGTGGGCTCGACACCAGGCAGCGTGCCGGTGCGCAGCGCCTCAGAGGCGTAGCCATCGGCGAACCACCACACCGGGCGGTCACCGTCCACTGCGAGCGAGGCCGGCGCCGTGGCGAAGCCCTCGTTGTTGATGTCGGGCAGACCCGCCGGCGGAGCGAAGTGTGCGATGCCAGGATTAGCCGTTCCGTTCAGCGTGATCTGGGCTGAACGCCCGTGGCATCCGTCGTCACACACGGCCCACAGCACGCCAAGAACCGAGTCGTAATCCAGGCCCATGACTCCGGCGAGCCCGGGATCGATCGTCGAGACGAGCTGCGCCGAGCCATCCGCGGCGAGCGCGAAGGCAAACACCCCGCCGCCGTCCTCAACCGCAACGAAGAACAGGCCGTCTCCCGAGTACGCCGCCGGATCGTAGGCCGCCTGCGCGTTGTCGTCGAAAAGCTTGCCGGTGAGCACCTCATCGGACACCCATTCGACCGCCTCGATGCCGAGGTTCGCGCCGACTGCAGGAAGCAGCTCGGTGAGGTCCCACTCGTTCAGCGCGATGAGATCGCCCTCTGACGAGTCAGGGTCGACCTGCAGCACCTTGTTCTGGTTGACGCCCTTCACGCTGTTGTCGCGCTCGGATGCCACATAGACGAGGCCATCACCGTCGACGGTGATGCCTTCGGTGTCAGGACCGGCTGCGTCGGGCGCATCCGCATCCTTCTGGAAGCGCACGCGCTTGCCGTCTGCCCAGCCTTCGACGAGCGTGACCGAGCCATCGGCCGAGGCCTCAAGCTTCCAGATGCGTCCTTCGCCGTTGTCGACGGCCCAAAGGAATGCACCGTCGGCAGTCTCCTGGATGTCGAGTCCGGAGCTGTCCTCCAGGAAGGTCGGCACGGTGTCAAGCACCCGCACGTCTGCGGAACCGGGCCACGGCGAGACCGCAACCTCTCCCACGCACACGTTGGCCGCGCCAGGAGTGGACTCCGCAGTCACGGCAAAGGGACCGTTGGAGTCGGGGCATCGGCCCCAGGTCGTGGCCGCATGGCCCTCGCCCCACGAGGTCGAATCGACCAGCTGGTCGCCATCGAAGACGCGGACCGTGTCGTCCTTGCCGATTCCGAACCCGAGCGCGTCGAGCACGAGGTAACCGCTCGCCGGGATGCTGGTGCCTTCAGAGATCACGTACTCGTGCGAGTCGTCGTCATCCTTCACGACGATGCCGGAGACGTCGAGTGCAGCGTCGGTCGGGTTGACGAGTTCCACCCAGTCGGGCTCACCGTCGGATTCGACCTCGTTGATGCGAACCGGGTTGCCGCAGGCGTTCCGGATGCCGGGTGTACCCACGGCGACGTCGACGAAGTCACCCGTGCCATCCTCGCAGCGCGCCCAGAATCCCTCTGCGTGGCTGGCGTAGGCGTGCTCAGCGACGGTAAGGCCATCCGCGTTGCGGATGGTGACCGTGTCACCGTTGCCGAGACCGAACGTGAAGTGATCGGTGCCGTTGAAGACGAAGTACGCACCGGGCTCGATGATGGTGCCCTCGGCCAAAGGGTGCACATCCGCGGCGTGACCGGCCGCGTCGTTATCCATCAGGGTCCAGCCGGAGATGTCGATCGGCGTGGTGCCGGTGTTGACGATCTCGGCCCAGTCTGGTGCACCGTTCGAGTCGATCTCGTTGATGGCAATCGTCGGCGGGACGCAGTTGTTAGCCGCACCGGGTGTCGCATACGCGAGAACGAAGGTGCCGACGCCATCGAGGCAGCGCGCGAGTGTGGCCGCGATCTCGTCACCGTCGATGTTGGCGTGGCCTTCCCATGCGCCGGTCCGATCGGTCAGTGTGCCGGCCGAATCGAAGAGGCGGATCTCGTCGGTGCTGCCGATGCCGATCGGGGCGTCGAATCGCGTGAGTTGTCCGTCGACCATGCCGAGCGAGGAAGCCTCGACCACGAGGAACTCGCCGCCCGCAATCGATGTGTCGGCCTGGAACGCCCAGCGGTGATCGTCGGAGTTGTCGCGGATCTCGTAGCCCGAGATGTCGAAAGATTCGGTTCCCGGGTTGTACAGCTCCACCCAGTCGGCAGGCCCAGAGTCAACCTCATTGAGCACGATTGATCCGGGGACCGTCGGCACCGTGCAGTCGTTGGCGGTGCCAGGCGTCGCCGTGGTCGCGTGCGCCCACTCGCCCGTACCGTCGGGGCAGCGTGCGAAGGTCGCGATCGGTGAAGTGTTCTCGTAAAGGTAGGAGTCGATCTCAGCACTGTCGGCGTCGTACAGAACAACTTCATCACCCTTGCCCAGACCGAAGTCGAAATCGACATCGGTGACGAGCATCGCGAACCCGCCGGGCGCGAGCGTCGTGCCGTCAGCGAAGGGCATGCTGAATCGATCACGTTTGTCGTCAGAGATCGTCCATCCCCCGATCGCAACGGTCTCGGTGCTGGCGTTGTAGATCTCGACGCGGTCGGTGTAGCCGGAGATCTCGTCGTAGATGATCTCGTTGAGGACGACACCCGAGGCGGGTGTCTCAGGCTCAGCGCCGAGGGCAGAGGTGGGAACAGCGAGCAGCAGAGCAGCGCTGAGTGCGCACACCGCTGTCGTCGCGAGTCCGCGTTGCAGGCGGGACATATGACTCCATGGTCAAGAGGCGGACGGGATACGTCCAGACCATCGAGTCGCGCTTAAATCTCCACGTCGGCACGGTGTACGCGAGGTGAATAGCCGCTGTCCGGCAGCGCCGGGCTGCGCCGACGGCTCAGGCGATGCGTGTGCCCGGCGGAAGCATCCGTGCCGGTGTGCGCGTGCGCGCCCATGCACCGGCGAACAGTCCGCCGGCGATCACGATCTGGATGCCGAGACCGACAAACCAGCTCGGCACGCTGTTGTTGATGACTTCCTCCGCCGTGGGTGTGGCGTCGGGCCCCATCGGCGCGCACTCATCCCAGCGATATTCCGTGGGCGACTGCTGTGCGCTGCGCAGACCGTACTTGATCTGGCCGAACAGGTCGACGGGCCATCCGTTCGAATCGAACACCGTCGGGGTGGCATCCGCCAGAACCACGAAGGGGTTGGCTGCGAGCGCCCACCAGACTCGATCGAATCGGGGAGTCTCGTAGGTACTGGTCTCCCACCGTTCGCAGTCCACGTTTCCGGCGTTGTCGTAGGGTCGGTGGTAGCTGGTGGCCTCGCTGCGCAGCGCCGTTCCGCCCAGGCCGAATGCGATGAGCGTACCGATCGTCAGCGCAGCCACGACGAGATAGGTCGCGGCCACGGAAAAGAGCGGGCGGGCGATGAGCCCGCTCAGCCCCACACCGACGGCTGCGACGATGATGATCTCGGCGGCAAGCACGAGCAGCGACACCGCAAAAGTCGCCGGGCGTACCCCGCCTCCGAACAGCGAGACGGCCAGGAACGGCAGCGCGACCAGCAGGAAGACCCCGCCGGTAGCGACCGCCGCGAGAAGCTTGCCGATCATGATGTCGCCCGTGGATACGGCCGTCACCTGCACAGCGGCCAGCGTTGCGGCCTCACGATCACCATTGATCGCATTCCCACTGAGTGTCGGAGAAACGAGCACGACGAGCAGCAGCACGACGTTGACGACGATCGAGTAGACCCCCGCGCCGGTCGCTCCGTTATACGAATACACCGCGAAAGCAAGACCGGTGACGGCGAGCAGAATCACGGCGAAGATCCCGAGCAGCACGTACCAGCCGACGCTGCGAAGGCGTTGCATGAGTTCCAGACGGGCGACAGTTCCGATATGCGCGATGGTCATGATCCGGCCCCCGTCCGTGGCAGATTGAGGAACGTATGCTCCAGCGCGCTCTGCGCGGGCGCGAACTCGCTCACCGCAAGACCGGCTTCGACCATCCTGCGCAGGCCATCGGCCGCAGCCAGCTCAGTATCGAATCCGACGAGCAGAGCGGTTCGGTCTACGCCAAGCGACTCCGGTGCCATGCTCAGCGCTGCGGCCACCCGCCCAGCGTCAACACGCAACTGCGACTCCACCGAGCCGGCGAGACGAATACGCCAGGCGCGGACCGCGGTCTGCGACGGTGCGGCATCGACAACTGATCCGGCAACGAGGAACACCGCGTCGTCGATCACCTCCTCCAACTCGGAGAGGATGTGACTCGAGATCAGAACCGTGCGCCCTTCGCCTGCGAGTCTGCGCAGCAACACACGCAGCTGCACGCGTGCTTCCGGATCGAGACCGGATGCCGGCTCATCCAGCAGCAGCACCTGAGGGGCGTGCACGAGCGCGCGGGCCAGGCCGAGTTTCTGCTTCTGTCCGCGCGAGAGCACCTTCGCCGGCGCATCCGCAAGCTCGGCGAGACCAACCAGCGTCAGAAGTTCAGCGGCACGCGCCTGCGCCACCGGCCTGTCGATGTCATAGAGCCGTGCGGTCATGACGATCGTCTCCCGTGCAGTGAGGGAGGGCCAGGCGCCGAGGGCGTCCGGCATCCAGCCGAGCTGGCGACGCGCACCCAGCGGATCGGCGAGCGGGTCGATGTCCCCGATGCGGATCGTTCCGGTATCAGGCGCGAGCAGGGATGCCAGCATCAGCAGCAGCGTGGTCTTTCCTGCACCGTTCGGACCGATCAGGCCCGTCACCCGTCCCGGCGCCGCCTGGAAACTCGCGTCTCGGACAGCCTGCACCGTGCCGAAGGATCTGCTGACACCATCAGCGACGATTCCACTCATGCCGTCAGTCTGGCATCTCGGCGATGCCGCGTCTCAGGACTCGCGGCAGACGCTCAGCCGCGGAAGAACGCCACTCCAAGATCGGGGTGATCGACGAAGACCCCATCCACGCCGGTGCGGGCGATCACCGCCCACTCCGACTCGTAGTCCCCGAACGCCGGTTTACCGCCGTCGCCGCGGAACTCCGCCGAGAGGAAGGCGTTCTCCGGACGCGCAGTCCATGTGAAGACCTTGAGTCCTCTGGCGTGCGCATCGTCGACGATCGTATTTCCCTTTGCCAACAGCATCCGCTTGTTGACGCTGATGCCGTCGACCTTGCCGACCAGACCATCCAAGCCGTGCGGTGTGACCGTCGCCTTGTAGGTGGCCGCCTGGCGACCGTGGGCGACCAGCTGGTCGTAGGGGCGGCCGGATGCCTCGATCAGGTAGATGTACGACGCGGCGATGCCGTGTGCCCGCAGTTGCGCGAGCACCGTGGACTCAAACGCCTCGATGACGAGGGGCAACTCCCCTTCGGCCCATCCTGCCTTCTTCAGATCTCGCACGATCAGCGGCACCAGATCGAGTCCGATGCTCTCGAAGTACGTGGCGTGCTTGATCTCGAGCACGACGCCGATCTCACGCCCGTGCTCAGCAGAACCTGCGCGCACGAGATCGAGCACGTCGGTGAGCCGAAGGACGCCCTGCGCTCCGTCGAACGAGGCACTCGACGTCCGCAGCGCGGGGACCCGTTCGCGAACGCGCAGCGTCGCGAGCTCGTCCCAGGTGAAGTCCTCGGTGAACCAGCCGGTCAGCGGCTGCCCATCGATCCGCTTGGTCGTCTTGCGATCGGCGAACTCAGAGTGATTCGCGACATCCGTGGTAGCGGAGATCTCATTTTCATGTCGAACGACGAGTACGCCGTCCTTGGTCGCGACGATATCGGGCTCCACAGCGTCCACGCCCATGGCCAGCGCGAGCTCATACGACGACCGACTGTGCTCCGGACGGTAACCAGGGGCGCCCCGATGACCGATCACGAGGGGAAACTTCCTGGGCATGCTCTCAGCGTAGAACACGCCATGCCGAGAGATCGCCCGGTATCGTGGAGGAAAGCGACCTATATACCCCCTCGGAGTGAGGCCCACCAATGAGTAATTTCGCATTCAACAATCCGGCGTTCAAGCAGCAGGATCCGCGCAATGTCGCGACCTACCCGGGTGGCCCGCAGGCCGCGCAGGGGGCACAGGCCGCGTCTGTAGCGCACGCGGGCATGGATGCCGCAGCAAACGCGCAGCTCGAGGGCATGTATGCCGCTCCCCCGGCCGGCGCCATCGAGACCGACCGGATGACCGTCGAGGACACCGTCTGGAAGACGGCCGGGCTCTTCGCCATCCTCCTCGTCACGGCCGTCGTTGGCTGGGTCTGGACGCTCAGCACGCTTCCGGCCACCGGCCAAGCGAACATGCTGCCCATGATCGTCGGCGCGCTCGGCGGATTCGTCCTCGCGATGGTCATCACCTTTACCTCGCGCAAGAAGATCCGTCCTGCACTGATCTTCGCCTACGCAGCACTTGAGGGTCTGTTCGTCGGTGGAATCTCGGCGTTCTTCGAGACCATCTACCCCGGCATCGTCATGCAGGCGACTCTCGCGACGGTCTCCGTCGTCGGCGTAACGCTCGCGCTCTTCGCCAGCGGCAAGATCCGTGCCTCCAAGAAGATGACGAAGATCTTCATGATCGCGATGGTCGGCTACCTCGTCTTCTCCGTCCTGAACCTCGTGCTCATGTGGACCAATGTTCTCCCGGCCGGCCAGGCATTCGGCCTGCGCAGCATGGAGATCATGGGCATCCCGCTCGGGCTCATCCTCGGCGTGCTGGTCGTCTTCATGGCCGCGTACTCGCTGGTGATGGACTTCGACCAGATCCAGCAGGGTGTGCGCAACGGCGCTCCTCGCAAGTACGGCTGGCTCGGCGGCTTCGGCATCATGGTCACCGTCGTCTGGCTGTACGTCGAGATCCTGCGTATGATCGCGATCGTGCGCGGCAGCAACTGACCGCGTCGCGCTGATCTACAAAGGACCTCGTCTCTTCGGAGGCGGGGTCCTTTGCCATATCCGCGACACGCGCACAAGGGTCTGGTATTCCCTTGTGCAAAGGAGCATAGTTACGTCACCGCACAACGAAAGGGGATTTACATCATGAGTTTCCTCGCATTTCTTCTCCTCGGATTGATCGCCGGCGCGATCGCCAAACTGATCCTGCCTGGGAAGCAGGGCGGCGGCTGGTTCGTCACATTGCTCCTCGGCGTCGTCGGAGCAATTCTCGGCGGCTGGCTCGGCGGATTGCTCTTCAACGTCGACATCAACGAGTTCTGGAGCCTGTCCTCCTGGGCTCTCGCAATCGGTGGCGCGATCATCGTGCTGCTGATCTACGGTCTGATCGTCGGCCGCGGTAAAAAGGTCAGCGACTAGACCGACCCGGAGGCTTTTGCCTCCAGAAGGGCGCGCTCCCTGTCGTTCCCCGCGAGTCTCGCGGCGGTGGCGAACTCAGAGCGCGCCTCTTCTCTGCGCCCAAGACGCAGCAGCATTTCCCCGCGGGTTGCGGGCAGCAGGTGGTAGCCCTTGAGAGCGTCGGATG
Organism: Microbacterium sp. A93; assembly: GCF_051842835.1. Classification (NCBI taxonomy): domain Bacteria; kingdom Bacillati; phylum Actinomycetota; class Actinomycetes; order Micrococcales; family Microbacteriaceae; genus Microbacterium; species Microbacterium sp. A93. The sequence continues at coordinate 202,775 of NZ_JBPXMT010000013.1, forward strand.
CCGCGAGTTGGTCGATGATGCGGAGGGCAGATGCCGGACCAGTGGCCATTGCGACAGCGACTGCCCTGTTGAGTTCGACGACTGGCGAGGGCGCGATGCGTCCGAGTGCCTCATAGAGCACAACGATCTGTTCCCAGTCGGTGTCATCGATGGAGGCCGCGACCGCATGGCACTCGGCAATTGCGGCCTGCAGCGCATAGGCCGTGCGTCCGCCACCGATTGCGTCGGCTTTGGCCAGCGCCGCCCGGCCGCGGGTGATGCGACTACGGTCCCAGCGCGATCTGTCCTGATCGGCCAGGAGCACCGGCTCGCCCTTCGCATCCACCCTGGCAGGAAAACGCGCGGCGGTGAGTTCCATCAGCGCCAGCAGGCTGTGAGCATCGCGCTCTTTCGGCACAAGCGAAGTGAGTACGCGGGCCAGACGGATAGCCTCGGCGCTGAGTTCGGGGCGCATCCAGTCCGAGCCGCTGCTCGCCGCGTGCCCCTCGTTGAAGATCAGGTACAGCACGCCGAAGATCGCGCTCAGTCGTTCGGCATACTCCTCGCGAGGCGGCACCTCGAAGGGCACATTCGCCGCGGTCAGCGTCTTCTTCGCCCGGACGATGCGCTGCTGCACCGTCGCGACCGGCACCAGGAATGCGCGGGCGATCTGCTCGCTGCTGAGGCCAGCGACGACACGGAGCGTCAGAGCCACGCGGGCTTCGCGAGCGAGCACCGGATGGCACGAAACGAAGACGAGCCGCAGCACGTCGTCGTCGATGACGTCGGGGTCCCAGGGGTCGGCATCCGCGGCATCCGCCTGCTCCCGTTCGAGGTCATGAGCGATCCCGGCGATGCGGTCGTCGTAGCGTTCTTGGCGGCGCCATCCGTCGATCGCTTTGCGCTTGGCTACGGCGGTCAGCCATGCCGCCGGGTTGCGGGGCACACCCTCGACGGGCCACTGTTTCAGTGCATCGATGAGCGATTCCTGGGCGAGGTCTTCGGCGAGGCTGAAGTCTCTGACCAGGCGAGTGAGCGTCGCGACGATCTTGGCCGATTCGATGCGCCAGACCGCGGCGATGGCGCGCTCCACTTGCTCGGTGGAGTGCGCCATCGCATCGCGTGTCGGATCGCTCACGACGCCTGCGCGCGCTTCGCCTGTTCGCCGCGCGTGATCTCTTCCTTCTGGATCCACTCGTTGTCGGCCGGGAAGTCCGACGCATCGGTCACTCGACGTACCTCGAGGAAAGAGCCGGGGCCGAGCGGGGCACGACCCGCCCACTCCGCGGCCTCTTCACGGGTGGAGACCTCAATGATCCAGAAGCCGTTGAACAGCTCCTTCGTCTCGCCGTACGGGCCGTCCGTGACCAACGGCGTCTCGGCCGAGAAGTCGACGACGAAGCCTTCGGCTGCGTCGGTCAGGCCCTCGCCTGCGAGCAGAACACCCGCCTTTGTCATCGACTCGTTGTACTTGCCCATCGCCTCGATGACCTGCTCGAACGGGACGTCCTTGTACGCCTCAACCGCTGCGTCGGTCGCTCGCATGATCAGCATGAACTTCATGATTTTTCTCCTTCAATCGCGGGGTCGTTTTCGACCCTCTCACTGAAGACGTCGAACGGGAAGAGTTCAGATCGACAACCTCCGCAAAGTTTTTCGATCTGCGGAATCGTGCTGCGTTGCGTCGAGGACTCTTGTCGTTCTAACCCCGCGCGGTCGTTGTCGTGTCGAGTTCATCTTCTGCGAGCGCGACGACGCTCCATACGGTGTCGTCGGCTGCGGTGAACTCGTACGTGGGAGCTAGATATTGCTCACCGTTCTCGCCGTTGAGCAGTGCAAGTCCCAGTCGTGCCGACACGATCTCGTGTTCATCGATCCTCCATGGCACTGCGGATCCGGCGTCGGGAACCTTGGCCGGAGCCGTGGGCGGTATGTATTCACCGGGGTCTGCGATCTGGTCTGGCGCCGATACGAGTCGCGGTGAAAATGCGGGATCGTTGAGGCGCGCCGCCGCCTCTGCGTGGCTCACGATCGGGTACTCGCCGAGCGAGACCACCTCCCCAATCGGACCGGATGCATTCATGATCCCTTGCGCCGAGACTGTGACGTGAGCCGCGATCTCGGTCACGTTGTTCTCCACGATCCTGGCCGCCGTCACCGTGACGTTTCGTCCCGCATCATCCGGCACCGCGGTGATCTCAACGGCATCCTCATCGAGGCCGATCGCGGCGAGGAAAAGGGTGACGGATTCGTGCACCAGCTCATCAGAAGGCAAAGGCGTGTCAGCCATGCACCGGATCATCTCCTGGCCGAAGGCCCATGTGCCGTCATCATTGAGCTTTTCGCGGCCATGCAACGCGGTGGCGGCGTCTTCGCAGACCACCACGGGATCGAGGATGCCACCGTTGAAGCTCGCAGTCCCCCACACCGACAGATCGAAGTAGGCACCCGAATAATCGCCGAGGACCCATCCACCACCGAACTCGTTCGCGCGCACTTCCCCCGTGACGCCGAGCACACTCGCCATGCGTGCAGCGTCCTCCGCCGAATATTGCACGCCCGCATCGACGGCAAACACCTTCGCCTGCGACGGAGACGGGTCGAAGGCAGGCACGATGAAGCGATGACGGTTGGGATAGCCCCACCAGCCGAACCCGGGCATCGCGTTGGCTTGAGCCCCGACCTGGAGTTCGGCACCGCCAACCCCAGACCCGTTGCCTGCGTCACCGAGTTCGATGGGCGCTGCCGGGTCATTCGGCGCCCCGGTCTCCACCGCAAGCAGTACCGGCGCCGGGCCGAAGTGGATCCCGCCTGTGCCCCAGATGTAGCCGCCACCGATCGCAGCGAGGACCATCCCCGCAGCAGCGATAGGAACGAGCCATCGGCGTCCGCGCCGGACCGGCACTGTGCGGGCGACAGCGGGTATGCCGGCGACCCGAGCACGCAGCGCAGCCGAGGCTACGGCACCCTCGGCCGGATCCGCGGCCTGTACCGCGCGAATGTCATCGTCAGCGAATGGTTCGTGCATGGTGTGCCCTCGTCTCCTCACAGCATCCGTCTCACTTGGTCAATGTCAGAGCGAGCCGCGATCTTGCATCAACGGCGTCCACAGCTCTCGCAACCGACCCCGAGCACGCGAAAGAGCAGCCTGCGCGCCGGATCGAGATATCCCGAGTGCCTCGGCGAGCTCGGTGCCGGTCAGCCCCTCCCACGCGTGCAGAAGCAAGATGTCACGATCACGCTCCGACAACCCGGCGAGAGCCCGCACGAGCTCATCGCGGTCGGCGATCCGCTGCGCATGGTCACCATCGATGGGCGTATCCGTGAGATGCAGCGGGACAACGTGTGCCCGGCGCCGATGGTTAGCGAGCACATAAGCCGCCGTACGATACAGCCAAGGCAAGATCCACTCTGCGGGAATATCGTCACGTCGACGCCACGCGATCTCGAACACCTCGGCAGTCAGATCGTCGGCATCCTGCTTGACTGCACGCCGCAGAAAATAGCGATAGAGCGAATCAAGATGCGCCGCGACCTCGGAGGTAAACCACGCCTCAGCGTCGTCAGGTCGATGGCCCATGACACTCCTCACGACGGGGCCGACGGCTCCGCTCACAAGGGATATGTCGGGTATGAGCCGATTCTTGCAGAAGGGCCGTGAGTGCGGGGATCCGCAGACCAACGCGACGCTTCCTGCGCGAAGCTTCCCTGCGTGCAGTCCGTCGCCGCCAACCGAGCTACGGGACCAGGCCGCTGTCCGCATACAGGATCCAGTGCGCGCCGTGAGCCTCGCCGTCCAGGTCGCTGCGGCGGGTGAGGCCGAGTTTCTCGGCCACGCGCACAGAAACCGCGTTTCCAGGCAGCATCCTCGCCACGGTCAGCTCATCGACCAGGGGCGTCGCTGAGCGCGCAATGTCCAGAGCGTGCCGACCAAGATCGGCCGCGAGTCCCTTTCCCCAGAAGTCGGGGAGGAGACGCCAGTAGAGATTGATGACCGGCATATTGAGCCAGAGATCACGTCGAGCGCCGCAGATCCCGGCAAGTCGGTTGCCCTCGAAGGCCAGTTCGTAGCCGAAACCGTGATCCATCCGGTGTTGCAACCAGTTCTCGAGCATCCTCTCGCTCGCAAGGAGGTCCGGTGAGGCGCCCAGTGGATTGTGCGCATTCGTCATCGGATCCCCATGCAAGTCGTGCACCAGGGCGGCATCCCCGCTCGACAGTGCGCGGAACCAGATCGAACCGGCCGCACCATCTCGCATCTCTCGACCTCCCGTGCCCTCTCGCAGGCAAGCATCATCCCAGTCTGGGCCCGCGCCCGCAACCTCATTCTGAGGGCTTCGATGAGTTGCTCCTCGCTGCTGTTTTCGTGGGCATCGAGGAGACTTCCGACCACGATCCCGACGAGGAGTCCAATACCTGCCCCAAACGCGAGGTTGTCTACCATAAGCCCCAGCGCAGCGCCGATGAAGAGACCGAGCACGAGGCCGTACCCGACCCGGCTTCCCTTCGGCTGCCGATCTTGCTCCGTGTCCTCGTTACTGTCCATGTCCAGAACACTACGTCGCGCTTGAACACATCCGCTGCCCGAGAAGAAGCACATGAAGCCTCCCGGCTGCTCGCAGAACAGCACTAATTACGCAGAAATCGCCGAAAAATCTGCGAGATTCGTGTTGTTCTGCGAGATCCGTGCACGCGAAAGAAGAGAGCTCAGCGCCCAGGGCGCGACACAGGGGCACTGAGGGCATCCCATACCGCAGCGCCGAGCGCCGCCATGGATGCTGCCGGATCCATCGTCGCGGCAGCTGAGCGCGCTTCAGTGGCGAGGACGGTCCGGCGATCACGGGCGCCGATCACTTCGATCAGTGCGGATGCGAGAGCATCAATGTTGCCGTCAGGCACCAGGATGCCACCACCATGGGCAAGGGTGTCCCCCGGCCCATATGGCATGTCATAGGACACGACGGGAACCCCGTGTCCGAGCGCTTCGAGCACAACCAGCCCCTGGCCCTCGTTCGCGCTCGTCAGCACGAAGGCATCCGCTTCGCTCCACGCATCCTCAAGATCAGCCATGTGCCCGTGGAGGACAACATCCTTGGAGACGCCATGCTCAACGCTCAGCTTTTCCAGCGCGTCGCGCAAACCTCCCCCGCCATACACATGCAGCCGCGCCGACGGCACGACCTGACGAACACGCTCCATCGCGCGGATCGCATGGTCGACGCGCTTGCGAGGAATGAGCGAGCACATCATCGCCAAGCGACCCGGCACAGGATCGTTCGAACCGGTGACCGGTACCGGGTGCGGCACGACCGCAGACCGGATGCTCGACCCGATGCGCCGTTCCACATCCGCCTGCTGAGAGGGAGTGAGCCAGAGCACGCCGTCGAAGCGTTCGGCGATAGCGAGCCACCGCGTCCAGGCGGCATCCATCGGCGAATCCCAGTGATACGGCGCCTGCACATGGCAGGCATGCGTGGCGTGCAACACACGCACGGCAGGATGCAGCAACGGCGCCGCATTGGCGACGAGCAGCTCGCCGACCTGACGCGCTTCGCAGATCACAACCGGGGCACCATCTGAAACCGAGCTGACGGCGTTCACCCAAGCCCGGTAGAGCGCCCCGAAACCAGCCAACGAACCGATGGGTCCGTCCGCGTCCCAGACGATGACCGGCGCTTCACTCAGATGCCAGTTCGGGTCGCCGGCGATGACAGGAAGCTCCAGCACCGTGTGCCCGGCAGCATCCAAAATGACGCGTCGCTCACCAACGTCGCCGATGCCGTCCGCGCCGAGCAGAACAGCCGCGGCACGCAGCCACCCGGAATCTGCTCTGGCATCGTCGAAGAGATTGCGCAGCTCGACGCCATCCGGCAGCAGGCCGCGGCGGCGCCACTCGGCACGGTGCGCGTCGTGATCCTCAGCGGTTCCAGGATCTACGGTGAGAACGCGGACGCGTGCACCGGCCGCAGCCATATCCCGCGCACGACGGAGCACGGCGATTGTGAAACCGCCGTCCAGATCGGGGATGAGCCGGCTGGCGAGTACGAGGTACTCAGCATCCGGCAGCACGGAACCGTCGCTGGCTCCGCTCATAGTCCTACTCCCACTCGATGGTCCCCGGCGGCTTGGACGTGACATCCAGCACCACACGGTTCACGTCGCGCACCGAGTTCGTGATGCGATTGGAGATCCTCGCCAGCACGTCGTACGGCAGGCGGGTCCAGTCGGCCGTCATCGCGTCTTCGCTGGAGACCGGGCGCAACACGATCGGGTGACCGTAAGTGCGACCATCGCCCTGCACACCCACTGAGCGAACGTCGGCGAGCAGCACAACGGGGCACTGCCAGATCTCGCTGTCGAGACCAGCCTTGGTCAGCTCCTCGCGGGCGATGGCGTCGGCCTCGCGCAGAATCTCGAGACGGTCAGCGGTGACCTCACCCACGATGCGGATGCCGAGGCCTGGCCCCGGAAAGGGCTGCCGCCCGACGATCGCTTCGGGAAGGCCCAGGTCACGGCCGATCTGGCGCACCTCGTCCTTGAAGAGGGTGCGCAGCGGCTCGATGAGCTCGAAGTCGAGATCCTCAGGAAGACCGCCGACGTTGTGGTGCGACTTGATGTTCGCTGTTCCGGTGCCCCCACCGGACTCGACGACGTCAGGGTACAAAGTGCCCTGCACGAGGAACTTCACCGGCTCGCCGGAAGCCTTCGCTTCAGCGACGAGATCCAGCTGCACCTTCTCGAACGCACGGATGAACTCGCGGCCGATGATCTTGCGCTTCTGCTCTGGATCGCTGACGCCAGCGAGATGACCGAGGAACGTGTCTGCGGCATCCACCGTGATCAGGCGCACACCCGTGGATGCGACGTAGTCGTTCTCAACCTGCTCGCGCTCGCCCTTGCGCAGGAGACCGTGGTCGACGAAGACGGCGGTGAGCTGGTCACCAATCGCCTTGTGTACAAGCGCCGTCGAAACAGCCGAGTCAACGCCGCCGGACAGCGCCGAGATCACGCGAGCCGAGCCGACCTGCTCGCGGATGCGGGCGATCTGCTCTTCGATGACGTTGCCGCTGTTCCAGTCTGCGGAGAGGCCCGCAGCCTTGTGCAGGAAGTTCTCGATGACGGCCTGGCCGTGGTCGGAGTGCTTGACCTCGGGGTGCCACTGCACACCGTAGAAGCACTTCTCGGCACTGCCGAACGCGGCGACCGGAGTGTCCGCCGTGGATGCGAGCACCTCGAAGCCCTCGGGCGCCTTGGCGACCTGATCGCCGTGACTCATCCATACGTTTTGGGTGTTCGGCAGTCCGCCGAGCAGCACGCCACCGTCGCCGGTGAGCGCAGCATCCGTCGCGCCGTACTCGCGAAGGCCGGTGTTCGCGACCTCGCCACCGAGTGCGCGCGCCATGACCTGGAAGCCGTAGCAGATGCCGAGAGTGGGGATGCCGAGATCGAAGATCGCGTTATCAAGCGCGGGTGCGCCCTCTTCGTAGACCGATGACGGCCCACCGGAGAGGATCAGTGCGACCGGGTTCTTCTCGCTGATCTCTGCGGCGCTGACCGTGTGCGGCACGACCTCGCTGTAGACGCCGGCTTCGCGCACGCGGCGCGCGATGAGTTGTGCGTACTGGGCGCCGAAGTCGACGACAAGGACGGGACGCTGGGCGGTGTCGGCGCTCATCGCGCTGCCTCCTGGGATTGTGCAGATGCGGCTTCTGCAGCGATTGCTGCTTCGCGGGATACGAGGTAGGCGTTGACCTCGCGCGAGACCTTGATCTCCATGACGAAGGAGAGGGCCGGGATGACGCCACCGAGCGCGAGCGTGATGAAGCGGATGAACGACCAGCGCATCAGGCTCCACAGTCGGAAGATGGCGAACAAGTAGAGAACGTAGAACCAGCCGTGCGCGACGAGGATCAGCAGTGAGAGGTTCGTGCCATCGCCCACCGAGATGAGCTCGCAGCCCATGCCCCCCGGGACGAAGAGCGAATACCACTGGCATCCGTCCCCCACGATCACGTCGGCGAACCAGAGCAGACCACCCGATCCGCCGGCGAAGAGCTCGACGTGGATGGGGCTGTACTTCAGGATCATCTCGGTCAGCAGCAGAAGCAGCATGACGCCGGTGATGATCGACGCAACCTGGTAGAACTTCAGCGCCCCGCGGATCTTCGGGAAGGAGGCAGCTTTCGGTTCACGCATGAAGTCCATTCTACCCGGGGTCTGCAGCAGTCTCGGTCACGCGTAGGGCGATGGCCTGGTCGCGCTGACCAGGCCAGATTACGCGGATGCCGCTCGCGCTCAGCTGCAGGCCGAGCTGGGCGGTCAGCCGCACCCGGTGCCTTCCTCTGGGAGCGGGCTGCCCGATCCTGGTGAACCTGTCGAGGTGGCGCAGGTGGTCGCCACGCCACGAAGGCCGTCGGGATCACTCCCGACGGCCTTCATACTCGCGCGAGCTGCGCTGCGTTTACTCGTCGGCGTTCTCGTCCACGCGGCGACGGCGACGGAACACCAGGAACCCGACACCGAGCAGCAGCAGGACTACTGCCATGACGATGTACGGGGTGGAATCCGCACCGGTCGTCGGCAGCTGACCGCTGCCACCGGGCGCCGCAGTGACGGTCAGCGTCGCAGTGGCTTCCGCGCCGTTCGGCTGAATCGCGGCGAGAGTGTGTTCGCCGGCCGCGGTGTTCTTCGGCACGGTAATGGTGGTGCGGAACGTGCCGTCATCTGCGACGGTCACGGTACCGACCTGCACCGGCGTGGATCGCAGCTCCAGCACCAGCTCGAGGCCGGCGTCAAAGCCTTCGCCGCTGACGTCAACCGTGCCACCGGCTGCAACCGAGGTCGCCCCGAGAGTGATGTTGCCCGGAGCCGCAGGCGCGTCAGCGAACACGATCGGCACCTGCACGCTTGTACCCGACGCCGCAGTCGCGACGGTGAGCATCTGGGCGCCGAACACGTCCTCCGGAACGGTGAATGTCAGGCTGGCACGACCCGCTTCGTCGGTGGTGTCGACGATCGTGGAATCGACGGCGCCAGTGGCGAGCACGGCGTCCCCCAGCGAGACGGTGGCGTCGCCCGGTTCTGCTTCTCCGCCGCTGAACGCCAGCGATGAGAGGTCGATTGTGACCTCTTCACCGGCGCTGAATCCGTCGGCGTCCGCTGCGCTCACCGTCACACCAACCGCGCGCTGTGCGAGGTCAGGCGTCGCGGTGCCGTTGGCGTCGAACCACTCCACCATCGAGGAGAGGTCGATCTTGCCGGTATCCGCCCTGTTCGTGCCTTCAGCCAGTGTGAAGAAGTTATCTCCACCCGTCGCGAGGAACGAGTTCGCCGCCACGAGGTATGACGCCGCGAGGTCGATCGCCTCGCCGTTCAACGTGATCGAGGTGATCCGCTCCCCTGCCGCTGCCGTCGGGTCATAGGTGTACTGCAGACCTTCCGACAGCCCCAGTTTCAGGAACGGACGACTCGAATCCGCCGGCTGCCACTGCTCCTCCAGCACGCTCTTCAGCTGCGCACCGGTGAGGTCGAGCGTGACGAGCGTGTTGGCGAATGGTTGCACCGTCGCCGCTTCGCGGAACGTCACGTTGCCGTCGGCGTCGTTTCCTCCAGACGAGGCGAAGGTCAGGTCTGCACGGATACCACCGGGGTTCATCAACGCGATGTCTGCCCCGGTCGACCACTTGTGCACATCGGCGACGAAGTTGCCGACTGTAGATTCGCCACCGCGGTTCTCTGAACCGTCGCTCTGACGTGCCCGGTTGAAGTCGGCGGTGATCTCACCCACCGGCTCAGCTCCCAGCACGTCCGCCTCGGCGGTTGCCGCATCAACGATGTCTTGCACACTCTGAACCGCGGGGTACAGCGCGACGTCGTCTTCGGTGAGTGGCTTGATCTCGTTGGTGATCGAGATCAGTTCCTTCGACTTTGCGTCGACCTGCAGGTTCATCAGCCCGAAGTTCTCACCGTACTGACCCGCCGAAACGACCGGGCGGCCGTCGATGACGTGGTTGTACGCGAGGTGCGTGTGCGCGGAGACGATCGCGCTCACACTGTCATCGACACCGGCGACGATCTCGCCGAGTGCAGATTCCGGTGTGATGCTGGCGATGTCGGTCGAGGTCGCACCCTCATGCACAAGGAGAATCAGCACGTCGGCTTCGCCGTTCGTGGCATCCCCATCGGTGAGATCGTCGGCGACGGCATTCACCGAGTCGACGATGCTGCGCACCTCGAGATCGGCGATACCCTCCGGCGAGACCAACGAGCCGAGCTCCTCCGTCACGGCGCCGATGAAGCCGACATTCACGCCGTCCATCTCAGTCACCCATGCCGGAGAAAGAGCGGTCTCACCGGTCTCGGTGACGAACACGTTCGAGGAGATGTACTCCCAGTCCGCACGGTCCTGCACGCGGTCGCGCAGGTCTTCCCAGCCCTGGTCAAACTCGTGATTGCCGGCTGCGCTCACATCGAGCCCTGCGGCATTGAGCGCATCGATCGTCGGGTTGTCATCGGCAATGAACGAGGTGAAGGTGGATGCTCCGATGAGGTCACCGGCCGCCGCGAACACCGTGTTCGGGTTTGCGTCGCGCACGGTCTGCACCGCTCCGGCGAGAACAGCGGCACCGGCAGATGCACGATCGGCCTCGATGCGACCGTGGAAGTCGTTGATCGTGACGATGTCGATGCTCACCGGCGGAATCTCACTGGAGACGCCGACGATCACCGGATCGTGGTCGCTGGATCGGAACGGCGTGCCGGACTCGGCAGCACCGAAGGCATATCCGCGGTCGCTCCACTCCGGAGAGTTGATCGTCCAGACGCCGGTGCCGGTGACCGACGCAGCGAGCGATGGCGAGGCGATCGCGTGGTCGAGCGAGCCGAGCTCGCACTCGTACGTGTACGTGTACTGGCCTGCGGCGTGCGCCGGCACGAGGTCGGTCCAACCCGCCTGGGCGAAGACGTTGATCGGGTCTTCCTGCGCGTACGCATTGAAGTCGCCGAGCAGCAGGATGTCATCGCTGCCGCTGGTCTCTGCCAACGTCTGCGTGAAGCCGAGCAGCGAGTTCGCCTGCGCGACGCGGTCGGAGTTGAAGAACCCCTGGCCGTCGGCGGGCTCATCTCCACCGTCTTCCGGCGGTGACTTCGACTTGAAGTGGTTGGCGACGACCGAGACGAGCTTGCCGTCGATGTCGAAGGTCTGCGCGATGGGCTCGCGCGCGTTACCCCACACGGTCTCATCGACGACGGTGGCACTGTCGCCGACCGGGGTGACGGCATCCGTCTTGTAGATGATCGCGTTGGTGATGACATCCGTCGTGGCGGTGTCGACGAGCGCGGCCGGAGTCGACACGTACGCCCAGACGTCCGCACCTGCCGCGGAGTTGAGTCCCGCGACCAGGTCAGCGACGGCGGTGTCCACCGGCTTGCCGAAGTGAATCGAGTTCTCGATCTCCATCAGCGCGACGACGTCTGCCCCCAGCCCGTTGATTGCGGTGACGATCTTGGATTTCTGGATCGCGAACTTCTCGGAGTTCGCCGCACCACGGGCTTCCGAATTCTCGCTGCCCAGGGTCGTGAAGTAGTTGAAGACGTTGAATGCTGCGATCTGCGCATCGCCGCCGACTTCGGGGGCCGCATCGCTGCGCGGATTCTCGGCTGTGAACGTCGCCTTGTATATCGCGTCGCTGGAGTCGTCGATTGCCATCACTGGCTGCAGCCGCCAGTCGTCGAAGCCGTACTGCAGCACATAACCGGTCTCTGCGAACGTGACGAGGTCGCCGTTGCGCACGGTCGTGCCGGTTGTGAAGTACGGTTGCTCGCCCGGGTGCGCGTTGCTGACGACCTGCGAGTTCCAGCCATCGTCGAGCAGCATGCGCTCGGCACGGTTCTCATCGGCGATCGCGTCGGCATCGGTGCCGGGACGAGTGGTCTCGGTGCTCTTGACGTTCAGTTCGCCCGGGTTCAGCCAGAGCGTGCCGAAGTTGTAAAGCTGATGACTGGATGCCAGCCGGTAGGTGCCGGTGGGCGCCACCAGCATGTTCTCGTAGGCCTCGCGGTCTGCGCCGATGACGGTATCGGGAAGCGGGGTGACAGCAGGAACGCCGACTCCCGCAGTGAGGACGGTGACTTCTTGCTCCGTCGAGGGCGAGATCTGGGTCTGTCCGAAGTTCTCGGTGACGATGCCGGTAACCGAGACGAGATCGCCGATCTCCAGCGTGGGGGCCAGCAGGTCGAAGAATACGAAGATGCCGTCGGATGCTCCGGGTGTGGCATCCGTGTCTCCACCGCTGCCCGCGGTCTGGATGGAGATTCCTTTGTAGCCGCCGACGCGGTAGTCGCCGGTGACGATGCCCTCGACGGTGACGGTCTCTCCGTCAAACGGCGACGACGCACCCGTGCCTTGCACTTCGGCGATGGTCTGCTCGGCCCCGTAGGCCGGGGCGACCACCAGCCCGCCGAAGGCGAGCGCTGCAGTCGCGGTGGCGGCGAGTGCCGCAAGGCGTCCTCGTCGGTGTGGGTGGGACGATCCGATGCGTTGCACTGCACCGACAGGGACGGACATCATTCGGTGGTTCTCCTCGACGTCGACAGGAAAGACTTCGCACGCCATCGTGAGGCACACGAAGAGGCAACACCGCAGTCGCACGTCAGCGTGTGAAAGAGGCGCCCGATTGTGAGCCTATGGCTAACCGCCGACATCCTCAATGGTCTTCTCCGATTGGCGTGATCCGCCACGGTGGCGAGCGTGCGCACGACGAAGGCCGCCGGGATCACTCCCGACGGCCTCCTGCTCAGCCCAGCCTCAGTCCAGCCTCAGAACCAGCCGCCGATGATGTCCCACAGCCAGTCGAGGATGTCACGCACGATGCCGCCGACCTTGCCTCGGTTGACGGTGACGGTGCCGGTGGCCTGATCACCGTCCTCTTGGGCGACGATGACCGTGTGCTTTCCGGCATCCGCGCTCTTCGGGACCGTGACCGCACTGGTGAAGGTGCCGTCCTCGTTCACCGAAGCGGTACCCAGCTCGAGGATCTTGCCCTTCCTCGACTCGAGCGTAATTGTCACGATCTCACCGGGCTCGAAGTCGATGCCGGTCACCGTGAGCTTCTTGCCCGCGCTCACCGTCTTCGCGGCGACCTCGATGGTGCCGATGAACTCTCCTCCGCCATTCTCACCGGTGACAGTGAACGGCACCTGGACGCTCGTCTGCCCGGCGGTCACGGTGAGCTGCTGCTCGCCGATCACGCCATCCGGAACCGCGAACGTCAGGCTCGCGCGTCCGACCTCGTCGGTGGTGTCGAGGATGGCCGCATCGATCGCGCCCGTGGCGAGTGCGATGTTGCCGAGCGAGACCGAGACCTCGGCCGGCACTGTCTCGCCCGCGCTGAACGCCAGCGAGGAGAGATCGATCGTGACCTGATCGCCGGCACTGTAGCCGTCGGTATCCGGTGCGCTCAGTGTCACACCGACCGCGCGCTGGGCGAGATCGGTCGTCGCCGTGCCGTTGGCGTCGAACCAGTCGACCATCGACGCGAGGTCGATCTTGCCGGTGTCAGCCTTGTTCGTGCCCTCGGCGAAGGTGAAGAAGTTGTCTCCACCTGCTGCGAGGAACGAGTTCGCGGCGACGAGGTATGACGCCGCGAGGTCGATCGGCTCACCGTTCAGGGTGATCGAGGTGATCCGCTCCCCTGCCGCTGCCGTCGGGTCATAGGTGTATTGCAGGCCCTCCGAGACTCCGAGCTTCAGGAATGGACGACTTGACCCTTCCGGTTGCCACTGCTCCTCCAGCACGCTCTTCAGCTGCGCACCGGTGAGGTCAAGCGTGACGAGCGTGTTGGCGAACGGCTGCACCGTCGCCGCTTCGCGGAATGTCACGTTACCGTCGGCGTCGGATGCTCCGGACGAGGCGTACGCGAGGTTCGCGCGGATGCCGCCCGGGTTCATGATCGCGATCTCCGCACCCGTCGCCCACTTGTGCACGTCGGCGACGAAGTTTCCGATCGTCGACTCGCCACCGCGGTTCTCCGAACCGTCACTCTGACGCGCCCGGTTGAAGTCACCGGTGATCGCACCGACCGGCTCCGCGCCCAGCACGTCAGCCTCGGCCTTGGCCGCGTCGACGATCTTCTGCACGTCACCGTCGGCGTCGTAGAGCGGCGTGACGGTGACCTTACCGGTGACCGGGTCCTTCTCGGACTTCGTGAGGGGCTTGATCTCGTTGGTGATCGAGATGAGCTCCTTCGACTCGGGATCGACCTGCAGGTTCATCAGCCCGAAGTTCTCGCCGTACTGCCCCGCCGAAATGACCGGACGGCCATCGACGACGTGGTTGTACGCGAGGTGCGTGTGCGCCGAGACGATCGCGCTCACACTGTCATCCACACCCGCGACGATCTCGCCGAGTGCAGATTCCGGTGTGATGCTAGCGATGTCGGTCGACGTCGCGCCCTCATGCACAAGGAGAATCAGCACGTCGGCTTCACCGTTCGTGGCATCCCCATCGGTGAGATCGTCGGCAACGGCATTCACCGAATCAACGATGCTGCGCACCTCGAGATCAGCGATACCCTCCGGCGAAACCAGCGAACCAAGCTCCTCCGTCACGGCGCCGATGAAACCGACATTCACGCCGTCCATCTCAGTCACCCACGCCGGAGCAAGAGCGGTCTCACCGGTCTCGGTGACGAACACGTTCGAGGAGATGTACTCCCAGTCCGCACGATCCTGCACGCGACCCTCCAGGTCTTCCCAGCCCTGGTCGAACTCGTGGTTGCCAGCTGCGCTCACATCGAGCCCTGCCGCGTTGAGCGCATCGATCGTCGGATTGTCGTCGTTGATGAACGAGGTGAAGGTGGATGCGCCGATGAGGTCACCGGCCGCCGCGAACACCGTGTTCGCGTTCGCATCACGCACCGATTGCACGGCGCCCGCGAGAACCGCAGCACCCGCCGCGACACCGTCGGCCTCGATCCTTCCGTGGAAGTCGTTGATCGTGACGATGTCGATGCTCACCGGCGGAATCTCGCTGGAGACGCCGACGATCACCGGGTCATGGTCGCTGGATCGGAAGGGCGTGCCCGCCTCGACCGCGCCGAACGCGTAGCCGCGGTCGCTCCACTCTGCAGAGTTGATGCCCCACACGCCGGTGCCGGTCACCGATTGGGCGAGCGATGGCGAGGCGATCGCGTGATCGAGTGAGCCGAGCTCACCGTCGAACGTGTACGTGTAACCGGCATCGGCGGCAGGCACCAGGTCGGTCCAACCGGCCTGCGCGAACACATCGATCGGGTCTTCCATGCTGTACCCGTTGAAGTCGCCGAGCAACAGGATGTCCTCGCTGCCGCTGGTCTCTGCCAGCGTCTCGGTGAAGGCCAGCAGCGACTGCGCCTGCTTCACGCGGTCGGCGTTGAAGTGGCCCTGACCATCCGCGGGCTCCGCGCCGTCACCAGATTTTGACTTGAAGTGGTTGGCGACGACCGAAACAGTCTTTCCGTCGATATCGAAGGCCTGTGCGATCGGCTCGCGGGCGTTTCCCCACACCGTCTCGTCGACCACTGTGGTGCTGTCTCCCACCGGGGTGACGGCATCCGTCTTGTAGATGATCGCATTGGTGATCACGTCGGTGTCGGTGGTCAGTAGCGCAGCCGGAGTCGGCACGTACGCCCAGACGTCAGAGCCGGCATCTTCGTTGAGCCCTGCGACCAGATCCGCGACGGCCGTGTCGACGGGCTTGCCGAAGTGGATGGAGTTTTCGATCTCCATAAGCGCCACGATCTCGGCATCCAGACCGTTGATCGCGGTGACGATCTTCGACTTCTGGATCTCGAACAGCGCGGCAGTCTTGGCGCCTCGCGCGTTACTGCTCTCGCTCTGCAACGTCGTGAAGTAGTTGAAGACGTTGAACGCTGCGATCTGTGCATCGCCGCCAACCTCTGGGGCTGCATCCGTACGCGGGTTCTCGGTCGTGAACGTCGCCTTGTACGTCGCGTCGCTCGCGTCGTCGATCGCGATGACTGGCTGTAGGCGCCAGTCGTCAAAGCCGTACTGCAGCACATAGCCGGTCTCAGCGAAGTCGACGACATCACCGTTTCGCACCGTGGTGTCGGTGGTGAAGTAGGGCTGCTCGCCGGTGTGCGCTCCGCTTGTGACCTGCGAGTTCCAGCCGTCATCGAGGAGGATGCGATCCGCACGGTTCGCGCTCGCGATGGCGTCAGCATCGGGGCCGGGACGGGTCGTCTCGGTGCTCTTGACGTTCAGCTCGCCCGGGTTCAGCCAGAGCGTGCCGAAGTTGTAAAGCTGGTGGCTGGATGCCAGGCGGTAAGTGCCGCTGGGAGCCACGAGCATATTCTCGTAGGCCTCGCGGTCGGCACCGACCACGGTTTCCGGCAGCGGAGTGGCTGTAGGAACGCCGAAGCCAGTGGTGATGACGTCGACGGATGCCGGAGAGATCTGCGTTTGGCCGAAGTACTCGCTGACGGCGCCGGTGACCGAGACCAGGTCACCGATCGCGAGTGTCGGAGTGAGATTGTCCAGGAACACGAAGACGCCATCGGATGCTCCGGGGGTGGCATCCGTGTCTCCACCGCTGCCCGCGGTCTGGATCGAGATTCCCTTGTAGCCGCCGACGCGGTAGTCACCGACGACAATACCCTCGACGATCACGGTCTGGCCGTTCAGCGGCGAGACATCGGAAGTGCCCTGCACCTCAGCGATCGACACCGCAACCGGGTCGGTGCCCGGATCGGGATCGGGGTCCGGGTCCGGGTCCGGATCTGTGGCGCCGGAGCCTTGCGGGGTGATCGTGGCAGACAGGGTGAAGTCTGTGCGGTTGTCGTCGGTGTCGACGCCGTCGGTGCGATTCAGTGACTTCACATCGGTGTTGCCAGCCGGCGGTGTCGCTGCGGCAGTTTCGAACGTGTTCGAGGTGCCGTAGCCGAGAAGGTCGACGACGCCGTCGAAGCCTGCGACCGACCCAGGGGTGAGGTTGACGGCGGCGGTGCCCTCGACGAGCGCAAGCGTACCGTTGGTGCCGCTCGGAGTCAGAGTGGTGATGGCATCCGGGTTCGGCAGTTCGGCGCCGTTCGCACCGTTGCTGTTGCCCTGCACCAAGAAGTAGCCGCCTGCCGGAACGACGCCGGTGAGCGCCGCGACCCCGTTGAAGTTGCCGGTTCCCGTCGCGGAGCGGTACTGCAACGACAGGCCGTCGAGAGTGATCGGAGCCGAAGTCGGATTGTAGAGCTCGACGAACTTGTTCTTGAACGCAGCACCCGTGCTCCCCCCAGAGAGGTACGCCTCGTTGATGACCAGGCCCGTGCCTGACGCATTGGCGAAGGCGGGCGTTGCGATCAGGGCGCTGGCGCCGAGAGCAACAACGCACGTTGCAGCAAGGGTGCCGATGCGGCCCCTGCCTCTACTGTGCGAAACAGAAGCCCGGAGGTTCCTGCCGTCTGGGGCTGACATCATCGGTGACTCTCCTCGTCGACACGAACGGCAGCTCTCGTGAAACTGCCGATGTGGGCGCTCACAGCGCACGCACATGTTCGTGAGCATACTGAGCGGATCCGACACTCTCAATGGTGTTTGCCGATCAGTAACCCGAGCGTCATCCTTGACGTCAGGAAGCGACGGCTGCGCGTTCCTCGAACTCTTCGACTTCGATCTCCCAGCGGTCCTTCGCCAGGCGATACCAGATGTAGAAAGCGAAGCCGGCGAAGACGGCCCATTCGATGGCGTAGAAGACGTTCAGCCAGTTGACCGTTGCGAGCTCTTCCGGAGCGGGCGAGACGATGTCGACCAGCCCCTCCGAAGCATCCACTGAAGCAAGATACGGACGGTACACCGACAGTTCCTCGATGTCATGCCACTGGCTCAGCAGCATCGCCGGGGACATCCGGGTCATCGCCAGCGGATCGTCCGTGGTCGGCAGCGACGGGCCCTCGTCAGAGATGACGCGACCTGTGATCGTCGCCTTCGTCCCTGCGGCATCCTTCTCGAGAGCGGATGCCGCGGCATCCGCAGTTTCACGATCTGGTGCCCATCCGACAGCGACGGCGATCGAGGTGCGCTCGGCGACGCGCAGCTGACCGGTCACCCAGTAACCCTCGGCATTGTCATTGAAGCGCGATGAGACGACCAGGAAGTCGTCAGCGACCCAGGTGCCGGTGGTCTCCACTCGCTGGCCGACGTATGGCTCGGGGAGATACTGGCCCGGGGATACGACATCGGCGAGCGGACGCACGTCTTCCGTGATCCCCACTGGAGCGGGGTCGGTGTTGATGGCACGTTCGAGCTGCCATTGGCCGAGGAAGGCGAAGACGCCAGCGACCACGAGGCAGGCGAGGAGTACGCCAATCCAGCGTCCGCGCAGCATGACCTCGCGGAGGGTCGGCGGGAACTCCTGTGGAATCGTCACGTGCTGTGCGCGCCCGTCAGGACAGGTGGTAGGGAGCGAGTACGACCTCTACCCGCTGGAACTCCTTGAGATCGGAGTATCCAGTGGTGGCCATGGACTTGCGGAGAGCCCCGATCAGGTTGGCTGTGCCGTCGGCGACAGGAGCCGGCCCGTACAGGATCTCTTCGAGCGTCGCGATGCCAGGAGTCTCAACGCGGCGGCCACGAGGAAGCTGCGGGTGGTGCGCCTCAGGACCCCAGTGGAAGCCACGGCCGGGTGCATCCGTTGCGCGTGCGAGCGCGACGCCCAGCATCACAGCATCCGCACCCATAGCAAGCGCCTTGACGATGTCACCAGATGTGCCGACGCCACCATCAGCGATGACGTGAACGTAGCGCCCGCCAGACTCGTCGAGGTAGTCGCGACGCGCAGCGGCAACGTCAGAAACAGCAGTGGCCATCGGCGCGTGGATGCCGAGAGTCACGCGAGTGGTGGACGCTGCTCCCCCGCCGAAGCCGACAAGCACACCGGCCGCGCCGGTGCGCATGAGGTGCAGGGCTGTCGTGTAGGTGGCAGCGCCGCCGACGATGACGGGAACGTCGAGGTCGTAGATGAACTTCTTCAGATTCAGCGGCTCGGCGACGCTGGAGACATGCTCAGCCGAGACGGTTGTGCCGCGAATGACGAACAGGTCTACGCCCGCGGCGGCCACGGTGTCGTAGAGCTCCTGAGTGCGCTGCGGCGTAAGGGAGCCTGCGACCGTGACGCCGCCTTCCCGGATCTCCGCGAGTCGCGACTTGATGAGCTCCGGTTTGATCGGCTCGGAGTACAGCTCCTGCATCCGCACTGTCGCCTTGGCGTCGGGAAGCTCAGCGATCTCTGCCAGCAGCGGCTCCGGGTTCTCGTAGCGAGTCCACAGGCCTTCGAGGTCGAGCACGCCGATGCCGCCGAGTTTGCCGAGCGCGATTGCCGTCTGAGGACTGACCACAGAGTCCATCGGTGCACCGATGATCGGAGTATCGAACTGGTAGGCGTCAATCGTCCACGCAGTTGAAACATCCTCGGGGTTACGAGTCCGCCGCGACGGTACCACCGCGATGTCGTCGAACGTGTACGCGCGACGTGCGCGCTTGCCTCGGCCGATTTCGATGTCCATGCTCACCAGACCAGCCTACCTGCCATCGGCAATGTGCTTCCCGCGTGCGCGGCGTACACACCGGCGTTCATCGTGCACGAACAACCCGTCTCTCGTCCCAGGCGAATCCGATCAGGCGAGAGCACCGGAGGTAGGGAC
The DNA here is from genome assembly GCF_051842835.1 of Microbacterium sp. A93. NCBI lineage: Bacteria > Bacillati > Actinomycetota > Actinomycetes > Micrococcales > Microbacteriaceae > Microbacterium > Microbacterium sp. A93. Next base: position 222,442 of record NZ_JBPXMT010000013.1, read on the forward strand.
CGGCCGGGAGAAGATGTCGAGGACGGGGCAGTGCGCGTCGACGACCTGGCGCAGATTCTCATACTGCTCGGCGGTGTCAGGGCCGGTGATGTCGACCTTCACCCGCACGTCGTGAAAGCCCGCCCGCCCTGACTCGTCGATCCCGAAAAGCTTGCGCACGTCCAGGTCACCCTCGGCGGTGATTTCGATCTCATCGATGGTCAGGCCCAGCGCCTGCGCATAGAGGCGGAAGACCACGACCTGACAGGACACGAGCGCGCCGAGCGCGTACTCGACAGGGCTCGCGGCCGCATCATCTCCGGCGAGCGCACCGGGCTCATCGACGAGGAAACGGTGCGTGCCCGCCTGAATCTCGGTCGCGACCGAGCCGATCCCACGGCCGACGACCTTGTACGTGAGTTCGGCGTTCTTGGCGTCGCGAGCGATGCGTTCGTTCCACGTCGTTCCCGCCTCGGTGAGGCGCTGCGCCCGCTCGGCTGCGGTGACGTCAGTGACGGATGCGATCTGGTCCTGAAGAAGAGTCATGACGCGACGGTAGCGAGCGAGTGCGCTCACTCGCACCTCCTATGTCATTCGAGGTCATGGGAGGTCATCGACAGTCATCGACGGCGACATTGTGGTCGCGCCGATCGGTCATCGGTCAAGCTGCGTAGCGTCCTGAGGCGATCGCACGTGCGCGCTTCTTCTCCGCCTCCTCCTCGCGGTTCTTGGGCGGTGTCGTGGCGACGAGATCGGCGAGCAGATGCTGCGTCACGTGCGCGATCTCGGCGACGGCGTGATCGAAGGCTTCCTGGTTCGCCTTCGATGGCTTCGTCGCCCCCGCGATCTTCCGCACGTACTGCAACGCCGCTGCCTGCACTTCATCTGAAGTCGCGGCTGGCTCGAAATTGTGAAGGGTATGGATGTTCCGGCACATACCGGCACGCTACGCCGCACTTCGGACACGCGAAAGGGGCGGATGCTGCGGCATCCGCCCCTTTCGCAGATCGAACTACTTCTTGTAGTTGGGCGCCTCTACGACGATCTGCACGTCGTGCGGGTGCGATTCCTTGAGCCCGGCAGCGGTAATGCGCACGAACTTGCCGCGTGTCTTGAGCTCCTCGATGGTGCGAGCACCGACGTAGAACATCGACTGCCGCAGTCCTCCGACGAGCTGGTATGAGACGGCCGACACCGGGCCGCGGTACGGAACCTGACCCTCGATGCCCTCCGGGATGAGCTTGTCATCACTCGGCACGTCTGCCTGGAAGTAGCGGTCCTTCGAGTACGAGGTCTGCTTGCCACGGGTCTGCATCGCACCGAGCGAGCCCATGCCGCGGTACTGCTTGAACTGCTTGCCGGCCTGGAAGACGATCTCGCCAGGAGACTCGTCGGTTCCGGCGAGGAGCGAGCCGAGCATGACGGCATCCGCACCGGCGACGAGCGCTTTGGCGATGTCGCCCGAGTACTGCAGACCGCCGTCGGCGATCACCGGCACACCGGCGGGACGAGCTGCGAGGGATGCCTCGTAGACGGCAGTCACCTGCGGCACACCGACACCAGCAACGACGCGCGTGGTGCAGATGGAACCGGGGCCAACACCGACCTTCACGGCATCCACGCCCGCATCGATCAACGCCTGGGCGCCCTCACGCGTTGCGACGTTGCCGCCCATGATGTCGATGTGCTCGAACGTCGGGTCGGCCTTCAGCCGCTGAACGAGGTCGATGACGCCCTGGGACTGGCCGTTCGCGGTATCCACGACGAGTAGGTCGACGCCGGCATCGCGCAGCGCCTCGGCACGCTCCCACGCGTCACCGAAGAATCCGATCGCGGCGCCGACGCGCAGGCGACCCTGCTCATCCTTCGTGGCCAGCGGATACTTCTCGCTCTTGTCGAAGTCTTTGATGGTGATGAGGCCGGCGAGCTTGCCGTTGTCATCGATCAGCGGCAGCTTCTCGACCCGGTGCTTCGCGAACAGCGCGATGACGTCACCCGCGGCGACACCCACCGACGCAGTGACGAGGTTCTCGCGGGTCATGACGTCCTTGACGAACGTCGTCTGCCGCTCACGCCCGGAGACGAAGCGCATATCGCGGTTCGTGATGATGCCGACGAGGTGACCATCGGGATCGACGACCGGCAGACCAGAGATACGGTACTTCGCGCAGAGTTCGTCGACCTCTTCGACCGTGGCCTCGATGGTCGTCGTGATCGGATCGGTGATCATGCCGGATTCGCTGCGCTTGACACGGTCAACGTGTGTGGCCTGGTCGGCGATCGAAAGATTGCGATGAAGGATGCCGATGCCGCCCTCGCGCGCCATCGCGATCGCCATGCGGCTCTCGGTGACGGTGTCCATCGCGCTGGAAAGCAGCGGGGTTGCGACCGAGATGCGGCGGGTGATCCGAGACGAGGTGTCAGCCTCGCTGGGGATCACGTCGGTATGGCCGGGAAGAAGTAGCACATCGTCGTAGGTGAGTCCAACGAAACCGAAGGGATCGTGCTGTTCCATGAAATCTCCTCGTGCAGGCGCGTAGCGGTGTACCAATTCTAAGCGTGCAGAGCCTCCAAAAATTCCCCATCAACGCGCCACCGTTTGATAACAACACACCGGACACTGGTCAGAAACGAAGCCGACACATTACGCTCATAACGTCGTTCATCATCGCCGATGCGACCCGAAGCGTCGGCACCCATGGGACGACAAGGGAGGTTTCGTGGAACTGACGACTAGCCACAAGCGTCGAACGGTGCCCTGGATCATCGCGCTGATGAGCGCGTTACTGGCAGCAACGATGCTGTTCATGGCTGCACCAGCGGCATTCGCTGAGAGTGATGACAGCGGCACCAATGAGACATCAACCGCGGACAGCGATGAGGGCGCTGACGAGCAGGAGGTGACCGACTACTTCTTCGCTGGCGTGATTCGCTTCAACACGGACCCCCTTCCCGATGTGGCTGTCTCCATCGAGGGCAACGGCTTCGAGGCAGCGACCACGACCGACGAGAGCGGTCGTTGGACGCTGTACGTGCCGGAGAAGGACACCTACACGCTGACGGTCGACGAATCGACCCTCCCCGACGGTGTGATCGTCGAAGGTGACTCCGCCTCGCAGGAGGTGGAATTCGGTCTCACGAACCGCGTCGTCATCAACCTCTTCCTCGGTGAAGGTGTGCGAGAGACGACGAGTTTCATCGACCAACTCGTCGAACGGATCATCAACGGCCTCAACTTCGGGCTTCTGCTCGCACTTGCCGCGATCGGCGTCTCGCTGATCTTCGGCACCATGAACCTGACGAACTTCGCTCACGCCGAGATGGTCACGTTCGGCGCGGTGATGGCCGTGGTCTTCGGCGTCACCTTGGCCGTGCCGATGTGGCTGACCATTCCGCTCGTCGTGATCTGTGGTGGACTATTCGGCCTCCTGATGGATGTCGGATTGTGGAAGCCGCTGCGAAAACGAGGCATGGGCATCATTCCGCTCATGATCGTCAGCATCGGCTTCTCCTTCGCGCTGCGCTATATCTTCCTCTTCTACTTCGGCGGCAGCACCGTGCAGCTGCCGAACGCAGGGGCACCGAAGATCACGATCTGGGGCCCGATCAGGCTCAGCGTCATCGACATGATGTCGATGAGCATCAGTGTGGTCGTCCTCATCGCCGTCGCGTTCTGGCTGCTGAAGACCCGCACCGGTAAGGCGACACGAGCGATCTCTGACAACCCCACGCTCGCCGCGGCATCCGGCATCAACGTCGACCGGGTGATCCGAATCGTATGGATCCTGGCATCCGCGCTCGCCGCGCTCGGTGGCATTCTGTGGGCGTACTTCCGCCCCGGCGTGCGCTGGGACATGGGCGTGCACATCCTGCTGCTCATCTTTGCCGCGGTCTGCCTCGGCGGACTCGGCACGGCCTTCGGCGCACTGATCGGCTCGATCATCGTCGGCCTCCTCGTTGAGGTGTCGACACTCTGGCTACCTTCCGACCTCAAGTATGTCGGGGCACTGGCCGTCCTTATTCTGGTGCTGCTGTTCCGACCACAGGGCATCCTCGGTCGTAAAGAGAGGATTGGTTGACGATGGACTGGGGAGCAATTTTCAGCAACACGGCAACATGGATTCTGAGCCCGACCACGATCGCTTACGCGATCGCTGCCACCGGACTCGCCGTGCACTTCGGCTACGCCGGACTGCTCAACTTCGGCATGGCCGGATTCATGGCAATCGGCGCGTACAGCTACGCGATCTCGATCCTCTCGTTCGGCCTCCCGTGGTGGGTGGGCATCATCGTCGGCATGGTGATGTCGACCGTGTTCGCCTTCATCCTCGGCATCCCGACACTGCGGCTGCGTGCGGATTATCTCGCGATCGCGACCATCGCAGCAGCCGAGATCGTGCGTCTGCTGTTCACCTCGACCGCGTTCGAGGAGCACACCAACGCGGCCGATGGGCTCGGCGGTTACCACGCCGGATTCCGCGATGCGAACCCCTTCCCGGAGGGCACCTACGGCTTTGGGCCGTGGACGTACAACGCCAGCCAGCTCTGGGTGCGCGTGTTCGGACTTCTCGTCCTCGCCGTCTGCATCTACCTGGTGTGGGCATTGATGCGCAGCCCGTGGGGTCGCGTGCTCAAGGGCATCCGTGAAGACGAGGATGCCGTGCGCTCGCTCGGTAAAAACGTCTTCTCGTACAAGATGCAGGCGCTGGTGATCGGTGGAATCATGGGCGGGCTCGGCGGAGCGGTCTTCGCGCTCCCCTCCGCTGTGGTGCCGGCGAGTTATACGACGTCGCTGACGTTCTTCCTGTGGACGATCCTGCTGCTTGGTGGGGCGGCGACAGTGTTCGGCCCGGCGTTGGGCGCAGTGATCTTCTGGGTTCTCATGGCGTTCCTGGAAGGCGTACTGCCGAGCCTGGCAGCGGAGGGAATCCTACCCATGACGGCAATCCAGGCGGCCACCCTCCGCTTCGTGATCGTCGGAGTCGCGCTCATGCTGCTGGTCATCTTCCGGCCGCAAGGGCTCCTCGGAAACAAGAGGGAGCTGACCTTTGTCAAATAACACTGCAGACAACACGTCCGCCGAAAGCACGGCGCCGAACACCGGGCGCATCAAGACAACAGGTCTTCACAAAGGTGAGATCGAGGTCGGTTGCGAGAAGGTCGACCCGATCCTCATCGCCGACAACGTGACGCGTCGCTTCGGCGGTCTCACCGCCGTGGATGTCGAGCACCTGGAGATTCCGCGCCACGCGATCACCGCCTTGATCGGGCCGAACGGTGCCGGCAAGACGACACTGTTCAACCTGCTGTGTGGGTTCGACAAGCCGAACTCGGGCAAGTGGAGCTTCGACGGTCACCAGCTGTCGGGCATCCCGTCGTTCAAGGTGGCGCGAATGGGGCAGGTGCGCACGTTCCAGCTCACCAAGGCGCTTTCGCTGCTGACGGTGCTCGAGAACATGAAGCTCGGGGCGCCGAACCAGAAGGGTGAGGGATTCCTTCCCAGCTTGATCCCCGCGATCTGGCGCAAGCAGGACACGGAGCTCGAGGCGAAGGCGATGGACCTTCTCGCGCGGTTCAAGCTCGATGCCAAGGCGCAGGACTACGCGGCCAGCCTCTCCGGTGGCCAGCGCAAGCTCCTGGAGATGGCACGCGCGCTCATGCGAGACCCGAACCTGGTGATGCTCGACGAGCCGATGGCCGGCGTCAACCCGGCCCTGACTCAGTCGCTGTTGGATCACATCCTCGACCTCAAGGAACTCGGCATGACCGTGCTCTTCGTCGAGCACGATATGAACATGGTGCGTCACATCGCCGACTGGGTCGTGGTGATGGCCGAGGGCCGTGTCGTCGCGGAGGGACCTCCTGACCAGGTGATGCAGAACCAGGCCGTGATCGACGCCTATCTCGGCAGCCACCAGGACGTCGACCTCGGCGTCGTCACCGGGCGTTATTCCGGCGAGCTCGACGAGTCAGCTGCGGAGATGCTTGAGGAGATCCGCGAAGAGCACGAAGCCGCGATCCAGAGCTCAGAGGAGGACAAGGCATGAGCACTCCCGTAACCGTCGAGCCGCAGGGCACGGCACGCACGTCGGAGATCGTGGTCGAGGTCAAGGGTCTGACGGCTGGCTATCTGCCAGGCGTGGACATCCTCAACGACACCAACCTCATCGCGTCGAAGGGCGAGTTGATCGGCATCATCGGACCGAACGGCGCCGGCAAGTCGACGCTGCTGAAAGCGATTTTCGGGCAGGTGAAGGTGCGTGGTGGCGATATCCATGTCAATGGTGAGAGCATCGTCGGACTCAAGGCAAACGAGCTCGTGGAACGTGGTGTCGGATTCGTCCCACAGACGAACAACGTCTTCCCCTCGCTGACCATCGAGGAGAACCTGCAGATGGGCATCATCCAGCGCCCGAAGGCGTACCGTGAGCGGCTGGAGTTCGTCACCGGAATCTTCGCCGAGCTGGGCTCACGCCTGAAGCAGCGGGCAGGATCCCTGTCAGGCGGTGAGCGGCAGATGGTCGCGATGTCGCGCGCGTTGATGATGGATCCGTCTGTGCTGCTGCTCGACGAGCCGTCTGCCGGTCTTTCGCCGGTCAGACAGGATGATGCGTTCATCCGTGTCTCGGACATCAACAAGGCAGGCGTCACGACGATCATGGTCGAGCAGAACGCCCGACGATGCCTGCAGATCTGCGACCGCGGGTACGTGCTCGATCAGGGCCACGACGCCTACACCGGCACTGGCCGCGAGCTACTGAACGACCCCAAGGTCATCGGCTTGTACCTGGGCACGTTGGGCGAGGACTAGGCGCGGGCGCGCCGCCCCCGCCACGCGCGGAACGCCACACAGGAAAGGGACCGGATGCCGAAGCATCCGGTCCCTTCCGTCACTGCGTATTAGTTGATGCGCGTGTGCAGGTTGTCTGCGCCGTACTGGAAGACGCCGATGGTTGCTTCCGTCGGGTCACCGTTGTCGTCGAAGGTGATCGCGCCGGAGTACCCGTCGTAGTCAGCCGTTCCACCATCGAGGATGATCGTGGCGCACGCCTCGAACGAGTCGCACTTCTCGCCGTCGCCTGAGCCGCCGGAAACCTCCTGCAGGAAGCCTGCAATTTCGGTGGCATCCGTCGAGTTCGCAGCGAGCGAAGCCAAGGCGAGCAGGACGACCGCGTCGTAAGACTCGGCCGCGTAGTTGAAGTCGACGAGCTCTAGGCCCGACTGCTCCTGCCACTGATCGATCAGACGCTGCTGGAAGTCGTCAGCGAGTACGGGGCCAGGCTGAGTTCCCTTGCTGCCCTCGATCGAAACAGGCATGTCGGCACCCCACTGCTGGGTGTTGCCGTCAACGAAGTAGAACTTGCTGCCGTCGAAACCACTCGAGATGAATGCCGGAACGATCGTCGAGGTCTCCTCGAAGCCGATCACGGCAACAGCGTCAGGGCTCTGCGCGAGGATCGTCGAGATCTGCGCGTCGAACGAGGTGTCGTTGGCGTTGTACGCCTCGGATGCCACGACCGTGCCGCCGCCAGCCTCGAAGTTCTCGGTCAGAGACGCCTCAAGACCCGAACCGTAGGCGTCGTTGAGGTAGATGATGCCGAGGTTCGCGTAGCCGTCGAGGCCGATCTCGGTGGCGAGCACCTCACCCTGGAGCAGGTCGCTCGGAGCGGTGCGCCAGTAGAGGCCTTCGTCGGGCCACTCGGTGAAGTCCGGCGACGTGTTCGCCGGCGAGAAGGTGATGACGCCAGCGCTGACTGCCTGGTCGAGGAACAGCTTCGTCACACCGGACGATGCCGCACCGATCAGCGCGGAGACACCCGAGTCCAGCAGACGCGGGACCGTGGTCTCGAACGCCTTGTTGTCGGGGTCACCCGAGTCGCCGTACTCGACCTCGACAGTGACACCGAGGTCTGCCGCATTGATTTCTGCGGTGGCGAGTCCGACACCGGCCTCCTCGGGCGGGCCGAGGTAGGCGAGCTGGCCAGTCTGCGGAAGGACGGTACCGATACTGAGCGTGAGAGCCTCACGGTCAGTGGGCGCCGCCGGCTCTTCCGACGGGTCTGCAGGGGTACCCCCGCCGCTGCATCCGGCCAGGACAATCGCGCTCGCGCTCACCAGGGCGATTCCGCCCAGGATCTTCCGCGCGCGCGTGTGTGTGAAGACGCTCATGCTGCTCCCTTGCTAGTTCATGATTCCCGAACGACTCGGGCGCCGTCCGTGACCTAAACGTATACGCGAACTCGTCATCCGTGTGTTGCGATGCGTTAACGGTGTGATACCGAATGTTTCGCGATCATGACATCTCCCGGCGAGCGATCACGCGATCTCGCACCGGATGATCAGCGAGCGATCACGCGATCGGCGTAAGGCGGATGCGCCGGCCCCGACCGGCAGCAATCAGCAGATCGACGACGAAAACGAGCACCGCGATCCAGACGATGATGAACCCGATCCAGCGTTCGGCGGGCATCGGCTCGTGCAGAATCAGCACGCCGGTCAGGAACTGCATGATCGGCGTCATGAACTGGATCATCCCGATGACGGTGAGGTTGATGCGCCGTGCACCGGCGGCGAACAGCAGCAGAGGCACCGCAGTGGCGATACCCGCGAACAGCATGAGCGACGTGTGCCACGCACCCTCGGTACCGAAGGTGATGCCGGTGGTCTGCGCGACGATAATGAGCTGGACCACGGCGACGGGGAGGAGCCAGAAGGATTCGAGGGTGAGACCGCTCACGGCATCCACCGCTGGCCCGATCTTCTTCTTGATCAGACCGTAGATCCCGAAGGATGCTGTCAGCGAGAGCGCGATCCAGGGGAACGAACCGTAGGCGACGATGATCACGACGACGGCGATCACGGCGATACCGATCGCGACCCACTGGAGCCGGCGAATGCGCTCGTGCAGCACGAACACGCCGAGCAGCACAGTGGCGATCGGATTGATGAAGTAACCCAGGGATGTCTCAACGACATTCCCGCTGAGTGTCCCAATGAGGAACACCTGCCAGTTGACGTAGATGAGCGCCCCTGCGAGAGCCGTCCAGCCGAGCAGTCGAGGCTGTCGGATGATCGCGATGATCCGGCGCCAACCGCGAGCGATGGTCAGCAACAGCAGGCAGAAGACAAATGAGAACAGCACTCGTGCGGCGACGATCTCCCACGGGCCGGACGGCACCAGCAGCAGGAAGTACAGCGGCAGCACGCCCCACAGCAGATATGCGCCACCTGCATAGGCAACGCCGGCAGGCTGCTGGGTTCTCTCCACCGCCTCACCCTATTAGCTCACCACCCCTTCGGTTGCGAGTGGGCGCTCGTGGCTCGTTTTTTGGCAGAAATTGAGCTGTGAAGTCTCAGTGCTTTTCTGACAGTTGTGTCTCGGGACCTGCCTGACACTTCTCGGGGTCTTGCACGATCAGGGGATGGCTTATGACTCTTCCCGCACTGATCTGCGGTTGATCATCGCTTCCTGGCCCGCGGATGCGCCGCGCGGGGCGGTGAGTCGTTTCTGCGCGGAGAACAAGGTGTCCCGGGAATGGTTCTATGCGACGCGGAGACGGATGCGGGAGGACGCCCTCCCGCAGGCGTTGATGCCCCGCTCGAGCAGACCACGAACCTCACCGCGGAAAACGTCTGAGGCGATCGAAGCGCTTGCGATCGAGGCTCGGGCCCGGTTGGAAGCGGCGGGCTGGGACCATGGCCCCATCTCGGTCGGGTTCGAGCTGAACCGGCTCGGGATCGCTTCCCCGTCACGTGCGACTCTGGCACGGATCTTCACCCGTAACGGGCTCGTCACCGCCCAGCCGAAGAAGCGACCTCGCACCTCATACGTCCGGTTCCGGTATGCGGCCCCGAACGAGTGTTGGCAGATCGATGCAACGGACTGGACGCTCGCGGACGGGCGGGTCGTCGCGATCTTTCAACTCAACGATGACCACTCCCGCCTGCAGATCGCGTCTCTTGCCGCCCGGTCCGAGAACGCGCAAGACGCGGTCCGCGTGGTCACCACAGGC